>JBHIEV010000017.1:0-23319 GCA_046760805.1 Bathyarchaeia archaeon
CGGGTCGGCGGCTCGAGAGGCCGTCATACTTAACCGGACTATACTACCGGAGCGTTATGACTAACTAATGCTTCTAATTCTTAAATTCTTAGCTTAAGAAAAGAATAGGGAAAAATAAGAAAAGAGACTTTTGGTCTTTCTAGTATTCTTCCTCTTCAGGCATTTCCCCTGGTCCCTTTTCTTCCTTGGGCTTTGTCGCCGCTATCACATCGTCGATTCTGAGGATCATGGAGGCCGATTCTGTTGCAGATTTCACTGCCTGCTCCTTGACGCGGAGGGGTTCAATGACTCCTTTATCATGCATATTGAGGATTTTGCCTGTGAAGACGTCGACACCCATCAAATAGCCTTTGGGCTTTTCGTGGGCCGATCTCAACGCGACGAGTATGTCGATGGGCTCGAGGCCTGCGTTCTCAGCCAGGGTTCTGGGCACTATCTCTATCGAGTCTGCAAAGGCTTCTATGGCGAGTTGCTCTCTTCCGCCAACCTTTGTAGCGTATGGGCGGATCACCTTAGCTATCTCCGACTCTATCGCTCCTCCACCCGCAACGATCTTGTTGTGTTCAACAACGTCTGCAACGACGGACAAGGCGTCGTGCATCGCTCTCTCAGCCTCGTCAACCATTCTTTCCAAGCCTGCGCGGATCAGAATCGTGACTGAGCGGGGATGCTTACATTTTTCCACGAAGATCATCTTGTCGTCGCCGACCTTACGTTCTTCTACCTGTCCTGCTTGGCCGAGGTCTTTAGACTTCAAATCGTCTAGGTTTGTGATGAGTTTTCCTCCAGTAGCCCTGGCGAGCTTCTCCATATCGGACTGTTTAACTCTTCTAGCGGCGAGGATTCCATTCTTCGCCAAGAAATGCTGAGCCACATCGTCGATTCCCTTTTGACAGAGCAGCACATTGGCGCCTGAAGCTTTAATCTTCTTAACCATGTCCTTCAGCATTCGGGTTTCCTTGTCTAGGAAGGCTTTCATTTGCGTGGGGTCTTTTATCCTGATCTCGGCGTTGAACTCCGTCTTCTCAACCTCCAGCGGGCAGTCGAGAAGAGCCACTTTTGCATTTTCGATCTTCTTTGGCATGCCTGGATGAACAACCTCCTTGTCGACGATTATGCCCCTGACAAGTTCTGTGTCAAGTAAGCTCTTTCCCTCCTTCTTTATGATCTGGACGTTGTCGATGTCTGCGATTCTTCTCCCACCCCTCTCCTCAGCTATCTGTTTCACAGCATCAATCGCTATCTCTGCCAGATGGTCCCTTGCAGTGCCAACAGCCTTGCTTGTCATAGCGGTTACTGCAACCTTCTTCAGGGTTTCCCGATCTTCGAGGTCCACTGCGATTCCTACCTTGTTGAGGGCTTCCACGGCTTTCTGGCATGCTTTTCTGTATCCGCTTACAATGACAGTTGGGTGTATGTTTTGATTTAGTAGCTCTTCGGCTCTTCGCAGGAATTCTCCTGCTAGTATCACAGCAGTTGTGGTTCCGTCGCCAACCATGTCGTCTTGTGTCTTTGCAACTTCAACCATCATCTTCGCTGCTGGGTGTTCAACGTCGATTTCATCCAGGATAGCTGCTCCGTCGTTAGTTATTGTGATGTCTCCCAAGCTGTCTATGAGCATCTTGTCCATGCCACGGGGGCCAAGGGTTGTTCTAAGAACCTCTGATATGATTCGGGCTGCCATGAAGTTGTTTCTTTGGGCATCTTTCCCTCGTCTGCGGGCGGTTCCTTCTTTTAAGATGAGAACTGGTTGTCCCGCTTGTGTAGTCAAATACGCCATACAAATCTCCTCTCAGGATGAAATATCGGTCTACCTACTGCAATTTTCCACTAAAATATAAACATTTCTCGCTTGGTTGAAGGGTTTTTCTGTGATATGGCGAAGAATTACGTTTTGAATTGTGGGTGGTGCTGAACACAGTTTGAGAAGATGATTGTATCGAAGATTATGCCACAAATCATAAAAATCCTTGAACCAAGTCATATTGAGGACAAGTCTTGGGTATTCTGGATCGATTAATGGAAGAAAAAACTACAAAGCTCGTCAAAGATAGGAAAATTGTTGTGCCAGGCTTTAATATTTTTTTGGAACTACCGAGAAACTGGGGTATTACGAGCCTAAATCATGAAGAACTCATCGCTACTCCAGCTGATTTCTACAAAGAGAAAGATCGCACAAAAACGTATGCTTCTTGCGCTTTGACGATTCAAAAGACAGACTGGTTTTATCCGGAGGAAAACTTGGGAAAGTCAACTGGCTTATCAATTCTTACGCAATATTATTCCGCCCCACAGTTTCTAAAGAAAAACAATCTTCATCTATTCAAAAATGAACAAACGAAGGTTCCAGGAGCCAAAAACGCTGAAGTTTCGTATTATGAAAGAAAAATGGGCAACCTAGAGTTTAGACTAAACGAGCTTCACATCTTGAGAGATGATTATTACAAGGGAAAATCTGTTTACCGCTTAATCAATGTATCTTGTTCAGCATTACGAAAAGAATATCCACCATATGAAACTGAATTTAGTCATATTTTTAGCAGCGTTTCATGTCTTGCAGAATCAGATTTGGGTGTCTGTTTCGAAATCGTTCAATTGGAAAAGCATGGTGGAAACTATGCTGACGTAGCTCTTCGACAATTCTTGAAATGCATAGATCTTCAAAAAGTTGCGGGGTCGGTTTTGTTTCAAGGTGACATTCTTCCGGAAGCGAGATTGTTCTGCATCAAGTTATCAAGTATTAATATTGGCACATGTCCACATCTTAGAAGAGTGTTTGGGAAGAAGTCAAGAGCTCTAGGACTCGCGAAATTTGGTGAACGCTTTATATCAGGAGTTTCATTAGATTTCACTAGACTACCTTTGAGGGGACAGTTTGTTGAAGCAGGTTATCAGCCGTTATAACTCGTAACAGGTCTTCGGGATTGGGTGATATGTTTAAGCGAAAAACCGAGGTGAAAAATCTTGTCGCTAGGTCCTAACATGTGTAAGCCAAGGGTTGTAAATACTTTGGGCGAGGTATGCTCCTTGATTCATGAGGAAGGAAAAGGCGATAACACCTTTAACTTGGATCTGACTCCGAGTTCACGGATTTCAAGGCTTTGTGCACGTGTTTTTTCTTCAAAAGGGTTGAAAAGGAATTACATTTTCATTGGAGGAACTACTCCAGATCATATTTCTGTAGTATGGCTGCAGTCATTAAGAGATGGACAGATCCATCACCTTATTGGAATGCCGACTTTACTATCCGGTGTCTTTCAAGATACACCTGCACCACCATACTTGGAAAAGCATGGCAGGGTAAACTTGTGGCTAATAGAACCAGAATTGATGGATGACATCCAGATCGATCATGCATTGTCATTATGGGTAATCGCAAAGCGCAACTTTTCAGAGTTGGAAAAAGAAGGGAAGAAAACCAAAATCAAGCCAGATCAAAAGCTCCATTTCATGATCTCTAAGGAAATGTTGAACTTCCTCGATACCCACAGACAAAAACGTGCGTTGAGAATACAGAATGTAGTTAAGGAACGTGCGCGCCTATTGCCAAGGGAATACTAGCCGAGCGATTTGTGGGTTGATAGAGAACGAGCGCGTGTATCAAAATCACTTGGAATTGATTAACTGATTTAACTTGGCGATCCATTCTTCCATGTTTTCAATGTTGATAAATCTGTACTGCTTTTGGTGGGTGTTTATGGAAAGGGTTCTTGCTCTGCCGAATTTTTTGATGATCTCAAAGTTTGTAATGGATGCTAGAGGAACTTTAATGGCTTGCTTAGGTTTGTGGGGCGTTCTAATTATCAGGTTTGATTTTGTCAAGAAAAGAAAATGTACATGGTATACTACAGTGTGTTTGAGACTGCAAAGACTCCATAAAATAACAGGTTCTCCATTAATCTCCGAGAAAAGCGATGTCCAATCCATGAAGGCTTTAAGAGAGGGCTCCTTGAAGGAAACCTTCCTTTTCTTGCCTGCATCATCAAAGAGTTCCACAGTCCTGTCAACTTTCCATTCCCACTGAGGAGCTGTCTTCTTGTCAATCACGAAAAAGTCGCCTAGCCCCTTCTCAACACAAACAGCCTGTTCAGGCAACAACTGTGCTGAGTAATGTTTTTCTCCACTTGAGAACGCGCCTGTACTCCGTATTGATAGTTTTATTCGTCCAGCTTCAGGTGCAGGGTCCTTCTTGACAAAACGTTCGAGCGCTTGCTTTGCTTGCTTCCTTTGCGTTTCATCAATTTCGCCCTGTCTTGATTCAAGTTTGGAGAAACGCCTAATTTGTCTACTTCCCCAGATTGTCTGAAGAAGCCCAAGGAAGATCCATAGTGAAGAGAATGATCCAAATTCGATTGTATATCCGTATGGTTTCAGTACTATAAGAGCTAGGAAATCACTAGTTATATTCCAGACGCCGACTCCTAGAAGAGACAATCCATCTAAGAGAACTACACTAGGATGTTTTGCAAGAAACCCCACAAGTGAAAACATCAACATGAGAGAGCCAATTATCGCTCCGCTGTAGACTAGAAGATATATTTCAAACCCAGGATTTCTCAATGTTAGGAGAAAGTTCCGATCTTCACCTCCTAGAAGAATCCATGCACCCAAGTTGATAATTCCCCAAAAAAGCAACGAAGTTGCTGCACCTTTCATTGCAGAGCCGTGTATAACAGCCTTTATCAAGTTAATTGATGGCAACTCGCCGGTTTTTTCAATCTGAACCTCCTTTGGTCGAACGACTTTTGGAATCTCAGAAGTTTTGTCAGCACCAAGATATGTAGGCACTCGTAGTTTTTTTCCACATCGGTGACAGTAATCCATCTCCGACTTAATTTCCACTCCGCAACTAGGACATGTCTGTGACACAACTGGAAAGAACTGAGGTTCTTTAGGTGGATGAACTGGTGGACTTGATATGGGAACGCTTGGTTTCTTTCTCCTTGACAAGAATACTGCGACTGTTACAGTTGCAATTCCTCCAATTCCAACGCCGGCTACGAGCAAAAGCACCCAAGGAAGTATGAATGACTCTGCTTTATACCCTACAAGAATATCCGTGTCACATTTGAAAGAGACTCTTGCCCATCCTGGTCCTTCAAAATACCATAAGTCCAAGAAGTGTTTTCCAGTTGCAAGATTCACGGTGGTACTCTTTGTTCTGTATATTCCTCCTTCCCAGTTGTCTATCACCACCTCGCCATCAATGAAAAGCTTAGAACTGTCGTCACTTCCAATTTCAAAGAAAATGGGATCAGCTTTGTTTACGTAAATTTCCATAGTTGCTTTGAAACCTATTTGGTCGCTGTATCCGCTGAAGACAGGGCCATCCTTCCAATTATAGTCAAAAATCGCTGGAAAAGTAGATTCTCCAATTTCAGCCCCCCACTGTTTCCAGCCAGTAAAGTTCCACCAAGAAACATGCCACTCAGAAGTATTCCCTTCGGCACGGGTGCTGGCTCCAGCAGATATGAAGCCGGAAAACAAGACCAGAGTTGCAACAGTGTAAACTGTAACAACAGATGAACATCTCAACTTATACCTTTTCATGTGCATATTCAATCTTTGTCCAACTCGGCACCACATTTAATGCAGAAATTTTCTGCATAGAGCGGGTTCTTGAATCCACATTCAGGGCATTGAAAAACTTCTATTTCTCGATGGCGTGCTTCCTCCAGTTTTGCTATTTGACAAGTTCGACAGTAGCCATAGCGTTTCTTCTCTTCATCATGCTGCTTGATTTGCTTTTTAATTTGTTGAATATGGTATTCAGGGTTTTTCCACCCTCGTTCAATACGTTCCGCTAATTGGTCAACACTGAGTCCTTCTTCATAGAGACCTGCAACTTCCAAGTGTTTCTTGTTTTGTGCAACAGCATATTTTCCTATGAGCGTAGCAGTTAGACTACCCATCATCCCACCAACTGCTAAGGTAGTCATGTCTATTACTACAGATTCAAGCCAAGTATATCCAATCCACACGACTTCAATCTCTAGCACATAGAACAGCATCGATGACTCAAAAAAGCCAGCCAGAAAACCTACAGATGCCCCACTCAATATACTTTTGGCGACCTGTTCGTGCATTGCAACCATCCCTGCAAAAAAACCTAACATCCCTATTACCATAACAGCTCCCACGACATCCGCCAAGATACGCCCAACGCCCATGAGATAATTTCCGGCTAGGAACACTAGGGTTAATCCTATCAGTGCAGACGTAAATCGAACTTTCCAAACAAACATTTTCTCAACAGATGTTTTCTTATCTACCATTATCAATCAACTAGTACTGAGTTTCGAACCACATTTTATGCAGAAGTTCTCAGCGTATGAAGGGTTTTCGAATCCGCATGATGGGCAAACTTTTTGTGTTGGCGCGCTTAATCTGTTCCATAAATTCTCGATTAACTTCCATCCTTTCCTTCTAGGTATTGCGCCCATTATTGCTCTCGGCGACAAACTTTGTTCGCTTACACCATAGATACCAACATATCCTTCTGTATGAACAACAACTCCGTTTTGAGTTGGTTTGAAGGATATCTCAAAGTACTTGGGACCAGTTAATCCTAACCCACCAGGCGTTCCAAGCCGTCCTTTGATGAAATCCTCTCTTTCTTCCACGACTTTTATCTTCTCATCTTTCAACCATCTCAACACTTTGTTCCTCAATTCTTGAATGCTACTTTGAGGCACAAAGATTTCTTTTATTGTTCTACTTGGAGCAACACTAGCCATAATTCCAATTGGCCCGATAACAGCGCCTAAGATGCCTCCAAAAAGAGATATCATCCATCCATATGAGACATTTACAAACTCGTATCCGCCCCATGCATCTGCGATGAGTCTCTGAACCTTGATGGAAGGAATGGCACCGACCATCGCAAATATTCCTCCCATTAGAATTAGTACGCCAGAAAACTTGGACCTTGCAAGCCCACAAATGGCACCAATTAATATTAGAAAACCGCCAAACAATGTGATGACCGGCAGTTCTGATCTATAGACTGTGATTTCTTTAATTCTAACATCTTCCGTTGCCATCTCCCATCCACTTATGTATCTTATTGTTGGTCTCCAATCGCGAAACCCACGTTCAGCCTTTGCCCACGGTAGGAAGACGCTAGATACCACTAACATTCCAATCACGAATTCGATAGTGAATAATAACAGCCGCGATAGTATCCGATTTCTTCCAGACACCCCAACCATCTTCTACCAACAAAATAGCTCTTTATCCGCTGATAACACTTTCCCACATTCGCTAGCATGCCAATGTCATCTTTTGTTTTCCAACGGAACCAACACGCACCAAGGCGTTCGCGCATACTACCGTTATAGGAATATACTTTGACCCCAAGCAAGAACTACAATTTGCGTAGTTGAACTGTTTAGCTCGTCCAATTGTTGATAAGCAAGATGTAAATTGGAGGTTGAGATCCATGCGAAGCCGTGACCCAACTCGTTCTCATGCATCGGCACTATTATTTTCGGCTTCAAAGCAGTTTCCGAAAAGGGCCTGCCAAGAGGCAATTTTTCATGTCTCCTTGCAAGTATTGGTATCTTTATTGCTTCTCGCGGAATGTCTGTGAGGGAACCAGCTTTTAGGAAGGCTATGTCAATCTGTTGTTCGTTGGCTAGATCATCTATCCATGTCAGATCTGAGAAATGCTCTGTATCTCCAGTGTGAAGAATTCTTAGACCGTCGGGAAGTTCTACAAGGTAGGCATAGTTTGTGATTCCGTGAGGGGTTAAGAATGCTCTTACCTGCACTCCAGAGACATTAATCGGCTGCTCTACCGACGCAGGAACAAGTTGAGAAGCATTCTGCTGAAGCTGTGTGACATACCATGCCGGTTCTTCAAGATCTGGCTCTGGAATTACAGTCTTCACTCCCCGTAACGACGCTCTCTTCAAACCCTCTATGTCTGCATGGTCGCCGTGACGATGTGACATGAAGAGAAGATCTGCATGATCAGCTATTCCAGCAATTTCCGGGCATAGCCATGTGCAGGCTATGTCGAATCCAAGAGTCAAGTTACGTGTCTTAACGATAAAGCCTTCATTGTATATCCGCCAAACGATTGCTCCTGAGTCGACTGTAGTCTCGTTAATTTCCCTTAGCATGCTTTGAACTCTCGCTCTTATAAGTCGAACCAAGCTCCACCCTTGGAAGTTTCCCCATCCTAGTCCATGCCCTACTGCACTGGAGTATTCAACAAACCTTGGAAGTTCTCGATATCGCTCTTGAATGAAGTTATCTAAGCTCAGGAGGAATGTTCGCCTATCTTCGATATTCGACTTACCAAGCAGAAAATTGTTGAGATTATCATCAAAATAGTTTATCTCATTCTCCATAACAACGGTCTGAACATGCACGGAGACTATAAGCAAAGATGCCAACAAGATTACCACAACTGGAAGAATGAAAACTCGTTTGCCTTGTGTCAATAAAAATCGAATTCTGGATCGACGCAGAGAGAGCAAACAAATCACAACACCTATGCACATCAAAAAGAAGGCGGGTCCCATGAGAGCCCAAACCCAAAAATACGTGATCTGAGGGAAGCCGATAAAACTGAAAAGTATCATCACACAACTAACTGCTCCGAAAAATCCTCCTATTGTACTCTTGAAAATCCCGGTGATGCCTGCTGCAAATATCAAGGCTACACCCAGAGTAAGCATTATCACGTCAATCCATGTCGTCCAGCCCATGTCCACTGTTACATTCGGACCAAAATCTGATAATCCATAGTAATTTACGGATGGCGCACCAACCCACATATCGTACACTCCGCCAATGACGGAAGCACCAGCCCAAAAAGGAAGAAAAGGTGAAACAACCATCAAGATGCCGCCGATTAATGTAAAACGATCAAGCTTTCTCATAGTAGTCACTGCTCGCATAGACTAATTGAACTTTAGTTATTTAACCCAGATGTTCATTATCGTAATGCATGCATGCAGACGAAATAATGCGTTTAGAAACTATGTAGACTTAAATTTGAAGTTAACACATACATCTATCTGTGTTTGAGTAGCTAGCTTGTAACCGCTTTGTATATATTATAGGCTCCTAAAGAGATGAAGGGTAAAGCCAATAAAGCCAAAGAGAGCGCGAGTTCGCCTACTGGGTTTCTACGGTCTATCCCCCCTTCCCAGTACTCATGCTCACTTAACATTAGGTACTCCTTGGGTAATACAACAAGGAACTTAAAATTGCGTGACAAGTGCTTTTTTTCGTTAACAAATTGTCCAACGCCAACCGACCTTGGAAAAAACACATCCATCGTAGCTTCAGCTTCAATCCATTGGCCACAATAGTTTCTATCTATAAGGAAGTTGGTCACTTCTAAATAAGGGGTGATGTACTCGTCGTCACCGTACAAAATTTCGCCCCAGGAACTGGAGTGAGTATCTGCTACAAAGGTGGTGTTAATCGGGTCCTTTAACATTAATTCCGCTTCCGATCCGCTCCATCGCCCAGTAAAAGAAGTCATCTCTGGAAAAAACACTTCTAATCTGGCAGTATGATGAAATATGCTCGGGTTGGGAACACCCGATTTCACAGGGAAATCTCCGTCTAATGTGGCATTGTAACCGCAGGGAGTCACAAAGGCTTGTTCTTCAACACGAACAGTAATCTCCCCGTATATATTTGTATGTAGCAAGTTTGCATGCAAGACATCGTTAGGAAGCCCTTGGGGGAGTGGCGGTTCTGGCTCTTCAGATAATGGAGAAGAGACAAGAACGTAGGAGATTGTTAAACCAATTGAAAGGAGAAGCAAACCAGCCGAAAGTTGAACACTTTTTTCTTTACGTGTCCTGATGCCTTCCACCGAAACTCGATGTTTCTTCATGCATCGATAGCCGATATATGATAGCAAAGAGCCTGGAGCACCGAAAATAATAATCCAACCCGAGATCCCAGATAAACTGTATTCAATAAAACCAACCGTATAAAACAAACCATATAAGAACCAACCCAAGCCAATTATAACCAAAATAAGGGCGATGATTTTCCATTTACTCAATTCTTCTCCTCCTCATCCTCTCGATCCCTTTTTTTATTTTGGCCTTCTTAAACTTTCTTTTCGCCCTCATGGTGAAGTTGATGTCTCCTGATGAGTCTTGCTGAACACGAAATCCCTGTTTTGCCACTTCAAAGAATTTTTCTGGGATTTGCTTCCAGAGCACCTTTGATAGTCGAAGGACGTAACAAGAGATGGAAACTTATTCTCGTTGTTCCAAACTTGACAGTGCTATTGCATGAGCAACACGAATCAACTCGCGTGTGACTATATCATCTATATCATTCTTGAGCTTCTAGGTTTTCATCCTCTTTCTTGCGAGGAAAAAGCTCGTCTATTATATCCTCGTGGTCCAAACAGTACTCCGCGAAAGCCTTGATTACTTCACTCCTCGTCTTCTCGACTGCCTCTGCAAGTCCGTTGATCGATTGAAGAAGGTACTTTGGCAATGTGATGGTGACTTCAATCCTTCTGCGTGTGTGCATCCATCGCTGCAGACGTTGACGCCTGACATCTGTTGCTGTTGTTGATTGTCTAGCAATCGCACCATTAGCCGTCGCCGGTTTCACCCCGTGGTGAATGAACTTTATGAGTTTTTCACGCAGTATCGGCCCTTTTACTGGATCTTCAAGTTCTTCGTCAATTCTAGCTAGCCATTTGTCATATGCAGTCTTCATCTTTTTCCCCAATTCCGCCCAAAAATCGTTCTCTTGGTTTGACATAAACTATACGTGCACATGTCAATTAGATGTTTTCAGTGAAAACAAGAAATCATTTTTTTTCAGTGGATTTTTCCAATGTTTTCTCGGGATATTCTGACTTTTTTCCCGAGAAAATAAACTTTTCAGTGAGCAGTTCCCGCCAGGGGGAGTATTCTTGCAGGGAGAATGTCCCACGATTTGGCTACAGACAATAACCATAGGGCTTCTACTAACAAAGAGCTCGTCAAAAGCACGGAATAAAAGGGGATAAAGACGCCTTATTTGCCTAGGATCTTCCTCGAAGCTATCTCTATATCCTTGCCCTGAACTGTTTTTCTTCCAGCGTGCATAGCATAGTCAATGGCTTCTTTGGCGATTTTCGTGCCGACATCCTCAAGCGCCTTCGCCAACTCTTTCGCGGCTGACTCACTTACCCTCTCTGCCCCTGCCTTCTTGCATATTCGATGCATAGGTGCTATCGATAACTCGGGATTTGCCATAAAGCCTCCACCACAGCCTCTTTTTTTCTTTCAGCCACTATTTAACCTTAACGCACACAATAAGTGGCGATATGTGTTTATCATCGGAAATTAATCTCATCCTACCTCTTTCTCATTCCTAGGCGATTCTATGCCTCTTTGTAGGCATCGGCTCAAATCTGCGAAATTGCAGTCACCATTCGATTAGGTATTTCCCGCTGGGAAAAGGAAGCTATAAAGCGAAGGCTCTCCTAGTAGTACGAATCGATTGGAGATAGCTATGAAATTTATTGATGCCCACATCCACCTCTCTGATCCAGAGTATGAGGGAAAGGTTGGAGAGATAATCAAAGACGCGAGGCAATCGAATGTTGTCGCCCTCGTCTCCAACTCCATGAACCTCAAGTCCAGCCTCCTCAGTCTTCAACTGGCCGACGAGAACCCAGAATTCATCTTTGCCGCTTTGGGTATACACCCGTGGAATGTTAAGACGCTGTCACAAGATGAGGTCCAAAACACGGTTGACTTGATTTTGCAACATAACAAGCATGAAGGGAAGATAGTTGCTGTGGGTGAGATAGGCCTAGACCACAAATACGCTAGAAATGGGAAGACTAGAGAGCTTCAGCAGGAGGTTTTTGACGAGATGCTTCACGCCTCTGAGAAGATGTCGCTGCCTGTAATCATTCATTCGAGAGGAACGACCCCTCAAATCCTCGATCTACTCCCATCATACAATGTAAAGAAGGTTCTTCTCCACTGGTTTAGCCGCCCGAGGAGTCTGTTGCCTCGGATCATAGATCACAGCTATTATATCACTGAAGGTCCGCCAGCTGTCTTCTCTAAGGGAATCAGAGAGGTTGTGCGGCGTGTTCCTTTGACAAACCTGTTAACTGAAACTGACGGCCCAATCCGTTATCGGGGTCCATTTAGCGGTAGGATGACCACGCCTTCTCTCATTCCGATGATCGTGGAAGCTATAGCAGAGTTGAAAGATATGGATGAAAACGATGTGGCTGATCAAATCTTTCACAACTTCATCGCTTTCTTCGGAGTGACACCTGTTTGAAGCAACATATTCATAAATGTAAAGAGTAACCCATAAAAGAAGCGAACCGTTATGAAGCGACGAAACATCTCAAGACTTGGAGGGCAAGTGAAGGCTTGGGCAAGGTACGAACAGAACTGATAAAACGGGTAGCCCAAGAACTGATGGAGCGGTACCCAGACAAATTCAGTGCTGACTTCGAGAACAACAAGAGACTCGTCGAGTCTTTCACCACCGTTTCCTCGGCAAAAATAAGAAACAGGATAGCAGGCTACATAACTCGATTATCAAGCCCGGCAGAAGCCGCTCAAGCCTCAGAGCCAGAAGAAACCGAATAACACTTCGAAAATATCTTATCATGAATCCGAGTTGAAGAGTATCGGTTGGAGGAGAATCAAGTGCCAATTGTGAACGGTTGCCATAAGGGATGGGCTCTACGCTATCTGAGGGAGGCGAGGGCAGAACTGATTGCCGCTCAAAAGACGCCTTATATGGCGCCCAGATTTGTTCTGGAGGCTCTGAGGAAGGCGCAAGGAGCCATCTATTACAGCCTAGGTGAACCCACCTTTGTCGGAGCTATTGTCCAAGAGAACCTGCATGAGAGGCGTATCAGCGATCCGATCTTGAGCTTTCTTGTTGAAATTGAAAGAATGGTGCAGAGAATTGCGCAGTCACCTGATTCAAGCAGTGAAGAGGCTATGGAAGAGGCTGGCTTTGTTATCGAGTTAGCGTCTGATGTGGTTAGGCTATTTACGGGCGAATCGGCCTAGTCGAATTTATCGTTGAGCTTTTGCTTCGTACATCCAAAATTCAAGCAGCCTTACCGTCGCTGATCATGACTTTTCAAGGGCTTCAGCCATGCGGTTTAGGGCTTTCTCGATATTTTCAACAGAATTCGCGAAGGACAGACGAAGGTAGCCTTCCCCATACTGTCCGAAGGCAGTTCCAGACAACACCGCCACACCCGCATTGTTGAGAAGATAATCCGACAGTTCTCGACAGTTCATTCCCGTCCCAGTTATATTTGGAAACACATAGAACGCTCCACGAGGTTTTCTACAAGTTATGCCCTCGATCTTGTTTAGGCCCGAAACTATGACTTCTCTCCTCTTTTTAAATTCTGCCACCATCCTCGCCGGCTCATCTTGTGGTCCCTTTAAAGCTTCAACGCCCGCCTTCTGAACAAAGGCACAAGTGCAAGAGTTTGAATTGATCATCAGCTGGGTGACCTTCTGTGCCAAATCCTTTCGCATCACACCATATCCAAGTCTCCAGCCAGTCATGGCGTAGGTCTTCGAAAAACCGTCCAGCAAAATAGTCTTTTCCTTCATTCCTGGAAGTGAAGCGATGCTTTCATGTTTGCCCTCGTAGAGTATTCTGCTGTAAACTTCGTCTGATATCACAAAAACGTCGTTTCTGTCTGCGATGCACTCAGCTACAGCTTTCAGGTCTCCTCTTGTCAAAACGCCACCAGTCGGGTTCTCTGGCGAGTTCAGAACGATCAGCCTAGTCTTCTCTGTTATCTTTTCTTTGACGTACTCTGGATCAAACCTGAAATCGTTCTCTTCCTTAAGCGGTATCAGCACCTGCTTCGCTCCAACGAAATTTATCACAGATTCATAGATAGGAAAGCCAGGGTTCATATTCAGAACTTCGTCGCCTGGGTTAATCAATGCTAAAATGCTGAAGAACATTATCGGTTTTGCACCGGGCGTTACAACAACCTCTTCGGAATCAACATCTATATTTCTAGTCTTGGAGATGTGTTCTGCAACGGTTTCCCTCAGTTCCGGGATTCCTGCGGCTGGAACGTAATGTGTATAACCAGCATAGAGCGCCTTCACAGCTGCTTCTTTAATGTTTTTGGGTGTGTCAAAGTCGGGTTCCCCTATCTCTAAATGTACAATTTCCTTTCCCTGTCTCTCAAGAGCCTTCGCTTTCGCAAGCACTTCAAATGCTGTTTCTGTTCCTAGACTTTCCATTCTCTTCGCAAAGATTAGATTCAATTGCATCACCTTAAGTGGAAGGTGAAAGTAAAGAAGGCGATATTTAATAGTTGCTGTCATGTTTGAACGTACGTTCTAGGAACGTTTTGGTGAGGATCGCACTTTCAAGGCGTCCGGGTTGACCAAGTTTGGCGGCTTTCTTCCTTCAAAGAAGGCTATCAGGTTTTCTGCAACCATTTCAGCCATTCTTGAACGTGTTTCGTAGCTTGCACTTGAAATGTGCGGAGCAACAACTAAATTGTCAAGCGTAAGCAACGGATTATCTATGGGTGTTGGTTCTTGTTCGAAAACGTCCAGCGCGGCGCCCGCAATCCTTCTTTCTTTTAACGCTCTGTAAAGGGCTTTTTCATCTACAACTGGTCCCCTTGAATTGTTTATTAGGTAAGCCGTCTTTTTCATGAGCCTAAGCCTCTCCTCATTCATTAGGTGATACGTTTCCTTCAGTAATGGAACATGAACGCTTACGAAGTCTGATTCTCTTAGGAGCATGTCCAAATCCACACGTTTTGCATTCAATTCTCTCTCCAGTTCTGGTCGGGGAATAACATCATAGTAGAGTATTCTCATGTTGAAGCCTTTGGCTCTTCTCGCTACTGCTTGCCCTATTCTCCCAGCTCCAACGATGCCTATTGTTGCTCCGTAGACATCTTTGCCTGGCAGCATGTTGGGGTGCCAGCCAACCTTCCACTGTCCTGTGCGGACATATTTGTCGGCTTCAACAACACGTCTCGCAACAGCCATCAGCAAGGTCCATGCAAAGTCTGCTGTGGTTTCAGTCAGCACGCCTGGCGTGTTCGTTACGCATATGCCTCTTTTTGTTGCTTCTTTCACATCTATGTTGTCGAAGCCCACAGCTAGCTGAGAAACAATCTTTAGTTTGGGCGCAGCGTCAAAGACTTCTGCGTCTATCTTGTCGGACAAGAGGGAAGCAAGCGCGTCAGCGTCCTTAACCCTCTGAACTATGACTCTTTTCGGCGGTGGAGCATAGTTAGGCCAAACCTCAGCGTCAAAGCGCTCCTTTATCATCTTTAGACCTCTTTCTGGAATCTCTCGGGTAACATAAACTTTGGGTTTTGCCATGCAACTCACCAACTGGAAATCCGCGCAACTCTTTATTACCATCAACTTATTACACTTACGCACAAACGTTCAGGAAAACTGTGTTGGGTCAGTTGAATGATAACAATAGATAACAAAGAACAACTCATCAAAAACGGCGAAACACAACCCAATCGAAAAGCTAGGACACTTGCCCTAAGAAGCCTCGAATCCGCCTTAAACGCTGCCGATCCCAAGCAAATCATAAAATCAAAGCTTTCGCTAAAGAACTCCACGCTCAAAGTCAACAGATACTCCTTTGATTTGAAGAAGTTTCGGAAGATCTACGTTGTAGGAGGGGGAAAGGCAAGCGGCTCGATGGCTGAAGCCCTAGAAAAAATTCTGGGCAGATTTGTGGTAGATGGGCTTGTAAACGTTCCATACGGCAGCAAGCACAAAACAGAGATTATAAGGCTTCATGAGGCAAGCCATCCGATTCCAGATCATGCAGGCGTAAAAGGGGCACGCGGCATGCTAGAGATGGTGGAGCAAGCGAAAAAAGGTGGGTTGGTCATTTGCTTGATCTCGGGTGGGGGTTCAAGCCTCATGCCTTTGCCTCGCGGTGAAATCTCGATTGTCGGCAAGAGAAAGATTACAGAGGATTTGCTCAAATGTGGTGCGACAATAAACGAGATCAACACCGTCAGAAAGCATATCTCAGACTTCAAGGGAGGCTGGCTCGCGAAGAAGGCTTATCCAGCAACAATTCTAAACCTCATTCTCTCAGATGTTGTCGGCGACCCACTGGATTTCATCGCTTCAGGCCCAACTGTTCCAGACTCGACAACCTTCAGCGACGCCGTCAAAGTTTTGAAAAAATACAGCCTGTGGGATAAAGTTCCAGCATCAGTCCAAAAAGTCTTGTCAGATGGAGAAAGAGGCACCATTCCAGAAACTCCGAAGGCTGATGATGAAGTATTCAAGAAAGTCTACAACGTGGTTGTCGGAAACAATCGTTCAGCAACTTTAGCTGCGCGTGAATCGTTTAAGTCAGCTGGGTTGAATACAGTTCTTTTGACATCGGTCTTGGAGGGGGAGGCTAGGCATGTCGGAGTGATGCTGTCGTCAATAGCACGTGAGATTGTTGCCTCTGGGAATCCCGTTCAAAAGCCGGCAGGTGTGGTTGCAGGCGGAGAGACCACGGTCACTGTTGTTGGAGATGGATTGGGTGGCAGAAACCAGGAGATAGCCTTAGCCGCGGCGTTAAAACTTAAAGGTG
Organism: Bathyarchaeia archaeon; assembly: GCA_046760805.1. Classification (GTDB taxonomy): domain Archaea; phylum Thermoproteota; class Bathyarchaeia; order Bathyarchaeales; family Bathyarchaeaceae. The sequence goes on from JBHIEV010000017.1 coordinate 16,585, forward strand.
TAGATGGGGCGGTTGTGGCTTCGTTGAGCACTGACGGTGTGGACGGTCCCACAGACGCTGCTGGAGCCATTGTGGATGGAAAAACCTTGGCACACGCATCAAAACTGAGTTTGAACGCTGAAAGATACTTGGCTGAGAACGATTCTTACGATTTCTTTTCTAAGCTCGGTGACCTCATTTTCACGGGACCAACGGACACAAATGTTAATGATATTTCGGTTATAGTGGTGTTGTAATGTTGAAGGGGAAGGTTGAAGTCACGGTGAGGCTTGTTGGAGTTTTTCGTGTTCTCTCTGGTAAGAGCCAGGTTACAGTTGGGTTGGCTGAGCGCGCCACCGTTGGGGATATCGTGCAGAAATTGGTCGTTTCTTTTCCAGCCGAGTTTGGGAGTGCTTTGGTTGATCCTGTCCTGGGCGAGCCTCAACCTAATGCTCTAATTCTTGTGAACGGGAAGGAGATAGGAGTCTTGGACGGGGTTGAGACCGTGGTTGGGCATGGAGATGAAGTTGTCTTTGTTCCCGTGGCGCACGGTGGATGACACAAGTAATCAGGGAGAGCACAACCCTTAAATCAGGAGGAAACCACAGCAGAGCATTCCATTTGGGAGAGGAATGACTAATGCCTGAAAAATTGACGAAAGAACAGCTCTTAGAAAAGGCGAAAAAACCAGCCAAACTTGCGTTGGCTTATCACCCGTACTATGAGGGTAAGGTTCAAGTTATGCCTAAATGTGCCATAAGAAGTCCTAAGGACTTCGCGATCTGGTACACACCTGGCGTGGCAGCTTCATGTCGAAGAATCAAGGAAGAGCCAGCAGAGGTTTTTAGACACACAAACAAGTGGAACAACGTGGCGGTCATCTCAGACGGGACACGTGTCCTAGGACTTGGGGACATAGGACCAGAGGCTGGTATGCCAGTGATGGAGGGAAAGGCTCTATTATTCAAGTATCTTGGCGGTGTTGACGCCTTTCCAATCTGTCTTGGCACAAAAGACCCCGACGAGATCATCACTGCCTGCGAGTGGCTTCAGCCGTCTTTCGGCGGCTTCAATCTTGAGGACATAAGCAAGCCAAAATGCTTTTACATATTGGAGAAGCTGAGGGAGCGGCTTGAGATTCCGGTCTGGCATGATGATCAACAAGGTACGGCAACTATTATTCTGGCTGGGCTGATTAACGCTTTGAAGATTGTGGGGAAGAAGATGAGCGAGGCATTGGTGACGATAGTCGGCGTTGGGTCGGCGAACACGAGGACCGCTATTGTTTTGATGAGGGCTGGTGTGAAGCCTGGAAACATAGTTATGGTGGATAGTAAGGGGATTTTACATCAGAACAGGAAGGATTGTGAGGCTGAGAAAGCGAAGAATCCGTGGAAGTGGGACTTCTGTCTGAAGACGAATGCTGAGGGTAGAACTGGGGGCATGTCTGAGGCTTTTGAGGGTGCGGATGTTTGTATAGCTGCGTCTGAGCCTGGTCCTGGAACCATCAGGAAAGAGGATGTGGCTAGAATGGCGACGGATTCCATAGTCTTTGCGTGTGCAAATCCGATTCCCGAGATTTGGCCTTGGGAGGCCAAGGAGGCTGGTGCTAGAATTGTTGCTACAGGGCGTTCGGACTTTGAGAATCAGATTAACAATTCTTTAGGTTTTCCTGGGATTTTCCGAGGCGTTTTGGATGTGAGGGCAAGAACTGTTACTGATGATATGTGCATCGCTGCAGGGACAGAGCTGGCTAGGTTTGCCGAGGAGCGAGGTATCCATGAGGGTGATATCGCGCCCAGGATGGAGGAGTGGGAGGTCTATCCAAGGGAGGCTGTTGCTTGTGCTTTGAGGTCGATCAGGGATGGTGTGGCGAGAGTGAAGTTGAGTAGGCAGGAGTTGTGGGATAGGGCTGTAGCTTTGATTAGAAACACGAGGGAAAGTACGGATTTGTTGATGAAGAAGGGGCTGATCAAGGCGCCTCCTTCCGAGGATAAAGTTTTGAAATAGCCTCCGTCCGTGTATAGTTCTTTCTTTGTGCAAGGAGGAAACCCTCCTTTTTTCACCGTTTCTCTATTAGGCTAAATGTATGTGGTAGAGGAGGTGTAGTTCATCTAAGCGGGGTACGTCGAGCAAAGTATTTATTTTCTTTACATCTCATGGTTTGGGTGGTGACTGAGTTTGGAGAGCAGTGTTGTTAATGAGGCTGATTGGGCTGTTAGGTTGTGTGGTTCGGGTTTCAATTGTGCTGAGGCCGTTTTGACTGTTCTCTCTAGGAGGATGGAGAAGTTGGGTAAGACTTGTAGTGATGGTGTAATCCCTTGTGTGGCTACTGGATTTGGTGCAGGTATAGGCAGACAGGGGGGAACTTGCGGCGCTTTGAGTGGTGTTGTGTTGGCTTTAGGTTTGATGGCTAAGCATGATAAGGCTGAGGATTTCGACACTAAGTACAAGGTTTACGATATGGTTGAACGGTTGATTGAGGATTTTGAGGGGAAGTTTGGTTCTAGTTTTTGCAGGGATCTGATTGGGTTGGATATGCGGGTTAAGGAGGATCGTCTGAGCTATCGTTCTCAGAGGGTGTATGATAAGGTTTGTTCGAGGTTTGTTAGGTGGTGTGTGGATCGGGGTGCACAGTTAATGGATCAGCTCAGAGAGGGCTGACAAGGATAGAGACACTAGCTCGGGGTCGAAGTCGCTTAAGTATGTGAAAGCAGTAGTTTCATGAAGAGTCTGAAATATCTTCTTCGTCCTAGACGGTTGACGGGTATACGGTATACTTATATGCACGTATTCCAATCATTCTGTAGGTGGTAGATATGGCTAAAACGAAGGTTACTAGTAAGTTTCAAGTCACTATCCCGAAGGAGGTGCGAGAGAAGACTGGAGTAAAGCCTGGAGAAGTTGTCCTGGTGGAAAGTGTTAGTGATGAGGAGATTCTTGTCAGGAGATTTCGGAGGATGAAGGAACCACTGAAAGTATTGATTGGTGAGACTCCTTCTGTTCGCCATGTTCCTGTGGAGGAACTTGAGGAGAAGGCTGAGATGAGGTAGCGTCTTGGCAGTCTACTTCGTTGACAGCAATGTTTTCTTCTATGCAAAGATTCTGGATCGGGAATATGGTAAAGCCTGTGCTGGGATTTTGCGCAGAATAGGGCGGGGTGAATTAGAAGCAGTTGCCTCAACCTTAGTCGTGGTTGAGTTGGCGAATGCTTTGAACAAATACGGGCTAGGCGACGAAGTGAAGGATGTTGTTGACGCTGTCTTCTCTTTAGACATGCGTGTCTTTGAGGTTGATTCCATGGATGTTAGAGTTGCTACTGGGATTTTTGATGAGTTCAGAATAAGCCCATATGATTGTGTTCATGCAGCTGTTATGAAGAAGGCTGGAGTCGCTGAGATTATTTCCGTAGACAAGGATTTTGACAAGATAGCTTGGCTAAAAAGATTAGACCCCAAATCCTTATGACTTGATAGAGCCCTTCATGTTTCCTGGTAACCTTGTGCCTAGGTAAGGATTTATCGTTGCTCCTTTGGCCGTTTGAAAGAATTCTTATTTCGGTAGTTTTGGAAGGCTGAGGAGAAGCCTTACGCACATGAGCCCGCCCCATTATTTTGTATGAACCTGATAGAACTCATTTTTTCCAGAAATTATCCTCTTAGAAACAAGGCGAAGGCTTCTGTAATCTATTATTCTAGCCTTTGAATATTAACCCTTAATGTCACAAAGCAGTTATGGATTTGAGGAGTTAACTAAGCATTCTTTGCGCAACTTTGTCGTAGACCCGCTTGAATCTTTGCTGGAGTTGACACGCAATTCTGGAAATGTGTCTTTTCAGCATTAATCGTGCTCGTTCACTTAGAGTGACTATTACAAGAAATGCTGAAATTACACCAGCAACCAAGTACGTTGCGATAGGCAATAAGCCTACTGTGTAGCTGTAGAAAAGGAAGGCTGTCGATACAAATGCAATTAATGAAACGTCTTCTCTATGGTTGAAGATAACTTTTCCTGGAAGGGGCTTCAGCGGTACAAGTGAGTAGCAGACCAACATGAAGATCAACAGCAATCCCGCGTCACCAATGAAACGAGCGGGGGCAGAGCCCAGCACAAGAAGCATTGAAAATGGGATTGCTAGTGTGAGAAGCATCAGCATTTTTGACAGGGCAACTTGTGCTTTTCTTTCGTCAGAAATCTCGCCACTTTGGTATCTCGTAATCAAGGGAGAAGAGAAGGGGAACAAGAACACAAAACCCGAAATAAAGAATGCTGCGAGTCCGTAGTTCCAAAGTTTCAACCTTCTATAGACTTGAAACGTCTGTCTATGGAAAAACTCAGAAAGTAGTTTAACAGCAATTACAATGCACACCGAGAGAAATACGGAAGGAATGACTAGGCCTAACAACGATAGGTTCAGAAAGTAGGGGAAACCGTTCACTTCCACAAAACCCAAAACAATAGTCATGATTGCAACTGAGATTCCAACTGTTTTCAGCTCGTTCCTTGTGACAATAGGTGTTCTCTTGAGTTCTTTCAATTCTTCTTTGTCGATTGTTTCAAAAAGCTCTTCACCATAGAACTTGAGGAATTCTTTAAGCTCATCCGGAATTGGGAGTTTGGAAACAAGTGAATTGAAAGTTTGACCCAGACTACTTAAGCTATGTAGTGCATTAGTTAGCACGGTCAAAACTGCTCCGACTACTGTAACAACAACTGGTGATCTGGGTTCTCGTATGACTTCTTGTTCATACTGTGAAACTTCATTTTGCCGCGCCATAGTTGGATACAGCAGAACGCCGACCAAGGCCAGTAAGCATAAGATAAACGCTACTGCTAAGCTCACTCTAATCTTCCCCTGACCATCTTTCAATCTGAACATAGAAAACCCTTGTCATGCAGAATCCACAAATGTTGAAGAGTTTAGGGCTGTTTGAATTTATAGTTTGTGGCATATTTGCACGCTAACTGTAGCTCCAAGTGCACAACGCACTCATTGCCTCCCCTTAAAACATAAGTATTCACATATTGTTAAGGAAAGGCGGTAGCGTCCTATGGAGGATACCTCTAGATACTATGCGTTGCTGAAAGATCCTGCACGGCGCAAGATAGTGACTCTTTTAGGTGAGCAGGGTAAGATGGGTTTCAAAGACCTCAAGGAAAACCTCCAGCTCGGCGTGGGCACAGTCTACTACCACCTAGACGTGCTCTCAGACTTCCTAACGCAAGACAAACACAGAAAGTACATGCTCAACCACCGAGGCAAACTCCTATATAGAACTCTCAAAAACGGAACCCTACCCCCCACGCTTGAAGCAGGCAAAGCCTTCAGCCACCACTTAGGCAGATGGCTCTTCCTCTCTCCCATCTTCACCAAAACCACCAGGCCAGAGAGGCTGTTGCCTCTCTCCCTTCTCATCCTCGTCATAGGCGCAGTTGGCTCCGCCCTCGCAAACCTCGACCCCTTCCTCTTCTTCTACTTCCCCTTCTCAGCCTACCAATTCGATACAATCGTAATCCTCTTCCTCACAAACTGGATCGGCTTATACCTCCTTTCAAACCTTCTAATCTATCTACTCTACAGGCGCACCAGCGGCAACTTCCAACTCCTCACCTGCCTCGGCATCTCCGCCCTTCCCCTAGCCATATTCCCCTACCTCCAACTCTTCATCCCCCCAGAGACCTCCAGATACCTCCTCCTAATCCTACAAATCTGGACCATACTCTTACTCTCATCCGCCTACTGCTTCGGCAAAGGCATACGCCTCGACAAATCCATCGTCATAAGCCTTGCCATCATCTATATCAACGTCATGCTCCTCCTAATCACAGGGCGCCTAATGTAGAGTTCGCAGTTTCCTCCTTAGGAAGGCGAACACCGGACAACAACACAAAAAAGGGAAAGGTGCTCTACTGGATTGTTGCTGTCTGTCGCTCTCTTCTCTGCATTTCATTGTAGAGGTATTCAAACCACTCAAGCAACCGGGGTTCGTTACGCTGTTCTCTAAACCCCTCTATTATGGGCTTTGTCTTTCTCCATGTGCTACTAACTGGGGAGATTTCAGCCAGATCAAAGTCTATCATTTCTTTGTGTAGAAGATACCCTTGCACTTCAAAGTGCTCAAGAACTACATAGAGAGCTACGTATTCTGGGTTGTCGGAATGTGGTGCACCATATCTTTTTTCAAAGTCAGAGTAATCCTTAAATTCCAAATTCATGACCTTCAGCCATTTTTCCATAAGTCCTCCAGTATGCCAAGCCGAAGCCAATCTCATTGTAAGGTCTGTTTTTCTGGCTTTAACCAGATTTCTAACTTCTAATACAGTGAAGACAACACCGACGATCACACCCACTGCAGCTGCTACTGCTGAAATAGATGCTATATCCATTTTTCACACTCTTAAAGATAGAATTGGCGAAGTATGATATATAAGCAATGAAGACTCTTCGCAAGTTGTTTGCATACTTGTTGAACAGAGAGACGAAAAGGTTTATTACTTATTACGATATAAGAGATATCTAGGAGAGCACAAGAAAGAGTTCGAAATGAAGACCCCAGAGAAGTTGAAATTACTAGAAGAACAGATACCCCGCCTGAAAGGAAAAAGGCGAGAGAAAGCCGTGGAAACGTACCGAGAGCTTCTATGGCTTCTCAGAGATGAGCCGGTCTATTTGTTAAGATACGAGTAAAACAGAAATTCACTCGACATAGAAGACGTATCGTGGCAATTCCCCACACAGAATTGGAAAAGTTCGAG
>JBHIEV010000018.1:0-22840 GCA_046760805.1 Bathyarchaeia archaeon
TTTACGGTGCTTCAACAGATGCTCTACGAAACGCTGTTTCCATGGGTTCCACTGGCTTCATTCTTGTTGGTGGCTGTTGTTTTGGGGCGGTCTCTCTGCGGTTGGATCTGTCCGTTCGGCTTCGTTCAGGACTTGTTGGCGTACATCAAAGGAGAGCATATGCAGGTTTCTTTGAGAACCCATCAGACCATGCTTAATGTCAAATACTTCTTCTTGGGAGCAACGTTGTTTGTCAGTGGAACCCTCGCCGCTTCGTTAGCCATGGGTGTAGGAAGGAGCTATGAAAGTGCACTGGGCATCTTCGCTCCTGCACCATTCAACGCCTTAAGTCCATCTGACACGCTCTTCGCTATTCTGCCTAGAATCATTTTGAAGGCATGGTATGGGGTGGCAGTTGAAAGCCTGCTGGCATCACCCCTACTCTGGACTCGCTTCTTCATAATGGGAGTGTTCTTGGTTCTGGCAGTGTATGTCCCAAGAAGCTGGTGTAAATATGCATGCCCCCACGGAGCATTGCTAGCCATACTAAACCACTTCAGTTTTCTCGGTTTGAAGAGGGAACCTGTGAAGTGCACTAAGAACGGTTGCCGCAGATGTGTGGAGGTTTGCCCGATGAAGGTACGCATCCTTGAGTTGCCCTGGGAGAAGTTCACTGATCCAGAATGCATATACTGCCTGAAATGCATAGACGCGTGCACGGCCAAAGCCATAAGACCGAAGTTTCCATGAGCCCGGTAATCCTAAATTCTGCACCGATCTTAGTTTCAGATTTCTAAAGGTTTATTTTGAATTGCAAGCTATCATGGATTGAGGTATTGTTATGGGAATCTCAGGGCTTCATCTTCTTCTCACCTACAAATGTATCCATGAGTGCGATCACTGCTTTCTCTTCGGAGGCCCCCGCGCTAAAGGAGTAATGACGATTACAGACGTCAAAGAAATATGCAGCGAGGCGAAGAAGGCGGGAAGTGTGGAATGGATATTCTTTGAGGGCGGTGAACCCTTTCTCTATTACCCAATAATGTTGAGAGGGATAAAGATAGCTAATGACATGGGATTCAAGACAGGAATCGTCACAGACCCCTACTGGGCCACCTCCATAGAAGATGCCGTAGAATGGCTTACACCAATCTCAAAGCTGAGAATTTCAGACATCAGCATCAGCGAAGACGCTTTCCATCAAGATGAGGAGGAAAGAGAGTATCCTAAATATGCAACCGAAGCGGCGAAGAGACTTGGCCTACCCATCGGCTCTATCACGATTGAAGAGCCAACGCCTACCGTTAGCGAAAGAGCTGGTCTAAAAGGGGAACTAGTGACTGGGGGAGAGGTTATGTTCAGAGGTCGCGCCGTGGAAAAGCTGGTGGAGGGATTGCCGAGGAAGCCTTGGACAGAATTTCGGGAATGCCGCCACGAGGACCTGCAAAACCCGAATCGTGTGCACATCGACCCCTTCGGTTTCATCCACCTATGTCAAGGCATCACTGCGGGAAACTATAAGGAAGAACCTCTTTCCAAGCTCATCAAGTCCTACGATCCATCTTCACATCCTGTCTGTGGACCACTCATAGAAGGAGGACCTGCAGCCCTAGTCAGAAAATACGATGTGCCACATGAAGACAGTTATGTGGATGAATGTCACCTCTGCTACAGTGCTCGCTTGGCTTTGAGGAGTAGATTTCCGAAATATCTGGCACCAGGACAGATGTACGGGGAAAATGAGAAATAAGAGAGCTAGTAGTCTAGGTTTGGGTGTGCAAGTTCTAGAGTGATAGAGGATGGCTACGTCTTTTACTTACATCGAAGACATCCTAGATGGCTGCTGCACGAGTAAGCGTATCAACGTTAGAGGGTGGGTTTACCGGAAGAGGGAGAGCAAGAAAACTATCTTCATCGTTCTAAGAGATCCTACTGGCATCATTCAATGTACTGTTAAGACAGGAAGTCCTGCATGGGCTGACGCTGAAAGAGTAACCATAGAGTCCTCTGTCACAATGCGTGGAACCGTAAAAAGAGACGAACGTGCCCCAAGCGGTTATGAACTATCAGCTGATGAGTTAAGAATCATCGGGTTGGCTGAAACATTTCCAATAACCCAAGATCAGAGTACGGAGTTCTTGCGGAATGTTCGCCATCTTTGGCTCAGAAGCAGAAAACTAACCACAATTATGAAGGTAAGAAGCGACACGCTGAGGTTCATAGACGATTTCTTCAGAGACCTCGGTTTCATAGAAGTCTCGCCACCGATGTTCATATCGAGCGCCTGCGAAGGTGGAGCCACACTCTTCGGACTGAAATATTTCGATAGAGACCTCTACCTCACCCAGAGCGCTCAGCTGCACCTTGAGGCTCAGATATACTCGCTGGAGAAGGTTTACTGCGTAGCGCCGTCTTTTAGGGCTGAGAAGAGCAGAACGATAAGGCATCTCACGGAGTATTGGCATGTTGAGGCGGAACAAGCTTTCGCAACGATGGATGACATGATGTCTTTGGAAGAGAACCTTGTCAGCTATGTGTGCAAGAAAGTTGCAGAAAAATGCAGGAAGGAGCTCAAAGCCTTGAAAGTGAACCCACAAAGATTAGCGAAGATAGAGCTCCCCTTCACTAGGATAACCTATGATGAAGCCATCGAGAAGCTTAAGAAAGCAGGCTTCAAAATGAAATGGGGGGAAGATTTCGGCTTCAACGAGGAGAAAGCGTTGGCGAAAGAGTTCGGTGGGCCTCTATTCGTCTACGCTTATCCAAAGGAGATAAAGGCGTTCTACTGCAAGACCTATAGAGAAAACCCGAAACTCGCAATGTCAGTGGACCTCATTGTCCCAAGAATAGGCGAACTCACAACGGGAGGGGCTAGAGTCGACGACGAAAAGGAATTGGTTGAGAGGATAGAAGAGTTTGGCCTGAGAAGAGAGGATTACGATTGGTATATTGATCTCAGAAGATACGGAACGGTTCCACACGCAGGTTTCGGATTGGGTGTTGAGCGGCTGCTTGCTTGGATGCTCAACCTAGAAAACATAATGGAGACCATCCCCTTCCCCCGCACAGTGAGAAGATACTATCCATAAGCATTCATACGTTTCAAGCTGGTTCAATCTGCAATTTACACGCTACTAACAAAGTACAACACAAGAGATATATCTTCTAACAGCTACGCAATCTTTCCTCAAAAGCACACAGGAGACGAAAGTTATGAATAACAAACTCGCAAATCCCGCCCCACTTGGGTTGATGGGTTTCGGAATGACCACGGTGCTGCTGAACCTGCACAACGCAGGGTTGATTGACAGATCAGGAATGGGAGTCATATTGTCCATGGGAATTTTTTATGGAGGACTGGCCCAGATCTTCGCTGGGATGTGGGAGATAAAGAGGGGAAACACGTTGGGCACAACTGCGTTTAGTTCCTTCGGGCTGTTCTGGATTTCCCTTGTCGCCATCAAAATCTTTCCTGTTTTAGGATGGTTTGAGGCTCCATCCCCAAATGCTGTGGCTGCGTATCTGACAGTATGGGGCTTATTCACGGCACTCATGACCATCTCCACATTTAAGGTAAACAGAACACTTCAGCTCGTTTTCGTAACGTTGACTCTGTTGTTCTCTTTACTAGCTATAGGCGAAGTCGTCACAGGCATGAATGACGTTGTAGGTAACATCATAACAACGGTCGCAGGATATGAAGGAATCTTTTGCGGATTCAGCGCAATCTACTTGGCAACTGCTGAAGTTGTAAATGAAATCTATGGGAAAACAATCTTTCCCGTGTAGAGAGTGAGACTCAGTGGAGTAGAGTGTCCCTTTTAGAAATGAAAGTAATCTTTTTATGTCTACGAAAGCGCTTTAAAAGAATCACTAGGTCGGGGCAAAGTTGGCAGAAAGCTTGGCCATAGACGTACTTCTCAAAGAAAAGAGAGTATTCAGACCACCAGAAGAATTTGTCAAACAGACTAATGTAAAGAGATGGATGGATGACCACGGAATAAAAAGCTACGATGAACTGCTTAAGAAAGCGGAAGATCTGGAGTGGTTCTGGGGCGAGGTCTCGAAGGACGTTGTCGAATGGTACACTCCGCCCAAAAAAGTCCTGGAGTGGAAGGAACCTTATGCCAAATGGTTTCTAGGCGCAAATTACAACATCGCACACGACGCCCTCGACAAACACGTGAAAACCTACAGAAAAAACAAGCTTGCCTACATCTTTGAGGGCGAGCCAGGAGACGTCAGGAAGTTCACATATCGAGACCTCTACGTAGAAGTCAACAAGCTAGCCAACGGACTGAAAAGCATCGGCGTCAAGAAGGGCGACAGAGTCGGAATCTATCTCCCAATGATCCCAGAACTCCCCATCTCAATGCTGGCATGCGCAAAGATCGGAGCCATCCACAGCGTTGTCTTCTCAGGGTTCAGCGTTGGAGGCCTACAAAAAAGAATAGTGGATTCGGGAGCAAAAGTGCTGATCACCTGCGACAGCTTCTACAGACGCGGAAAGACCGTTTCGCTGAAAGAGCAAGCAGACGAAGCCGTCAGGAATGTGCCCTCCGTCGAGAATGTGATCGTATACAAACGTACTGGAGAAGAGATTCACTGGAGAGAAGAGAGAGACCGCTGGTGGCACGCCCTCACCGAGGGGCAGTCACCTGAGTGCGAAACCGAAAAACTGGATGCTAACGACACTCTCTACATCCTATACACCTCGGGCACAACCGGAGAGCCAAAGGGAGTCGTCTGTGCCCACGGAGGATACGCTGTCGGCACCGCTCTAACGCTGAAATGGGTCTTCGACATAAAGGACGAAGATGTGTACTGGTGTGCTGCAGACATAGGATGGGTTACCGGACACAGCTACATTGTATACGCTCCATTAATCCTAGGAGCAACCTCAGTCATCTATGAGGGCGCACCCGACTATCCCAAACCAGATCGATGGTGGAGGATGGTTGAAGACTATGGCGTAACCATCTTCTACACCTCCCCAACCGCCATCAGAATGCACATGAGATATGGAGAAAAATGGGCACAAACCCACAATCTCTCATCTCTAAGATTACTAGGAACGGTTGGGGAGACCATCAACCCAGAGGCGTGGATGTGGTACTATAAGCACATAGGTAGAGGGCGTTGCCAAATAATGGACACTTGGTGGCAAACCGAGACAGGATCATTCGTCATATCACCGTTACCCATCACACCACTAAAACCTGGATCAGCGACAAAGCCCCTCCCAGGCTTCACAGCCGACATATATAGCGAGGAGGGCAAGCCCGTTGAGAAAGGCGGTGGCGATCTTTATCTTCTTACCCCGTGGCCAGCAATGTTGAGAGGTCTCTACAAGGCCCCAGAAAGGTACGTGAAGACCTACTGGAGCAAGCTTCCACATATGTACCTTACTGGGGACAAGGCTAGAAAAGACGAAGACGGCTACTTCTGGATTCAAGGGAGAGCAGATGACATACTGAAGGTTGCAGGACACAGGATAGGCAACTACGAGGTTGAATCAGCCTTGGTTAGCCATGAAAAGGTAGCTGAGGCTGTTGTGATCGGGAAGCCACACGAGATAAAGGGAGAGTCAATCGTAGCCTTCGTTGTCTTAAGAGAAGGAGTGGAGCCAACCGATGAGCTGCGAAGTGAGTTGAGAGAGCATGTAGCTCACGAGATGGGCAAGCTAGCTAGACCTGACGAAGTCTGGTTCGTCGGAGACGTTCCCAAGACCAGAAGCGGGAAGATAATGAGAAGGGTTGTAAGAGCTCGAGTGCTTGGAGAGCCCCTAGGAGACCTTTCCACGCTCAGAAATCCGGAAGCCGTGGACGAGATAGCCTACGCCAAGTAGTTGGAGTTTGCTACTGAAAACATCTACTGCAATAGACAAGCCGTTCTGGACTCATGCAATCAGAATGTGGGCAAATTTATATCATGGATAGATGTAAATAGATTCCCATCCGAGTGGCTGTGGATGGTGTTATCCATAAGTTCACGAAGGTTGGCCAAGGTAGCAGTGGCTATCGGCGGTTTCCTGATTCTCGTGGGTGCCACTACAATTGGCATACTCGGCTTGGTCCTTGCCCGAATCATTGATGTCAGCGCACTTGAAAAGATGCTTGAAAGCGTGAATTATCGAACGCTTTTTCTCGGAGTCTTACTGGCAATTGGAGTCCTCGATGTAATTGCAGGAATAATTCTTAGGCATCGGTGAGGTACATGCGAATTGGCATTGAAAAAGTCAGGCGAATCCTTGCAGCTATTGTTGGTACAGTGCAAGGTACATTAGGCGCCCTAGCGGTTGCCTTTTCTTACTTCCTTCACGTCAACTTTCTTGGCCTGCGAGAAATACTAGAAGTCTCTGAGGGGGTTCTTCCTCTCTACATGCTGATCCTCATAATTTTCGGTTTTTCTTCGATCATAGGTGGTTTATTCCTTTTAGCCGAGGGGTTGGAGTCGTTATAGAGGAGAGCTACAACATTTGAAGATGGAGAGGGAACTCGGACTTTTCGACGCGGTGATGATGGGCTTAAGCGGAGCTATCGGATTCGAGATTTTCGTCCTGATGGATTACGCTTACTTCAGTTTAGCTGGGCCGAGCATGATCTTGGCACTCTTACTAGGCGGATTCGTGAACTTGGTGGTCATGTTTAGCTATTGTGAACTCAGTGCTGCTATTCCCGAGGTTGGCGGCGAATACACGTACACAAAGGCTGCTTACGGGGGTCTTATTGCTTTCGTGTCTGGCTGTCTAAGATGGCTGGCAAGCGTGTTCGGCGCGGCCTTAGCTGCTCTGGTATTCGCTCAACAACTCTCATACCTCCTTGAAAGATTTACCCTTCCAGTTGCAGGATTCGTTTCAGCCCAGACGCCACTGATAGCCATAGCCGTGATCATCATTCTAGCGGCACTAGACGTTAAAGGAGTAAAAAAAGCTGGACCGATGATAGTCATCACGTTCTTAGCTTTGTTCGCCATTTTTCTTGTCAGCGGACTGTGGCAAGGACTAACTCTGCCTGATGTGATTCCTAAACCTACGCCTAAAGACTTGTCGGGAGTCTTCGCTGCGGCTGCATATATGTTTCCCATGTTTTTCGGAATGAGAGCTCTTGTGGCAGGTGCTGCCCAGATTAAAGACCCCGGGAAGAATGTTCCTAAGGCGACGATTTTATCGGCGTTGTTGATTGTGCCTCTCTACTTGAGTGTTGCCTACGTGGCGGTCGGAGTCGTCCCACTGGAACACCACGATGATCCTTTCCTTAACATTGCGGCTGAAAATATCATGCCTGCATATGGGGGCGTTCTATTTGCGATCGCTGGGATGGTTGCAAGTTTATCTGCTTTAGGGACATCCATAGCTGTTCAATCAAGCATCGCTCGAGGGATGAGTAGAGACGGATACCTTCCCAAGATTTTGCTATCGGTTCATCGGCGTTACGGAACACCTTATATTGCAACAATTGTAGGGGCACTCTTCATAATATTCATGAGTGTTGTTGGGGTTATGGAGTTCCTCGGCTACGCAGCAAGCTTCGGATCCATTCTGGTCTTTGCCTTGGTTAACCTTTCCCTCATGAAGCTCAGAAAGAAGAAGCCGTACCTGAAGAGAGCCTTTAAGGCTCCTTTGTATCCCTTCACTCCCATCGCTGGAGTCGTCATGTCTGTCGTGCTCCTCGTCTCTCCGATCTTGATCGAGAACTTCTACGCGATAAGCGCACTGATGTCCGGTCTCGGGCTAATGGTGTTGGTGCTGTTGACCTATTATCTAAGGATGGTCGGACGCTATCGTTTGAGGATCGCTATGGGTGGAATGAGCTTGGGTATGGGGATTTCAACCGCCCTACTGATCTGTCTCATTGAGACAGGCTTCGTGGCAATCACGTTGTCCCCGGCTTCTCTCTATGTCTTGATCTTTTTCAGTGTAGTCTCCATTCTTGCGGGCATCCTAAACGTCACTGTGCGGACACCTAAGATTTTTTAGTCATCTCTCCGTGAATATATTTTCGTGAACGAAGTGCCAAAGAAAAGAAAAAGAAGGGAAATCGTGGTTGCCCCACCTGCCCTCAGACCTAGAGAAGAAGCCCTTCTAAGAGACACCACAGGGGTGGAGGCGTTAGATGTCTCTAAGGTATCTGTGAGAATAGGCAAGTATTTGTCTCTAGTGATGATCATTGTTGGCGCTTTTTTTTGTGTACTCTCCATATACAGCATCATGATCTCATCTAAGCTGTTATTGTCTAGTCCCTTTTTCCTCGGTGCCCTAGGCTTTCTCGGAGCAATAAACATCTTCTGCGGACTGATACTATTAGCCAAAGAATAAACGAATGCATACGTCCACAGGTGACGTTGCCGTGTTGCCAAAAATCAGTCTTTTGCGTGTATTCTAGATTACGCGCAGAATCGTGTAGGAAAGCAAGTAAAGAACGAGGAACAGAGTTCCAGCCTTCTTGTCGATCTTTCCTCTCAATGCAAGCGTTGATACAATTACGATGCAAACAAGTATCGCATACGACCCTGTGATAATAGCAAGCCCCCCAGATACGTTGATCTTCCCCATTAGGAGGGGTCCTATTCCGATAGCAAAACTGGCGTCGGCGATACAGCTTCCTATAGCGTCTCCTATCGCAAGCTCGTACTGTTTCTTGCGAACTGCTGTCAAGTCGATTGCGACTTCTGGGAGAGATGTCCCGATAGCGACCAAGAAAAAGCTAAGAAGATACTCGGAAATGTGAAAGGCTGCTGACAGTGTAATTACTGATTGTATCACAACGTAGGCTCCGATCGCAACGCCAATGAAGCCCAAAATGGCTATCGCCCAGTGGCGAAGGTGATGAAGATGGCTTTCATCGTTGCGTCCTACAAAATGCTCTTTTTCCTGAGCATTCCTTGCCGTGGCGCTTCTCGTTAAGAGCAGAAAAATTGGCCAACTCGCCACCAAAAAGAGGGCGTTCATTCTCGAAATATACCCCTTCTCGACTACTGACACCGCAATTATTAGTGCCAAGACCTCGCAGACTCCGATGACCACTATTTCTTTTCTCTTCACCCTGAAGATTCCGCCTAAGAAGGGAATAAGCCCGAACACGAGACTCATTTGGGTCAAAACAGATCCGAGAGAGTCCCCTACGTTTATATCCCCGTGACCTAACGCAGATGAAGCGATCGAGTTGGCAATCTCTGGCAAATCTGTGCCTAGCGACACTAGTATGAGACCGATCATGAGCGGAGAAATCCTTAATGCTGAAGCGATTTTTACCGAATGGACAACTGCCTTGTCGCTGGAGAAAGTCATAAGCACAATTCCCAGAACGAGAGCTACACCTGCAACTGTCGCCTCAGTGACCAATGAGAACACTCCTACAAATGTGACAAGTCATCTGATGCTAATTATTTAAATGTTATTAGCGTTTTAATTATTTATACCGTTTTAACCCTATAAGCGGCCCATGACAATTAAATATTTGAGAGGGTAATTGAGTCTTGCATGCTCAGAGGAGGACCGTAAGGCACGTCGAAACCCAAGAAAGCGGTCTATATCGTGGATAGCCCTGACACCATCAGATTACTCGCCGATTTCACGCGGACCGAAATCCTACGCTTACTAAGCAAATGTCCGATGACTGAAACTCAACTCTCTGAACAACTGGGCCTGACAAGGGCAGCCGTCGGCTATCACCTACGCCTACTTAAGGACGCAGAGCTCATAAGCATAAGCAAGGTTGAGGCTGAGAAACACGGCATCCTACAGAAATATTACGCTCCCATAGCAGGTTTACTCATCATTGACCCTGCCTACATGCCAGAGGACGTCAAAAGATATTTTATTCGGACACAGATAGAACATCTAAGGGGGATGTTTAGTGTCTTCCAACTATATCATCACGTGTCTGAGGTTTCATCGAGAAATCTTGAAAGATTGGCAATAGCAATGTTGAAACAACTTAAGATCGTCGGACAAAAGCACATGAAAGACATGGCCCGGGGAGATGTTGAATCATTGAAGGTGAAAATCTACGCCGAGGCTCTCGCCAACCTCACCAAGCAGAGGGAATGGCGGAGCATGTTTCAAGAATGGCATTAACATAGAGAAGATGATTCCCTTCCATTTATGCAAAGAATCTAAACACCCAAGTGCACGCATTAGTTGCTGGGATCCCTTACAAATCGAGCAGGCTAATTAGTCGTGTTGCCGATGATCGAGCCATATCCTTTGCCAATTGGTGTCAAATACGAACGTTTGAACCCATCTTTCTAATTCTTTCGGTTGTTTCCCTGAGTAGTTTAGTCATTACTAAGAACGTGGCTATGCCCACCATAACGGAGACAACTTCTCGGAGGGAGAGGGAATATAGCGCGAAAGACAAAGCTATGCCTGAGGCTGGAGGATGTTCAAATTTGAGAAGTAACATTAGAAAGATGCTCAAACCGACCGATAGAGCCGCAGCTGATGGTAGAAAATCGGATAGAAGTAGATGTGCTAGACCACCACTCAGAGACGAAAGAGCGTACCCGCCACTATGTTCTTATGCCGAGAAACATCTTGCTCTGGATAAACAAAAACCAAGAAAGCAGTAGCTCCTAAAGAGGCTAAGATTAATCCATACTCGAACACATCTGCAATAAAATGAACCGTAACTAATGTGAGAAAGATAGTTAACCCCGCCAAGAACGATGTAGTGACAACATATTTGGTACTCGTTCCAGCCCCCTTCTTTTCCACGATTACACCTTCCGAAATGTTTTGTAGCACGTTGCTTCTCAAGTATATTGCTGGTTCAGTCTTGGATTTGTCGGAGCAGTAAGGGCGTGCTTATATCTATTTTGTGTGTTTTGCAGATTTCGAGGACGGCTTTGTGAAGCTCTGCGTCTATTTCTCGTAGTCTTTTTACGTCTCTTATGAACACGTAGAGAGTGTATTCAACGGCGTAGTCCAGAAACCTTGTTATTCGAACGTATGGTTTGGGTTCCTCTAAAACTCTGGGAACCTTTCGAGCGGCCTCTAGCAGCACTTTTTCCACATTTTGGCTGTCGTATTCATATCCTAGCGTGACTATCAATTGTCTTCTGACAACCGTCTTCTTTCCGAAATTATCAATCTGTGTTTTGAGCAACTCCTGATTTGGAACGGAGATCAAAACGTTGTCAAGGGTTTGCATCTTGGTGTAGATCAATTCGATGGCGATGACATCCGCGAACTGACCGTTGAAGAATATTCTGTCTCCAACCCTGAAAGGTCTACTGGTCATCACTATCAAGCCAGCAATGGCGTTTCCAATGGTGTTTACGGCTGCAAACCCTATGATGGTACCACCAAGAATTGTTAAAAGTCCAGATATCACACCCAGAGTCACTCCAAAAGTCGCCAAGATGGCGGAGAGAACTGCAAGAACTCCGACCCATTTGATAGCCTATTCAAGGTGTAAGCAACGTGTTCCTCCAGCCTCTTCTGCTCCTTCAGCCTTGTGACTTCTCTGGTAATAACCTTGTAAATAACATATCCAACAACGACCGCAACAACCGAAATCAATATTCTATCAAGGTTGGATAAGACCCATTCACCCAAAGCGTTGACGTAATCCAATATGCCCATCTAGAAGCCCCCCAATCCTATGCGTGCGCTTACTCTTATTCTTTCACCCATCGTTGCCACGTATTTTAATGCCAAAACTCACTCCTTTTCTAAGCTAAGCTACACAGATTTGTCTATCTGGGCAAACACGCCTGCCTCTTATTTGCGCGGCTTGAGAAAAGATGAACCGAAGATGTGCAATAATGCAATTGCATCCATGCGGTCTGCAGTTAGAGAAACTTTGCTAGTCTAGAAAGTCTTAAGTCGAACTTGTTGAAATACGCAGACTGATATTGCTGGAGGAAGAATGCTTGCTTCCCTATGCGCCATGGCTTTGCTGGATCCTCCCAATCATAGGATCTGCACTCACACCGCTTCTAGGCGAGATTCGTCGAAGATTCAGCGGGTACTTGGCCATGTTGTCCATCGGGGCGAGCGCCTTTTTCTCCTTTTCGATGGTTCCATACATTCTTACCGGACAGATCGACGATTTGAGAATTCCGTGGCTTTACCCAGAGTTGGGAGTTTTGATTGATCCGTTGAGCGTGCTTATGGCGTGTGTCGTTACTTGCATAGGACTCTTGGTTACGGTCTTCTCTGTGGCTTACATGCAGGAAGAGCCGAGTTTGGCTAGATTCTGGTTTCTCATACAACTTTTCATAGGCGGATATGTGGTGATAGTAATAGCAGACAATCTCCTCTTCATGTTCATTGGGTGGGAAATGGTTGGAATCTGCTGCACGGGACTTGCAGCTTTTTGGCACAAAGACCCTGAAAGAGCCCACATGGGCTTAAAAACATTCATGGTTCTGCGTGTTGCGGATGTTCTTTTACTTGCGTCTATCTTACTGATATACATCTATTCTGGCACTCTAAACGTCACGGAACTTGCAGAGGACAGTAACTGGCTTGCAGAACTATCAAAGTCTGGCATGCTCTTTATTACAGCCCTCATGTTCTTCGGCGGTGCAATAGGGAAAGCTGCTCAGTTTCCCCTGCAAGAGTGGCTACCAGATGCTCTGGCTGCATCCCCCTCTTCCTTCAACGCCCTAACTGAATGTTTGGCTGGACCCTTCCTTATGGCTAGGGTTCTTCCCGTCTTCCATAAAGGCGTTGGATACGGTGGTATGGTCAACTTCTTCTTGGTTATGGCATTTGTAGGGGCCCTCACTGCTGTGATCAGCGGTCTCATAGCGATGGCTCAAGATAACATATTCAGAGTCCTTTCATATGGCATCTCAAGCGTGATCGGATACATGATGGCAGCCTTGGGCTTGGCGGGATTAATGACTAACATAAGCTGGGGGTACTTAGCTGGCACCTTCCTTCTCGCGGTTGACGCCTTCGTCTCAGCGCTGCTATTCCTCTCTGCGGCGTACATTTCTTATGCGGTTGGATCGGACAATCTGCACCGCATGGGAGGGTTCAAGAGTCGAATCGCACATAGGAGCATGGAAGTAGGAGCTCTCGCTCTAGCAGGTATACCACCACTAAGTGGTTTTTGGTGCACGAACTGGATTCAAACAGTCGCTTGGGATTTTGCACAAGAGGCTGGCATGAAAGAGCAGTACACGCTCATGATTTCCGGCTACGTGATCTTCGCTCTTCTAATAATTGGAGCTGGAGTCACAGCATTTTACGCTCTTAGAATGATGGGGCTTGTCTTCAGAAAGGAGAGTTATCGATTAGAAGAAAGGAAACCCCCACGTCTTATGCGGAACTCTCTTGCAGCAACCCTTGTAATCACCGCGTTCTTGGATTTCCTAGCGCTTCTTCTCATCTTGCCCTTCAACAGGTTTCTTTTGCCAATGCAATTCTTGAAGGGCCTAACTTTTGACAATTTCATCGCTGTTCTGGCATACATTGTTCCTTCGGTTAGCACAGTCTTGACATGTGTTGCGGTGGCGTTTGGAGGCTACCCCGCTTATAGAATCTATATAGCGCATAAAGCGAACGCTAGCAGGTTAACGGAAAAATACTGGTTTCTGAATGCAGCACACAAGCTTCTCCGAAATCGCTTCTATGTTGATGCATTTTATTATAAAGTCACCTACTCTGTACAATCGCTTTCACAGAAATTACACAACAGCTTAGAGTATGGCCTCAATCTGCTTAACGGTTTCATAGCTGGCCGCTTTCTTTCTCTCGCAAGACTAACCTATAGGTATGTGGAAACGGAGGGAATAACAAAGCCCCAAATCAGAGGCTTCAGTAGATTCTTCGAGATGATAACTGTGCGGGTGGTCTCTCTTTCTCAATGGGCGTATCCCCATCTGGAACTTGGAGGCTTCGAAGCATTTAACTACAAACTTGCCAAACTCATAGGTTACCTTTCAGGGAAAATCAGAAAGACCCAGACGGGAGTGCTATCCTACAACATGCTAGCCATTCCGCTTGGCATTGTAATACTCGTAGTCTTGCTAATGAAATTCGGAGGAATCTTGTGAGGATGTCTATATGATACCATACGCAGCAGTGCTAGCAACGGTGATTCCCGGTATTGTAGGCATAATAATCTATGCCATCAGAAATCGCTTGCGTGCACGCAGAAGAGTTGGAAAAATCAAATGGACTGAGATGGAAGAGGAGGAAGGAACCGAGTATTGGACAGGAATCATTGCAACCATGGCAGCATCCGTATCCATCTTGATGATTGTGAGTATGGGTAGAGACTTGATGGAAAGCTGGACAACAGGAGGAGGACCACTAACATTTACTTACGCTTGGATACGCCCTATTGATCTGAACTTCGGTTTCATTGTTGACGTTGTTAACCTGCCTATTGGATTAATAGTTGCTGCTGTCTGTATGCTTTCATGCCTTTACTCTGTCAAGTACATGGAAAAGGAGCACGACAAAGGATCGTATTACGCCAATTTGCTGCTTTTCATGACCGGGATGCTAGGTGTCATCTTCGCCGCGAATCTTATACAGTTTTACCTCTTCTGGGAGCTGATGCTTATTCCGTCTTACTTGCTGATTGCGAACTGGGGGGTTTCAGAAAACAGGCTGAGCATAGGATTCAAATACTTCATCTTCACCCATGTGGGCGCCCTCTCAATGCTACTCGGCATCCTCTCCATCTTTGCGTACACAGAGACATTCAACCTCCTCGAACTGCCATCACAAGCACATAAGATTCCATCTGGCATGACTGCTGTGATCTTTGTTTTATTACTCATCGGCTTCTTGGTCAAGATGGCTGCCTTCCCAGTTCACACGTGGCTCCCAGATGCACATTCAGAGGCCCCTACCCCAATAAGTGCCATGCTATCAGGCGTCATGATCAAGTGTGGCGCTTATGGAATAGCCAGGATCCTGTTGACGACGTTTGGTCCAACCGTAGTTACGGCTTCGGACTACCTGACAGCTCTCGGAGTAATCACTATGGCGTACGGGGGGTTAATGGCGTTGGCACAGACGGACATCAAACGGCTGCTGGCTTACTCAAGTATTAGCCAGATGGGTTACATTCTATTTGGACTCGGAGCCGCCTCAGAGTTGGGGATTATGGGCGGTCTTTTACACATGATAAATCACGCTGTCTGCAAGGGCCTTCTCTTCATGTGCGCTGGAGTGATCATTCATCAAACGGGAACAAGAGACATTAGAAAGCTGGGAGGACTCGTCGCGAAGATGCCGACCACAAGCGTTGCATGCCTGATAGGAGCCTTCAGCCTACTAGGAACGCCTCCATTGAACGGTTTTTGGAGCGAATGGATGATTTTTGGGGGAGGCCTCGCCTCTGGTAAGGGATTGATAACCATCTTTGGTGTTTTGAGCACTGTAATCACTGCAGGGTACTATCTCTGGTTTGCTTGGAGAGTCTTCTTTGGAGCAACCCCTGAAAATCTGAATGATGTGGAAGAGGCGCCTTTCACGCTACTCATTCCCATAATCATCTTAGCAACGCTCAGCATATTGTTGGGCGTACTGCCTGGTCTCGTTCTGGAGTACATTACTCCTGCAGCAGAGTATCTCTCAAGTTTTCTCAGCGGAGCTAGCTAGGTGAGATTGGCAAACATCCCTTAAAATACTGAATGGGCATACTCTAGCAGGTTCAATGCTGCCTTAGCGGCTCCTTCAGCCCAAGTGATGAATGGTCCGGGATAGATTCCGATTATGATGCAGAGGGCTGCAAGAATTATTATGGGAATGAGCATCGAGATGGGAGCCTCAGTTGCCTCTTCTGATACTGGCGTGGGCTCTTTCAACACGATGATGAAGATTAGGCGTAGGTAGTAGGCGACTGAAATGAGTATGTTGATGATCATTAAGGCTGAAAAAGTGAGCACCCCTGCCTCTATGCCCGCTAGCACGATCATCCACTCACTCCAGAAACCATTTAACGGGGGAATAGCCGCTATTGCAACAGCGCCAATAGCGAGAAGCATGCTGGTCACTGGCATTGTCCGCCTAATTCCTTCAAGCTTGCTGAGGTTGCGTGTTCCAACTTGATGGATAAATGCGCCAGCACAGAGGAATAGGAGGCTTTTCATTATGGCATGGTTCATGATGTGAAATAAGCTTGCAGTCAAGCCTTGTTGTGTTGCGATTGAGAATCCGAAGAGGATGTAGCCCATCTGAGCAATGGTGCTGAAGGCAAACAGGCGTTTGATGTCATCCTGTAACAGAGCCATAAGATTGCCTACAAACATGGTTAGGACAGCAAAAACCACTAGCGTCATCTGCCACGCGACCTGCATCGAGCCGAAGAGGAGAAGCAGAATTCGAATGAGAGCGTATGCTCCTGTCTGTACTAGAGCGGCAGAAAGTAAGGCGCTTATTGGTGCTGGAGCTTCGGGATGAGCGTCTGGAAGCCATGTGTGGAAGGGGACTATTGCTGCTTTAACCCCGAAGCCTACGAAGATTAGAACTAGGATCACGTAAAGCCATTCGTTAGGCGCAGCTGCTGTGAGATTAGCTGCAAGGCTTGCGAAGTTTAGTGTTCCAGTCATGCCATAGAGAAAGGACATGGCTAGGAGTATTGTTGCTCCTCCGGCAGCGCTCATGATCAGGTATTTGAATCCAGCCTCTATGGGTGCCCATCTTTCTTTTCGAAAAGCAACCAAGGCGTATGATGTCAAGCTCATCAGTTCCCAGAAGACAAAGAGTGTGAAGAAGTCGCCTGCAAAGGCAACACCTATCATGCCAGCGACCATGCCCAAGAGAAGCGTATAGTATACTGTTAAGCCTGTTTCATGCTCCATATATCTAATGGAATAGAAAGCTGCGAGCAGTCCGATCATCACATAGATGAGTGCCATGAAGATGCTGAGCATATCTATCTCAAGGCATGCTCCGGATGATGGAGAAAAGGGCAGTTGACTGATAACCAGCACATGTCCTTTCTCAGAGACTTCCACATATAGTTCGTATAGAAAGTAAGCCGTCACCGAGAGGCTTAGAACGCTGTAGATACCCAGAACCTTTTGATACCACTTCCTTTGTGCAATCCATCTGAGCAGTGGGGTGGCAACCATGAATAAGAGCAGGGCAATCAGGGGTTTGGTGAACACTATCGACCCTCTTCGGATTCACCCCTTCAATCTTCTAAGCTCTCGAACATCCAATGTGTGATAATGCTTGTAGGCATAGGTGATAATGGTTAAGGCAACCGCAGAGACACATCCAGCAAATGCTATCGACATGATGACGATTGAGTGACCAAGGGGGTCAATGTAACTCGCTTCTCTATACGCGGAAAACGCTATGAAGTTTAGGTGAGCAGCATTGATTAAGATCTCGATCCCGATGACAAGACGGATCATGTTCCGCTTCACAGCCAGACAGTACATACCCACAATGTAGAGGGCGACAGCACCTGCGATGTAATAGTTAAGCATGATCATTCCTTCTCCTGAACTCTCAATATAGCCACGCAACATGCAGCGGCGACAAATAACACAAATGCCTGGGCGATCAAGTCGAGTAACCGATGTGTCCACAGAAACTGGCTGACCTCTAATCCTATTTTGCTCATGTCGATTTTAACGAGTCCTTCCGTTGAAGTTGCGTATTGGAAGGCTGGAAATTCATGTGTAACTACTAGAATAGAAAAGACTAGTAAAGACAAGACGGTTACCGCTAACTCTGCCACCCTAACCCAATCTATCTTCATCTATGGCTCCTTCCTTCCTCGTTGTCAACATAACGACAGCTATGAAAAGAACGATTACAGCTCCCGCGTAGACTAATAGCTGAAAGACAGCCACATACGGTGCGCGGAGCAGCCAGAATAAGGCTCCTATGCTGATGCACATTCCGCAGAGGGAGATAACAGCATGAAGCATATCCTTCAATTCAACAGTCAACAACGCCAGCAAAACAGTTAAGATCAACAAACCAATTTGTAGCATGTCATCAACCATAAAGCCTGCCTCCTGCCGCTTGTATGAGAAACTATTAATGCTCTTAAAACATTTTTCAACGGAGATCATCTCCTCAAAACTGATCCAAGGGAAGTTGTTTGCAGCACATCCTCAGCAGATAAAGATGCATATCTTGATAAAGCTGAGGTGATGGTATATCACAACGTGAACGAAATGATCATTTTCACGGACCATGCAAAGGATAAGCTCCTGAAAGAACTTAGTAGACTAGGCATAACAGAGAGTACGGTAGCGGAAATAGTAAGAGACCCAGATGAGCTGTTATACGATTCTCTGACAAATAGATTTGTGGCCATCGGTTGGAGCCGTAATACGGCAGTGGTCTGTGAGAAGACCAATGGCGACTTCATGGTCGTAACGGTAATATACAGCAGCGAGCTTAAACACCTAGTGAATAGAAGAAGGAGGGATGCAAGATGGATCTAGTCCTGAAATACGATCCAAAAGCGGACATCCTATCAATGAAGCTCAAAGAGGGAGCCATAAAAGACGAGAAGCTTCTAGAAAGCGATGTAGTCCTAGGGTTCGACAAAAACGGTGAACTTGTAGCCTTGGAGGTGTGGGATGCATCAAAGAGGGGCCTACTGAAGAGTCTAACAGATCTTGCACACGAGAAGAGAGAAGTTGTCGAGACCCTCCTTAAAAGAAAGTACAAACCCCCTGCTTGACCTTTGCTTAACTAACCTAAAACGGTCTCATCCTTTTATCCATTCATCCAGTTTCTCCCTCGCTTCGTAATCGCTCATCTGTTTGGGGGGACGCTTCATCAGGTATGCAGAGGGATATATGAGTGCGCCGCCTAGGCCTCTGTCAAAAGCCAACTGAGCGCATCTTATGGCGTCTATTGTCGTGCCGCCTGAGTTTGCCTTGTCATTAACATCCAGTCTTAGCTCCATGTTGAATGGAATGTTGGCATACATTCTGCCTTCGAGTCTTATGAAGGCTAGTTTTCTGTTGCCTAGGAAGGGGATGAAGTCGCTGGGTCCTATGTAGATGTTGTCATCGTTGAGCCTTTTTGTTAGCTGACTCTGGACTGCCTCAGTTTTTGATATCTTCTTGCTGTCTAGGCGCTCCCTTTCTAGCATATTTAGAAAGTCTGTGTTTCCTCCAACGTTTATCTGGTAGGTTCTGTCTATCTCTGCTCCTCTGTCTAGGCAGATTTTCGTTAGCACTCTGTGGATGATTGTGGCGCCTATCTGGGATTTGATGTCGTCACCGATGACGGGAAGGCCTTTTTCTTTGAACTTCTTCTCCCATTCTTTATCTGAAGCTATGAAGACAGGTATGCAGTTGATGAAGGCGCAATTCGTTTTTAGAGCGATATTAGCCCAGAATTCTGTTGCCATCTGACTGCCTACAGGAAGGTAGTTGACCAGTATTTTGGTCTTCGTGTTCTCTATCTCTTTAATAGTTTCTTTCTCTATCTCTTTGGCAGATTTGGTCTGTTCAATAGGGTCTATCTGATTGACAGTGTATACTCCGATGCCGTCTAAGATCGGGCTTTCTTTAACTGTGACGTTGCAGCCAGAGACGGAGTCGACCCAGTCGACATAGTTGGGATCGGCGTAGATGGCTTCTGATAGGGGCTTTCCAACCTTGTTCTTTCCTACGTCAAAGGCACTCACGAAGTCTATGTCTTCCGCGCGATATCCTCCTATCTTCTCATGCATCAACCCAGTTCTCTTCTTCTTATTCCTTCTGTAGTATTCTATACCTTGAATCAGTCCTGCAAGGCAGTTGCCAACTCCTACAACACCAACCTTTATCTTCCCCATGCAATTCACGTTCCAAATCAGTATCTTACGCGTGATAGAGTATAGATATCTCTTTGCAGATATAATTTGCACGATCTATTTTCTCGACATAAACGAGGGTTTTTCCGCTGTCATCCATAGGTGCTGAAAGTAGTCTTTGGCGAATTTCACCAAGCCGATGTGATTGGACCATATGACTAGAGTTGGCTTTTCCTCGCCGAGAAGAAGCAGAGCCTCTCTCTCATCAACAATGATGCCGCCGCCAAACATGCCATCCCTGATCCTAATCTCGCCCACGCCCCCCAGCTCCTCGATATCCCAGTCTCCAGCGACCATGAGGTGCACATCAATCCCGCTGCCTTGCAGGCGGTTCAAGATTGGCGTGGCTGCGTCTACGAAGATCCTTGTGAAGGCGGGGGCCGCAACCATCAGCTCCTTTTTGGCCCCGTCCAGCATTTCTTGCAACTTCGCTAACACGCTGGTTATTCCACGAAGGATCCATATGTCGGGCTTTTCACGGAACTCTCTGCGTTCGTAGAGAGGTTGCAGCTCGTCTATGACTGTTTGCTTCTGTCCCTTTATCTTCTCTTCTAAACTTAGTCTTGTGACTTGAAAGGCCTCTGAGGGAGACTTCGGGTAGTATCGGGTAGGTCGTCCTTTCTTGGTTTCGATCCAGCCTTTTCTCTGGAGAGAATTTAGAGTTTCGTAGATTTTTGAGTATGGGACATCGGAGCGTTCACTTATTTGGCTTGCAGTCATCACTCCGCTTTCGATTAGGGCTAGATAGGCTTGAGTTTCATAGGTTGTTAGGCCGATTTCTCTTAGGGCTGTTCTTGCTTCCTCGCTTACGGACAAACCTTTTTCACCTTCTGAAAACTCTGGAAACCTTCTTATATCCTATCAGGGAACTTGAGTAAATAAGTTACAACTTTCGGTGGTGTCAAATGCAGTTCATAAAGAAGACGAAGAGCATATGCCCAGAATGCTTCAAGGTCTTGGATGCTACGATATTCGAAGAGAACAATAAAGTCTACTTGAAGAAGGAATGTCCAGAGCATGGAGAATTTCAGGACGTGTACTGGTCAGACTACGAGCAGTATCAGAGGGCCGAAAGATTTCGATACGATGGAGAGGGGCTCGGTAACCCGCGCACAAAGACGGAGAAAGACTGTCCCTTGGACTGTGGAATCTGTCCGCAGCACAGATCTCACACTGGACTGGCGATAATTGATGTGACAAACAGGTGTAATCTGAAATGCCCTGTCTGCTTCGCCAACGCTGCCACAGCAGGATATGTCTACGAACCATCTAAGGAACAGATCGTAGCGATGCTGCAGAATTTGAGGCGTAACGATCCTGTGCCTGCAACGGCTCTGCAATTCTCTGGAGGGGAACCCACGTTGCGGGAAGACTTGTTCGAGTTGATAGGGGCTGCTAAGGAGTTGGGTTTCCGCCATGTGGAGGTTAACACGAATGGTATTCGGCTGGCCCGTAGTGTGGAGTATTGTCGAGGATTGATAGATGCTGGGATGAGCACGTTATACTTGCAGTTCGATGGCTTGACGCCGGATGTCTACAAGTTTACACGAGGGAAGGATTTGCTGGAGACTAAGATGAGGGCTATCGAGAACTGTCGCCAAGTGGGATTAAAGAGCGTGGTGTTGGTTGTGACGCTGATAAGGGGAGTTAACGATGGTCAGCTCGGAGATATAATTCGATTTGCAGTCGAGAACTTCGATGTGGTTCGATGCGTCAATGTTCAACCTGTATCTCTTTGCGGTAGGCTTCCAGAGCGGGAGAGAGA
This sequence comes from Bathyarchaeia archaeon, assembly GCA_046760805.1. Classification (GTDB taxonomy): domain Archaea; phylum Thermoproteota; class Bathyarchaeia; order Bathyarchaeales; family Bathyarchaeaceae. The sequence goes on from JBHIEV010000018.1 coordinate 21,496, forward strand.
AAAGATGCGCATAACGATCCCAGATTTTATGAGGGGTGTTGAGGAGCAGACGGATGGGAAGATAAAGGTCTCAGATTTCTATCCGGTTCCGACTGTTGTCCCGATTTCTAAGGCTGTGGGCGCTTTGAAAGATAAGAGATATGTGGAATTTACGGCGCATCCACACTGTGGGATGGCAACGTACGTCTTCGTTGAGGATGGGGAGATGGTTCCTATAACTCGCTATGGCAACGTGGAGAAGTTTATTGACTCGATGAAAAAGGTTTATGAGGAGGCTTCAAAGGGTCATGGGAGGAGAGCGAAGCTAAGCCTGTTGGGCGCGCTGCGCCACATAAGGTTCGGTTTGTTGAGAAAGTATCTCTGGCCGATCGTGAAGACTGGAAGTTACGAATCGCTTGGTGATCTTCATAGGAGGATGCTTTTGATATCGTCTATGCATTTTATGGACCCGTACAATTTTGACCTTGAGAGGGTGCAGCGATGTGTCATACACTACGCTGTGCCGGATGGCAGGATAATTCCGTTCTGCACTATGAACTCTATTCACCGAGCGAAGATTGAGGAGCGGCTCTCTATTCCTTTGGATGAGTGGCGAAGAGAGCATAAGGCAGAGATCAGCGTGGTTGCCTAATTTTGCTGGGTTTGACTTAGGAAATTCTATAAGTAACCATGTCTCTTCAGATTTTGGAGAGAATGTGGATGGGCGGTGGAAAGAAGAAGCAGACTCTTATGAAGAGGGAGAAGACTCAAAGTAAGACTAAGGCTCCGAAGACGAGCAGTTCGTCAAGGTCTGTAGGTGAGAAACATATTAGTGGAATTGTTCTGCCTGACAGTGAGAAGGTTCTCAGTCAGATGAAGAAGATGAAAGCTATAACGCCGTATGAGGTGGCTTCACGCCTGGACCTTCGCATGAGCGTTGCAAAGGATCTACTTCGGGAGTTGGAGCGGAAAGGTGCAATAGAATATGTCTCTGGAAGCAAAAATCTAAAGGTATACAAACTCGCAGGCGGATAAGACGGAACCGGCAAATAGTCACAATAGCTTCACGCACTGGTGATTTGCGCGCACGTTCGTTTTGGGTTTAGCTTTTTCCTTTTTCTGTTTGCAGGAAGACATCTAGAAATTTGTCGATGGACTTTCTCAGTAGTTGGAGTTCTTTAGGGACTTCTTCTAGTGTCGCTATTTGTTTTGAGATTTTGTCGTATTTTGTCTTCATTTCGTTGAATCTGTTGTGGATTTCGGTTTTGGTCTCTTTCTCTGCCTGAGTTAGATTGCGGATTCCTTGTGTTGTCTCTTTCTGTGCGTGAGTTAGATTCTGAATTTCTTCTCTTGTCTCTCTCTCTGC
>JBHIEV010000019.1:0-22033 GCA_046760805.1 Bathyarchaeia archaeon
CCCTCGACGATGTAGTCAGCTATCTCCATTATTGGTGCTTCTGGGTCCTTGTTGATAGCCACTATTGTTTTGGAGTCGCGTATTCCAGCCACATGTTGGATCACCCCAGAGATGCCACAGGCTATGTAGAGCTCTGGTTTAATGGTGTGTCCAGACAATCCCACCCATTCTGTGAACCATTTTCTGTCTTCCGCCAGCGGTCTGGTGTATCCGACTTGTCCGCCTAATAGTTGAGCTAGTTCATCGAGAATCTTGAAGTCTTCTTTCTTGTCGAGTCCTCTTCCGCCTCCGATAACCACTCGGGCCTCTTCAATCTTGGTCTCAGTCATTTCAATTGGCTTGATCTCAACGATTTTGGTTTTTGGTGTTTCAAGTTCTATATCGCCTGCCTCTATGATTTCACCTTGGCTTTCCGCTTTATGTTCGGGTTTCTCGAATCTTCTGCGAGGCACAGTCACTATTTGCGGCTTAGTGCGGAAGACTTGAGTTACAATGGCATTTCCACCATAGACGATTCGTTCTGCTATCAGTTTTCCTTCGTCGTCAACCTTCAACTCTAGGCAGTCTGGAACACATCCGACATTGAGCCGTGAGGCAAGTCGCGCCGCAACTTCTTTTCCTCTCCTAGTAGAGCCTATTAAGAATAGCTCAGGCTTGTGCTGTTGAGTTAGTTGAGTTAAAGCACTAAGGTAAGGTTCAACCTGAAATTCTTTCAGTTGCTGATTGTCCACCACGATGACTTTCTGGGCGCCATAACCAATCAACTCTTTTGACTGCCCTTTAACATTGTGTCCCAACACGACTGCTGTCAATTGCGACTGCAGTTTGCTTGCTAATTCGCTTCCCTTTCCAATCAACTCCTGCATTAGATCTTTGTTTTCCGAGTATGCCCATATTCCACGATGCTCGCTCAACGCTCTCACCTCCCTACAATCCCTTCTTGGATCAACGCCTTTGCCAGTTTTTCTGCAGTTTCCGTGGAGGTTTCTCCTTTAATGACAATCTTCTTGCGTTCCATTTTGGGCGCAAGAACGTCTAAAACTTTAACCGCTGAGCCAGCTTCTCCTACTTTCTCGCTTACGATGTTAAGGTCTGCCGCTTTCCACATTACTATTTCCTTTTTTGAAGCTTTCATAATCGCCATAAGAGATGGAATACGCGGCTCATTGATTTCTTTAGTTACTGTTATTAAAACTGGCATTTTGGCTTTCATGGTTTGAGAACAGTCTTCCAGACCTCGTTCGGCTGTAACAGTGTCTCCTTCAACACCAAGTTTTCTTGCGTAGGTTATCAATGGAATGCCCAGTCGTTCGGCTAGGCGGGGTCCAACTTGCGCTGAGAAGCTGTCAATCGATGCTTCACCGCACAAGATTAGATCATAAGGTCCAACTTTTTTAATTGCCTCGGCGAGAATGTAGGAGGTTGCCAGTGTGTCAGAGCCTTCAAAGATTTGGTCACTTATTAGGTAAGCCTTGTCGGCGCCCATTGCTAGCCCCTCTCTCAGAGTTGTTTTGGCGTCTTCCGGACCGACAGTGATTGTGAAGACTTCGCCGCCTAGCTTCTCTTTGATGCGTATGGCTTCTTCCAGCGCGTTTTTGTCGAAGTCGCTTATCTTCTTCGGTGCATCCACCGTGATTAAGCGTCTTGTTGCTGAGTCAACTTTTAGTTGAGAGACGTCTATGGCTTGTTTCACGCATACTAGGATCCTAACCATTTCAAAGTCTCCAAGGTGATATCTCTAACCCTTTATTCAGCAGTTTCATAAATCTTTCCGCACCCACACACAACTGAGATTTTTCATGTGTTCCTTCGTTCAAAGATCGAAGTGTGGGATGTAGGCTGGGGGTTACAGGAAAGAAGTAGCGGGAAAAATTGGCTTAATCAAGGACAGCTATGGAAGCTCCACTGCATTAATCTCGTCCAAGTTCTCCAAGTTGTTCATCTTTATCTTCTTGTCTGAAATTGTGTAGAGCACATTGCCTATGTAGAGGGACCTCTTAACAGCGTAGGGAGAGAAGAAGTAGTGGCCGCTTTTCATTAGATCGTTGTCATTCTCTAGGTGAGTTATTCTGCCTTTGAGCACAATCTTTTCGGTGAGAGAGATGTGAAAAACGTAGGCACCTTGGAAGACGTATTCCCCATAAGTATTAGGAGGAGGTTCGCCTGGATATTTTTCCTCGTCGATCTCTGCAACTAGAACCGGCAGTACGAGAAGGTTCCTTGATCTATCGAAGAGAAATGCCTTGTGGTCACTTAGAACTGGCGACTCTGTTCCTCTATCGCCTATTTCATATTTGTCCATCTCTTTCGGGTTCTCAACGTCGCTGACATCGAAGAGTGATATCTTCACTCCCTGATACCACGAGAAGTCTCCTTCCTCTGAGGCAACGGTTTCCTTGCCTATTCCTATGACATGGTTCTCGTCGTAGGGGTGTAGGTAGTCTGAGTACCCGGGTATCTTCAACTTGCCCAGAACTTGAGGGTTGTAAGGGTCTTCCAAGTCTATTACGAATAGGGGGTCTACCTTTCTGAAGGTTACGAGGTAGCATCTGGGGCCCATGAATCTGGCTGAATGGATCTTTTCTCCTGGGGCAAGATCTTCCAACCTTCCAACAATAGTTAGGTTCATGTTGAGGATGTAGACGTGATTCTGAGATGATGCTTGGGTCGAACTTTTGGCGACGTGACCTGTGGTGGTTGCCACTCTGAAGTAGCCTTCATATTCATCCATGGAGAACTGGTTAAGGACGTAGCCGGGAACCTCACCATCCGCTGCACTTGCTATTTCGCTTCCTTGTATGTGAAACCGATAGATGCGTGTGTTCTCACTTTGAGGAAACGTTATGTAGATGTTGGTTAGGGAGACGTACATGCCACTTGTTGCTCCCAGCATGAAGGTCTCGTGTGTTGGCTCCTCTTCGTCGTTCTGCACGTTTACAGCCAATATGGTTGTGAATCCATAGGAATAGTCTGGGACGTCGGAGTAGTAGATTTCAGAGGCATATATTTCCTTGACAGCGTCGCTATACTCTATCACTGGGAGTGACACCTCGTCCTCGACAAAATATGCTGGCTCAGTTATCACAACGTAAACGTAGTCGCCTATCATCCTAGAGTTGACGTATCTGCCGCTCATAGATACAGGTCTCTTTAAGACGGGAATTTCTCTATTTGAAATGTCGTACACTTTGACTGAGATTTCGCTTGCTTCCTCGAAGAGGACCAGCCTGTCCCCGTTTATGAAAACGCCCTTTACTGTTCCGTTCAACCTTATTTGCGAGAGCACCTCTGCATCTTCAGCGGGATATGCCCTTAGAATAGTAACATTCCCACCAGAGACAACGTAAATGTACTCTCCGTCGGTCTTTACGACATCTGCTTCATCCACGCCCTCAACCTGAATATTCGTGGTCGAGTATTCAGGGACGCTTGACTTTAGTGCGTAGCTTTCAAGACTATTCGGCTTCAAGTCTAGTGAGAAGCTTGGCCTCAGAAGTGCACTATCAGGAAGCCCCCAGTAATAGTAAGGAAGTTCCAAGCTTGCTTTCACAAAGCTTTTCAGTTCTTCATAGGAGTAGAACTTCCTCAATGGGGATGCCAGCGAATAGTAACGGGTCTGTAGGCAGAAAGGAGCGATAGCGCCAAAAATTGCCGTGGTTAGCACCAACAGGAAGACTATTCTTCTCATTTTTTCACCAACGGTAGCGCATATCCTATCTTAATTCTGATAGTGTAGGCATTTAATGCCATGCTTTAGAACAGCCCGTACCGAAAATAGAACGCTGAAGAATAGCTAGGCTTTGGGCTAGTCTTTTTCTGTTTTTATTTTCCTACTGATCTCTTCTATCAGTATCGCAATCTTGTAGACTACGTAGGCCAACAGAATTATTACGATGAAGATTCCGAAGTCTTGGAGCACCTTCATGAGTTCTGTCAAGGTCAAATTATGATACCTCCAATCATCTGGATGAGACCTTTTATGTAGATAACTATGATGCCCAGTATTTAATACAACACTTTAGAACAGTCCGCAAAGAGTAGCATCCTCAAAGACTGTATGCACTGTCACTTTCATTCTTCTAGATAGGAGAAACCTGCCTTCACCTTCTTGCTCATCTCTTCAGCCCAACTTACCACGCCGATCTCTCTGATTCTCTCTAACATTTCTTGATTCAAATAGGGCTTCAACTTCTCACACGTGAAGGCTTCGCTGCACTCAGCACAGGTGTTGTAACCCTTCTGCTTGGCACATGCGCGCACCTTACAGTCTGGGTCACCTCCATCTTCAAGACAACCTGGGCAGCTTCCAAACATCTTAACTAAGCCCTCCAGCACGTCTTCAAATTCTTTGTAGTGTTTGAATGCTGGCTCCCACTTGGCGAGTTCTGGCATGATCTTGTCAAATCCATATCTTTTGATGATGCTTCTGAGCTGCTCAACTCTTTCTTTGAATGCGCCTTGGTAGATGCCGCATGCTCCACAGTATAGGCCGCAGTAACCGACTAGGGTTTTAGGGTCTGGCATTTTGTATGTGCTCTCCTGTGCTTAGCGGGTATTCTCCCTTTTATATTTGAGTTTGTTCAATCGTAGCGCGTGGAGTGTGTCTGCAGGTTGGAGTTCTACGAGGTTGTTAGGCGGAGGCGGAGTGTTCGGCGCTTTCAAAAAGAGGGCAGAGTTGCAGACGGTGTTGTTAGGCGTTTGGTCGAGGCTGCTTGTATGGCACCAAGTGCTGGCAACACTCAGCCTTGGCGGTTCATCATAGTTCGCGATAGGGGGTTGCTGCAGCGCTTGGCTGAGGTGAACACGCGGTTCAGCCGTTTGGCTTGGAAGAGGTTCGACAGCAAGATGGCTAGGGATGTGGCAAGCAGAGGTGGACGGTGGGATAAGAGCTATGTGGCTGAGTTGCCGGTGGTGATTGTTGTCTGCTACAGATCTAGAGCTAAAGGAATACCAAATGAGTTCCTGCTGGCTTCTACATGGTGTGCAATTGAAAATTTGCTGTTGGCGGCAACGGAGGAAGGACTGGGCTCCTGTCCTTATACTTTGTTTAGGGGTGAAGAGGAAGCTGTGAAAGAGCTGTTTGAGATTCCAAGTGATTTTAGGGTTGCGTGCATTGTTCACGTTGGACATGCATTGGATATGCCTAAGCCTCCACCCAGAAGGAAAGTTGAAGAGATTGTGGGTTACGACAGATTTCCAAAAACAGATGAATGAGACTCATTAACAGGATGGGTGAGTAACGGAATTGGCATTGCAGACTCTAAGATTAAGGTCAATAGTTGTGGCGATAGTCTGCGGGCTTCTGCTCTCATTGGCTACAGGGCTTGTTGAGAATCCACCAGACGGCAGCATAATTGGATACCGATCTTATGGCTACCCTCTGGTCTGGCGAGTGACCAAAACCCTACAGCCTACCGAGTACGGATGGACTAGCCTAGCATTAGACACTGCCTTCTGGATCGCCGTCTCTCTACTAGTCGTGATCATTGTAGAACTGTTGAAGTTGAGAGTAGGCTTGAGATACGAGACGTTCCTGCTGCCCCTGCTTTTACTTATTCCCCTCGGACTCGTTATGGACTTTGTACATGAGTTTGGTCACGCCATATGGGGAGCCGCCGTTGGAGGAAGGCTCACATACATGCAGATAGCCTATTTCCAGCTCCATCCTCGATTCGCCATAACTTCGCAATTTGTTTTGGGATGTGTCAGGGTCGATGGCCTTACAACGAGGTTCGCGTCAGGTCTTATGCAATTAGGCGGCTCATTGACAACCAACATAGTCTCATGGCTGTTGGCCCTGATTCTTCTCAAAACAAGCCTTGGACACAAGACGCAAGTTGCACTAAGAATTCTAGGTCTATTCGGCCTCCTTGATCTTCCCTTCTATGTTCTCTTCCCGCAAATAGGCCTCCGCCACTGGATTTTCTTGGGCGGATGCCATGCTGAACCTCTTATAGGAGCGAGAAATATGGGCATATCGGATCAGGCATTCTACATAATGGTTGTTCTCACAACTCTTGGATTGATCTTCTTCTATTTCAAACCCCTCTGGAAGAAGGTTGAAGAGAGGTTGAGAGACTTCTCAGACTAACCGTTAAGGCTTATATGAAAGCGTAATATTATGTCGGTTCAATCTCTTGCCGAGGAGTATCCATGGGAAAGACTAAAGTCATCATAATGGGAGCGGCTGGAAGAGATTTTCATAACTTCAATGTTCACTTCAGAGACAACGATCATTACGAAGTCGTGGCTTTCACTGCCACGCAGATACCAGGCATAGAAAGACGGAAGTATCCACCTGAGCTTGCCGGTCCCAATTATTCTCAAGGGATACCAATTCACCCGGAGAGTGAACTGCCTAAGCTTATCAAAGAGCATGGTGTAGACGAAGTGGTTTTTGCGTACAGTGATGTCTCTCATGAATATGTCATGCATAAGGCTTCGGTGGTTTTGGCATCAGGGGCTGATTTCAGATTGATGGGCCCGTCAAACACGATGCTGAAAGCCAAAGTTCCTGTGGTGTCGGTCTGTGCGGTTAGAACAGGGTCTGGGAAGAGTCAGACCTCAAGAAAAGTCTGCAAGATCTTGAAGAGGCTAGGATTTAAGCTGGTTGTTGTACGGCATCCCATGCCCTACGGTGACCTGCGTAAGCAGATATGCCAGAGATTTGCATCATTTGAGGACCTAGACAAATACGAGTGCACAATTGAGGAGCGAGAGGAGTACGAGCCGCATATCAACAATGGAATCGTAGTTTATGCTGGCGTCGATTATGGAAAGATTCTGAAGGCAGCTGAGAAGGAGGCAGAAATCATCGTGTGGGATGGAGGCAACAATGATGTTCCCTTCTACAAGCCGGATCTACACATTGTGGTTGCTGATCCACATAGGGCTGGGCACGAACTATCTTATCATCCAGGGGAGATGAACCTGAGGATGGCAGATGTTGTGGTTATCAATAAGGTGGAGACAGTCGATGCCAAGAACGTCGAGACGGTTCGAGAGAACGTAAGATCCGTGAACCAACGAGCCATCATAATCGACGCGGCTTCGCCTATAACAGTTGACAAGCCGGGGATTATCAAGGGGAGAAAAGTCTTGGTTATCGAAGACGGGCCAACCTTGACTCACGGTAATATGGCTTATGGTGCGGGAACCATAGCGGCAAAGAGGATGAAGGCTGGTGAAATAGTGGACCCGCGTCCTTACGCTGTTGGATCATTGAAGGCAGTTTTCAAGAAATACGAGCATCTTGGGGCTTTGCTTCCTGCTATGGGTTATGGTAAAGAACAGATAGGGGAACTTGAAGAGACGATTAATTCGACTCCTTGTGACGTCGTTGTTATTGGAACTCCTGTTGATCTGAGGCGGGTCTTGAATATGAGCAAACCTTCGGTGAGAGTTACGTATGAACTCCAAGAGGTTAGTAAGCCAGATCTTGAGGACATATTACAAAATCGCTTTCTAAGGCATAGCAAGGGTTGAGTTTGAGTGGAGAACTATGGAGAAAGACATATCACGCATACCTGTAAAGTTTGTTATTGAAAGAGTTGGCGAAGCTGAAGGGGAACTTATTCGTTACCTTGCTCCGAGAACTGTGGAGGCCTTGACTAAAGAGCTGCCAATCGAGGGTCGAGCAGCCTTATGGAAGGAAGAAGTCTATTTTGAGATTCCGGTGAAGATGGGAGAGGAGAAAGCAGAACCCACGGTGGAGAAGGGGGCTATCGCCTATTGGCCTATGGGAAAAGCACTTTGTGTCTTCTACGGGGAGTCACAGCCCTACAGTCCAGTCAATATTGTTGGTAAAGTGACGAAGAATCTGGAAATCTTTGAACAGGTGGAAAGTGGAACAAAGATTAGGGTTGAGAAGATTTAGTTTGGTCAGAAGTACATGGTCTCAGTCCACGCCTTTAGACTCTCCTCACATCTCTTCTTCACAGCCTGATCTTTACTCCTCTCTTTCAAAACTTCTAGGAATTCTATGCGTTTGTTGACAGCTCTAATTTCACCTGTTTCATAATAGAGTTTGCCTTCAATGTAATCTTTCATCTGCTGTGCCTTCTGTATGAAAAAGCCCGCGCCTTCCACAGGATCTGCGACAGCGTACTTGTTGGCCCAAATGGAGACTTCTGCCTCACGCAGTTGGCTGAGCCCCCCGATTTCAACGATTCTTTTGATGTAGGTTCGGAAGAAGTCGTAGTAATCGGCTGTCTTGATAAGCTCCAGTGCGGCTTTCACTCTATTTTTGAAATTCTGGCTTCCCTCTACTACGAGGTGATGCTTGTGGCCCTTCTCGATGAGTGCTCTGGCTTCTTTCACCTCATCTCTTGTGTAAACTCTCTCTGGAAATTTCATGCGTCTTTCCTTCGACTGTAGAACTGACCTAATCTTATAAAGATAACATATAAACTACAAAGCGCATACAAACCAGAAGGAAGCTGAGCAAAATAGCAAAGTGTGAATACTGCGGAAACGAGGTAGTCTTACCATTTAAGTGTCCCTACTGCAACCAGTACTACTGCCCCGAACATAGATTGCCAGAAAACCACAACTGCTCAGAGTACTGGAGAGCGAGAGCGCCACGCCCACAACCTCCGCCAGTGATCACGTCAGAGAAACCATACGAATATAGGGTCACTTACGGGACGAGACCATCGACTGAAATGTTCTGGTTCAGCCCCACAGAAATCAAACACTTGACTCTCAGCACGCTACTGGTCATGGGAGTCGGATTATCTTGGATCTTTCTTCCTTGGAGTGGAGCAAACGAATTTGACTTCACCCCAGAAATTCTGATAAGCCTCGCCGCGGTCTTCACCTCACTCTACCTTCTACACGAGATCGCCCACAAACTGACAGCCCAACACTACGGTCTGTGGGCAGAGTTCCGACTAACACCATTCGGCGCACTGATCACCTTGCTATCCATAATCTCTCCAATCAAACTGATATCACCGGGGGCCGTGATAATTGCGGGTCCTATAAGTAGAGAGCTCGGAGGAAAGACCGCTCTCGCGGGGCCTTTGACGAATCTCTTTCTTTCGGTTGTGTCTATACCCTTCATGGTCTACTTTCCAAGTAGCATCGCTTGGTACAGTACTGCTTTTAACGCGTGGATAGCCTTCTTCAATCTGATTCCCTTCGGGATGATGGATGGATTGAAGGTTCTCCGGTGGAACAGACTGATTTGGGCCTTAGCCTTCATTCCATCTCTTGTACTCACTGTTTTCACCTTCACAATCTAGCAACAGATTTGCATCTGCAGACTTATATCTTAGATCCAGACATAGTAGATGCAAAAGTCGGAGAGAATGTGAGATGTGCAAATCCAAGGAAGAAAAATATGAATGCTGTGGTCAAGCCTTCGACACAAAGGAAGAGCTGGAAGCCCACGAGAAAAAGATGCACAAAAAGTCCAGTTGCCGCTCTTAGCTTATCAACCACACTCAGAGACAACTAATCTTCTCTCTTTTTATCGAAAGATCACTGTCGCAAGCTTAATTTATGCGTGCATGCAAGAGAACAACAACCAGAAAACTAGTACAGCACTATTTCCTCTCTCTTTGCTACTATTCTTCATTTCTTTAGGTGAGGAATGAAATAGACTAGAACTGCAATTATCATCATGGCAATTGACACTAGAAATATCCATCCTGACCTTAAGAAGTTGTTTAGGAAGAGCAATGCTACTACGAAGAACATTAAAATGACTGCAACTGTCCTAATTTGCACTCTGCAACCCTCATTTAGAAATTTAGTCACAGTGTTATTATAGTTTCATAAACATGGAATACTTCATAGACTGGGACAAGAGTAGTATGCAATTGATCAAAGGATTAGGGAGCATGGAGACAGAAAGGAGGTGATATTCAGAACAGGAAATTGTAGTGTTCCTACTCCATGCCCCTATCTTTCCTAAGTAAATCTAACCAACTTAAAGGTTACTTTTTTGGATTGTCCGAGAATAGAGTCTCTCAAGAACCATGAGAGTATGGAATACTGGGATTAGACTAGTATGTCCACATCCACATTTGATTCTCACAAACTGTAACTACTTCATGACTGTAAAGCAAGAAAGAAGAAAAGAAAGCAGCTCTGACATGAGCGATTATTGTAAGAGATAGATTGGCTGCAAATCGTGGCATCCTCCTTTATAATGAACTTCGACACTGCCCCCCCGAGCGGAAGAAAATCGCTTCTTCAAAGCCTTTTCTCCATTCTGTTTCATCCAAGTCACGCCGAGTTTTACGATATTTCATCAATCTTACCACTTGAAAAATCGTACCCCAAAAAACAAGTCCCCAATACATTAAGAAGAGCAAGATTTCGTGTGGAAAAAGCAACAAGAATATCTGGTCTTGAGGCGATGATGGTTAAATAGTCACCATTCCTAACATACATGCAAGCCATATGGCCATTCAAGTGAGGTAATCGTTATGGCCTTGTTCTATCAACAACTTCAGGGTTGTATCATCTAAACCACTCATGGAAGTTGAACCTTTTTTCTTAGACTTCACAAGGTATTCTTACTACCCTTCTATCGTAAGATATCCTTTGCTTCTTAGCCATTGAGCTTGATTTCTCTTGTATCGCCATATGATGTCGCCTCGCTTGTCAGGCTGGAAATCCCACGGCGAGACTAAGACGATGTCTCCCATCCGTATCCACATCCTTCTCTTCATCTTCCCTCGGATTCTGCACAGACGCTCCTTACCATCTTGACAACTCACCAAAAGTCGATCGCCCCCCAACATTTTTGTTGCTATGCCAATGACATCATTGGCCTCGGGCAAAACCTTAACCTGGAATTCTTCTTCGCTTTTTATTCTCCTCTTGCCCAATTATGATATCACCAACGTTGCACGTGAGGCTCCAATTCCTCTATTGTGGTCTTTGTTAGGGCCCTAATTCTGTTGAATTGGGTAAGTTCTCCATAGCCCACAAGTGATATAGCCGTTCCCTTACCTCCGACTCTAGCTGTTCGTCCAATTCGATGAAAATAGACCAGTGCATCCAATGGAATGTCGTAGTTTATGATATGCGTTATTCCCTGAATGTCTAAACCTCTTGCCGCAATATCGGTTGCAACAAGCAATTCCAGTTTCCCCTCTCTGAAAGAGTTAATGACGAAGTCTCTTTGCAATTGAGTAAACCCTGCATGCAACGGCTTTGAATCATATCCTTGCCGTCTCAATCTGTCCGCCAAGATGCTTGTATATTTACGCGTCCTGCAGAATATTATTGCGCGTTTCACATGATTTTCCTCCAGAATACTGCACAAAGTTTTGAACTTGTTTGCGGCGTTCACAAACATGTAGTATTGGTCCATCTGTGTGAGGGCTATCTCATCCTTGCTCACAAGGATTTTTTCTGGGTTCTTCATGTACCTGGTGCATACATTCATTACCGTCTGGTCTATTGTAGCTGAGAAGAGAGCGGTTTGTCTATTTGTCGGCGTCTTTGAGAGTATGTATTCTATGTCATCTATGAATCCCATATCGAGCATTCTATCAGCCTCGTCAAGAACGACGATTTTCACTCTTGATAGATTTAGGGTTCCACGTTGTAGGTGGTCTATTACGCGCCCAGGAGTACCAACAACAACATGGACCCCCCTCTCTAGTGACACTACTTGTTTTCGTATGGATACTCCTCCATAGATGGGCAAGGTTTCAATTCCGGCATACTTGCCCAGTTGACCTATGTGTTCTGCAATCTGAATGGCTAGCTCGCGTGTCGGCGCTAATACCAAACCTTGAACATGCCGAGCATTTAGGTCGAGACACTCAATCAAGGGAATTCCAAAAGCTGCAGTCTTACCTGTCCCGGTTTTGGCTTGTCCGATAACATCTTTTCCTTCGAGTAACGGGATTATCGCGTGCGCTTGGATTGGGAAAAGATTATTGAATCCAAGCTCCTCGATACCTCTCATAATTTTTAGACTTATCGGTAAATCTTTGAAGTATTGGATTTCCATTTTTCATTTCTCTGTCACAAAATCCATGTGGTCCAAAGAAGCAATCAAGGGCTTCCATATTCAAGCATAAATCTGTGTGACACCTCCATTGAACAGTACCCCATTATAAAAACGTTTGCCATACATGCATGCAGACATATACATAAATCCCCATTCAATGGCAGCTTCTTTCTTGTTGGGTCCAAGTGTCGAATGTGCTTTCGTACTATTCCTTCACCAAAACGGAATCCGGGAGACCAAAGTCTTCAGCACTTTTCCCATCAAATCTTCTTGAGGTGACAAAACTCTCCAGTCTGAAAGGCACGCCAGACTTTCTGGCAATTCGAGAATAAACTACAGTTATCAATCCCTCTTTCTTGTAGTCCACGTTGGCGCGGAAAACCTGACTTCCCCTGTTTGACGTATAAGCGGTGTACCTACTGGGGATTGCAGGGAAATTCTCCTTCACAGCTTCTATATAGGGACTTAGAAAACGGTGTGGATCTTCAGCCTTCTTCAGTTTGTTCGCCAAATTCCTAGGCTCATGGGGGAGAAGGTTGGAGATTCTTTTTTCTGAAAGGCCTTTGAACAGAATCCAAGTTCTACACCGATAGATGCCCACGACTCACGCTTTCCTTTGCTGTATATAGAGGGGATTCAGTACATATATCCTGCGCATTTTGGCATGATCAACCAATCGGAAGTCGCACAAATTCTTCCCTAATCCTCATTCGGCCTTAGAGACAGCGTGCCCAACCGGACAGAGTTCATCGACTATTACACCATCGCCGATGCGCGCGCCAGCTTTGACCCGGATTTCTTTGGAGAACTATCTTCTTTTCCTGCGCACGCATGCGAATTCGGAAAAGGAGTCCGTCTATTTCATTACCCGCTTATAGATTAGTATACTGCCAAAACTTACACCTAAATACACCAAAAAGTTCGCCAAAGGGGCGTTGAAAAATGTTGCAGGAGTCCAACTGGGAATCCAGGCCCACCACCCGAGATGAAAGGCCAAGAATTCAATGGGTAAGTCGATGATTACACCTGTCAAAAGCCCAGCGATCCAACCGAATTTCTTGTAAATCATCCATGATGTGTGACCTATAATTACCCAATAAGCAATGATGATTAAGGGTACATCAAAGACATGGAGGTAGGCATCAGCGTAAACATACATTCTCAATGAGATTCCCACTTGTTCAATGACGAAGGCGGTAGCTGTGAAGATGGCGTTTACGAGTAGAAACCGCTTAGAAAGTTTTTCCCTGATCAATCTTCTCTCTTACCCTCTTTTTCCTCTAAGGAAGCTCAATACTTGTATTTTATATTCGGTTGATCGGACTAATTGGGAAGAACGACGGAGCAAAAGCTGACAAGGAATAGGCCAGAAATTATACGAATGAATTGACGCCCTATACGGTCTTCGAGCGTTTCTCCTTGCGCCTTTTCCTTCTCTCAGCCCTTTCCTTCTTAGTCATCGGCTTCTTCTTAGAACTCTTTCCCATACCCAACTCGATCACCATCTCAAAGTAGTTGAAGCAGACAGTTAAGTTTTCAGCTGACTTGTGCGTTTCTCAACGTTTATACTTATCTGTAAAAGTGAATATACAAACATAGGTGATAAAGCGTGCACAGTATGCGTGTGCGCAAAAGCCCAAATCGGGTTTTGTTTCCAAGAATAAGCGTCTACATCAGTTCGACGCATGCAAATCTGATTCATTAGAAGCCCCGTAACGCCAGTATCTTCTTTCCCTTCATCAGCCCCATATTAATGCACTGCCATATCCTTTGCTTTCTTTCCGTGATGCTTGAAGCGTGTTATCACATACCACCCAAGTAAAACAAGTATGCAGAAACCTAAGGTAAGAAATATTCTGGTCACCCAACTATTTATGCCTGTAATTATCCGCAAGAGAGAGAAAAGACCAAAAACGACCCCAACGGTTATCGTAGCATGCAAAGTTGTGTTCTTCGTATAGTAGTCATGAAGAACTTTATTGTCTCCCATAGTCATCACTTCCATATAAGGATGTACATAGAAATTTCTTTCTTAAATCTTTAGTACCAAGTTGAAAGGTTATAATAAAGAGTAGATAGCAGATAAAGAGGAGTTATAATAATGAACAAAACCTTACTACTTATTTGTATATGGTTCATTCTCATAGGGCTTTCTTTCTTGGTTTTAGTTTCTGGTGCACCTGTGGAGGCATTGAAGGCAATTTGGGCAATCGGGATCGTCTACTTTATCTTCATGTGGGGGTACGTGCAGGGATGGCATAAGAGGGAATGGCAATGGTGGCGCCATAACATCGCTGGGATAGTTCTCATAGTTAGCATGTGTGGGTTGGGTGTAGTTTTATACTTCGCTATGGGCTGGCTTGTTCAGAGGTTTCTTTCTAGTTTGTTCACAGCAACGGGCTTTATTCTCATCGCCATCGGAATAGTTGTACGGAAGTTCTGGCCGCATAGACGGGGGAGCATAGGCATTTGGCTTTTAAGTTTTTCAACATCAGGATGGTTCGCATTAACATTCTACGGTGGGCTTTGCTTAGCTATTGCGATATTCTGCCTTTGCGCAGGAATATAGTAAGAACTACGCATTGCTTCAATTCTTGGTTGAATGCTCATTTCGTTTATGGATACCTGAATGCTAACATTACGTGCATGCTAAGCTAGATTATGGAATGAAGAAGTTACAGTGTGTCAAAATCAAATGTCAAAAAAGTCTAGTCCCATAAAGAGCCGTAGTTACCCACTGCATATTACTTATGAAAAATAACATCATTGAAACCACAAACATCACTATTGTGGCTTTAAACGTAGGTCCTGATTTCCAAGGGTTTGTAGTGCAAAGGGTTGCTAGACCAATTGTGATTATGAAAGAGAGAACATTGATATTTCTCAGGTAATTCCAGTAGTCTGGTGTAAAATAGTACCCTCCTGTCATTAATAATGTTGACCATACTGACCAGAAGAGCATGATCAAAGAGATTATCAAAATCCATTTAACGTCTCTCTTGACTCCCTCGTCTAACAAAATCACCATAGGATTGCAGTTCTATTGATTGCATTAATTTTTAAGGTCTGTTAAAATCAAATGTCACTGTGGACTGTAGATTCATGGACTACATCCCATCTGACAAGAATTCCACATGTTTGCGACATAGTCGGAAGTTATATAAGTATTTTCTAGATATGACTTCTGGAATTGAGATGAAACAACATGAGTAAACCGATAAAGGAAATAGAAGGAATTGGGCCGACCTATGCTGAGAAGCTTTCAAACATAGGTATACACACAGTCCATGCCCTACTTGATAAAGGATGCACAAAGACTGGACGAAAAGAGTTGGCAGAGAAGACAGGGATTTCCGAAACATTAATCCTGGAATGGGTGAATATGGCAGACCTTTTCAGGATAGAAGGAATCGGAGAAGAATATTCAGACCTACTAGAAGAAGCAGGAGTAGACACCGTAGTAGAGCTCTCAAAGAGAGTTCCAGAGAACCTATGCAAAAAACTAGAAGAAGTGAATGAACAGAAGAAACTTGTGAAGCAACTGCCAACTGTAGATACGGTAAAGAAGTGGATAGAACAAGCCAAGACACTGCCAAAGAAAGTTGAGTACTAGCCTACCATCGAAGCACAAGCCACAAAACAACTTTCCTTCTTTTTGGACTGTCGCATATTCATACTCTGTAGTTAATCAAATCAACTTTTTTCTGGAGGAGTAAAGGATTTCTGACTTTTAGCTTTCTCTCTTCTCCGCTGATTCTATTGACAAAACACACATGGACATTTCCCGTTCTGTAGACTGTCAACTTTATCCTATAGATTCCAATGTCAATCTCTTTGCTTTCCATTATTTAGTTTCCTGGGTCAGGGTTCCTCATAACAAGCTAGCTTTCCATTGGAAATAAGTTAAATTACAGTCAACGACATATTCTTGAAAATGATATATCTATAGGAAGAAAGGTTGGCTAGCTACTGGGAACAGATGCATTATGAATGAAGAAGTTACAGTTTGTCAACGCTAGGCTACTCTACAGACATGTTTCTTGAGAGATAAGCCAAGGATTCATTTCTGGAAAGCTTCTTTACTACCATTTCTAGGTATTTCAGTAGCATGCACACAGACAAGTACTAACTCGAATAAGCCTGATTCAGGTTCTGTTTCCAACAATAAGCAACTACATCAGTTCGATGCTTACAAAGACTTCTTCTGGCACTCGGATTCTCATGATCCTGCGCATGACACGTTCTTCAGCGTCGATGTCGATGAGGCGTTTGTGGATGCGCATCTCCCACCTGTCCCATGTGGCTGTTCCTTCGCCGCACGGGGTTTTTCGAACAGGCACGCGCAACCTTTTTGTAGGCAAGGGTAGTGGGCCCATCATTTTGACGCCTGTCTTGTCGGCGATGGCTCTCAGTTCTCCGCATACATTCTCTAGTTTTTTGTAGTCTGTGCTGGTTAAGCGGATTCGTGCTTTTCTCACCATCGCCTGTTTCTCCTTAGCGTCTTTATCGGCTTGTGAGTGTTTTAAATACTTTTTGTCGTGAATGTATGATGAGTTGTTTTGTTTGGTCGGTGTATGGGTAAGAAAGAGGAGATATTCCTTTTTTTGATATATGTTTCTGTTTGAAGTTTTCCTATTATAGAGGTTTCTTCTAGAGAAATATGTAGATTGAGTAGGGTGACCAGTGTCTATGAGGAAGGGCGTAGGTGTCTGGGTATTCGGGTTCCTTACCTTTCTGGCAGCTCTACACACATTTGACGCTTATCTTTCATTGACATCTGGGGAGATAAGTAGTCTCCTCCAGCTCTATCCATTCAATTTTGTGTTGACAAGCATAGACGCGGTGGTCTACTTTTGGGGATCATTGACCTTGGCCTTCATCTTTCTCGGCGTCACCTGCATAATCGCTTGCCACAACCCGATTTTAGCTCTTTATAACAAGATTTTGTCCGAAGTCGAGTTTGCTGAGGGAGAGGTTGACCGAGCTGCTGAGTCGGAGGCTGGCTTGTTGGACATGATTAATCACTCGCTAACTTCAAACAGCATAGACATCCACGCGGTAAAAGGGGATCTGAAGTCTCTGAAGGACAGCCAGAACGCCATCACAGTGGAGATGGCACGTTTGACATCGATGTTAACTGAGTTGAAGGCTGGCCTAAAAGTGGGTTTGCAGAGACTGGAAGCTGACTTAGAGCGAGGGAAGAAGTGTCCCTTCTGTGGGAAGGATGTCTTGCCACAGTTCAAGCTGTGCCCCTACTGTGGTGAGAAGCTGCCTTACGCACTTATGCAGATAGGACAGCTCTAGCACCTCAGAAGCCTTGTCATTGGCAGTTGCTAGTCTGTTCTAAGAGATTCTTTGGCGGAGCATCGTCTTTCTGGAGAGAATACTGTCTTCAACATACCTGAAGAATTGGCTACAAAATATGATTGCTTCAGTTTTTTGTTGAGCTAATTTGGCTCATATATTTGACCGTCACCGAATACCGTGCACACTTGCACCTGACGGCTTGGAGAAGATCTTAAATCCCCGCATCCATCATATGATGGAAAGGGGGAACCAGAAAAATGAGTGAGGAACTGCCGATCTCAGACTTCTACAAAGTCATAGATCACGTGACCATCTTTAAGAGTCAGAGATGGTGGGAAGCCATTGCCGTCATCGAATCGTACGGCAAACGCTCCATAGCCATGTATATGTGGCAATTGCGGGACGGAAAATGGAAGAGGAAACACAAGTTCCAACTAAGAAATCTCGAAGAATGGAAGAAGGTTAAAGAGGCCGTAGACAAACTTACGCCTAAACTGTCTACTTCGTAAAAGATGCCCGGTTTTCGGGGCTAAGCTTCCAACGCAGCTACGCATACTTTGTTTTCATCGCGCTGCCGATTGGTTGATCTCCTGTTCTTTTCGGACGGAAGTTATTTGATTCTTCTTATTACATCGGTTTAACGGAGACGAAGGGTGTACGGCACATGTTTTGGTCGTGCCAGTTTGTTAGTGGCACCATCCCCTTCCGACCGGGCATATAATATAAGAGTGTTCGAATTATTTATCCCTTTTTGTTGTCGGAGTAACGATGCCCAAATCAATTGCTATTAACTCTGACCTCGTCGGTTATACATCAAATAGGTCAAAATCATATTCCCCTTTGAGTTAATTTGCAGATGTGTCATTAAATCAGTCCGATGTAGTCTCCAAAGATTATTCTCCCTTTGTGCGTGAGTTTGCTTCTTGAGTAAACACGGGCAGTAGGAAGATGGAGGAATGGATAAGACTTTGTTAGTCAGATGTGTGTTCATGTTGAAGGGTCTGTGCGGATGGTTGATTCATGTGCGTTTAAAACCTTTTTAGAAGGAAAAATCGAAAAGAGAGTGACTTCTGCAGTTAGCAGTATATCTACATGTTAACAAAAGTTATTTCTTTAGATCAGGCAAGCACTGAGCACGGTGTGTAGATTTGATTTCATGGACACATTCTTTTAAGGAAATAAGCAAGGATTTGGAACTAACAAGGAAAAAGAAGCAGGTTCTCGACGATCTCCTCAACGAAGGCAGGATTTCACAGTCTACTTACGAATCTCTCAACAAGGAACTCACCGACGCTATCACAAGCATTGAAGCCCGTCGGAAAGCCCTAGCCGAAAAGATAACCTCGAAAATCGGTGAACTTGAGCAACAGATCACAGTATTAGAGATGTTTCTTGCAAACTCTGAAATAGAGTATGCCGCTGGAGAGATCGATGAGGAGCTACATCAACGCGAAAGTAATGCCTTCGCTATGGGACTTGAGGCGACAAAGCAAGAACTAAATGCAGTTAAAGAAATCGTGGGCGGTTTGGTGCCTGAGGAACCGACGCCTGTGCCACCACCATCACCACCAAGCGAAGTCACAGAAGAGCCGCAGAAAGAGGAACTTGTTGAAGAAACGCCTGAGATAACTGTGGAGGCACCGCCAGAACCTGAAGTCTCTGAAGAGGCTCCTCTTGAACAGTTGATGGAGCCACCCCACGAAGAACCATTCGCCGAAGAGCCAATAGAAGTCCCCCAGGAGGCACCTCCAGAAGAGCCACCTAAAGAGGAATCAGCGGAAGAAGAGGAATTCCAACCCTCTGAGGAGGAGGCTACTGAGGAGACAGTTGAAGAGACCGTAGAGACTTCCGATGTTGCGGAAGAAATTGATGTGGAAGAGGCTTCTACCGAAGAAGAAGCTACAACAGAAGAGGAAGAACCCTGGGAATAGATCCTGCTTTTTTCTAGTTCCTCTCTTTTTCTTATATGTTAAGTGATTCGTGTCTCGCTATGGAATAGTATTCTCTTGTAACGAAAGACAGTTTTCAGCATCCTCCAGCTCTGAGCAGATAACGCTAGAGTTATGAAGAGTTAGATTCATTAAGTGGGCTTTGGAGACGACGTAGTTGAAAGTAGGCATGGTCTATGACAAGAAGTACACCCAATATGACTTGGGACCCGGGCACCCCTTTAGGGGAGACCGATTCGTTAACGTTAGGCGCTTCTTTGAGGAGCACGGATTATTTGGCTTGCCTGATGTGGTGACCTTAAAACCAGTACCAGCCACTAAGCGAGATCTGCTCTCAGTTCACGACGAAGATTATGTTGAACTTATCTTCGGTTTGGCCACAGCAGGCAAGCCCTACGATATCGAGACTCCAGTCTCGCCTCAGATTCTTGAAGCTGCGCTGCTGATAATAGGTGGGGCAATGGAGGCTGGAAAGGCTATCTATGAGCGGACGGTTGAGCGTGCCGTGGCTCTGGGTTGTGGTTATCACCACGCTGGTAGAAACTATGGCGGTGGTTTTTGCTTGTTCAATGATATCGCAGTTCTTGTGGAGAGGCTTCGGCGAGACTATGGGCTTGGGCGCGTTTTGATCTTGGACTATGATGTGCACTTCGGGAACGGAACGAGCGACATCTACTACTCAGACCCAGATGTTCTGTTTATCTCGTTGCATCAGGATCCAAGAACAATTTATCCAGGTACGGGTTTTGTTGAGCAGATTGGGACTGGCGAGGGGGAGGGGTATAACGTGAATGTGCCTCTGCCTCCGGGGACTGGTGATAAGACCTATCTTTATGCGGTGAGGGAAGTCTTCGTTCCGCTTGCGGAAGAGTTTGAGCCTGAGCTTATTATAGCTAATGGGGGGAGCGATCCTCACTTCGCTGATTCTCTTGGAAGTCTGATGCTTACTGTGGACGGTTTCTTTGAACTGTCCCGAACTATCGTTAAGGCGGCGGAGAGAGTCTGTGATGGAAGGCTTGTCCTGATGCCGGGCAGCGGTTATAATCCTGAGGTTCTGCCGTCTTGCTGGTATGCGCTCGCAACGGGAGTTGTTGGCTTGGAAAGGATTGATGTGGGCGACCCGTACAATCCGCCAGTTGAACCCAGCTATATCCGGCCAAAAGTTGAGAAGACACTTCTGAGCCTGAAGCGTTTACTCAGAAAACATTGGGAATGCTTTGAATGAATGGAGAAGTTTCCTACAATATCGAATTCCTTAGCCTCTAGTTCTGATTCTTCCTCCTTTCTTCTCGATAAGCTCACAGAGCTGAGCAAGCGCTCTATCAACCCGCTTTCTCGCTACATCCGAGTTGTCAGCGGTGGTGGAAAGGTGGAACTCTATTCTAGGAACCCTCTCGGCCCCCTTAGGGTGTGATTTAATGTAAACGTATACGTTCTCGTGCATCACCTTATCGACAACGGGAGCCAACTCAGACTCCACCACTCCGGTTGCTTCTATGCTTGTCTCAAAGAATGTTAGATGACCTGCAGCCTTCTTGAGTATGGGTAGAACAGACTCTTCAAATATGGCTTTCATCTCAGACGGAACGCCGGGGAGCGAGATTATGGTCTTTCCATGACAGCCCATAATAACTGCGGGCGCCGTTCCAACGGGATTGCGCAGAGGCTTAGCTCCTTCAGGAAGTTTAGCCATCTTAACCCTAGGAGGGGTCATCTCAAATCTCTCTATGCGCCCCTCCTCAACGTAGCTCTGATACTTATCCTTTATCATCTGTAGAGCCTCGTTGTTTACTACTAGCTTGCTTTTCAATCCGCTGGCAACGCCTTCCAGAGTCTTATCATCAAAGGTTGGACCGAGTCCGCCTACAGTAATTATGAAGTCATTCTTTCTCTGTATCGCTTCTCTTACTGAGGAAGCTATCTCTTCAATGTCGTCTGCAATCACGCTGATTCTTGCAACTTTGCCTCCCAAGCTTGTTATTCGCTTTGCGAGCCAGTTTGCGTTGGTGTTGAGGGTTTTGCCTATCAGGAGCTCTGTTCCTACGCAGATAATTTCTATTGTGAGAGCCATCTTGTTCCCTCGCAGATTTAAGGTTGATAACGTGGTTACTTTTGTGAAAAGTATGTTACCTAGGTATCTCGTTTAAACGCTACGCATTGCATTTCTTATTTCTTCTTGCCGAGCCACCACTTGAGGTACTCTTTGCGTTCTCTTCGTCGTTGGTCTTCCTCAGACTCAAAACTCGGTCTCAGCTGTTTGCGCAGTTCGATGAGTTCCTGATGTGTTATAGATAGACCGCAGCTTTTGCATACGTAGCGTTTTGTTACCGACATGTACTTTAGTTCTCCGCCGCACTCTGGACAGTAGCGCATGTAACATTCGCCTTTCTGCTAAGAGTATCGTGTGGAGGGCGTGAAAAATACCTTTTGGTCTAGTTCAGGTGATGAAGTTTGCAAGTCCTGCCTCTTTGGCCAGTCTGATTGCTTCTTCTTGCTCTTTCTGTGTAAGTCTTCTTTGAAGTTCTGGGATTTCCTTGGCTCTCCATTCTGGGCGGTATTGGAACATGACATTTACTCTGGTGTTTTTTCCGAGATTGGTGGCGATCCAGTTTAGGATAGGTTTTGTGCAGCATTCTAGGTGTTCTGGTAGGACTAGGACGCGGATTATGAGTTCTCCGTGTTTCTTGGCGTATAGGTGGTTTCTGGTGGAGGCTTCCCAGTAGTTTGGGGCGTCTGAGATTCTTTCTGCGCATTGGTTGTTTCCGTATTTGAAGTCTAGGAGGTAGATGTCTGCGAAGTT
>JBHIEV010000020.1:0-19493 GCA_046760805.1 Bathyarchaeia archaeon
ATTCAAAGGGGAAACCCAGAAGTCAACCCAGATGACCTACGGAGAAGTGTACAACTCTGTGGCGCGTCTCGCCAAATCGCTACGTGAAATAGGAGTCACCCCAGGAGACCGCATATGCGCCTATATGCCCAACTTAACAGAGACAGCGCTCGCCATGCTCGCCGCCACCAGTATCGGTGCCACATGGGCTTCTTGCGGCGCTGAACTCGGGGCACAAGCTGCACTGGATCGTCTCGGCCAAATCGAACCAAAAGTCTTGTTCACGGCTGATGGGTACTTCTACAAAAACAAGATTTTTAGTACCTTATCTAAAGCCAAGGAAATTGCACGAGGCATTCCCTCGCTGGAGAAAGTGATCGTAGCCTCGTATGTGGAACCTAAGCCCAACATCAGCCACATCCCAAACTCTGCACATTTTGATGATTTTTTGTCTTCAGAAAAACAACCAGAGATTCGGTTTGAACAGTTATCCTTCAACCATCCTGTATATATCATGTTTTCCTCCGGAACAACCGGCAAACCGAAGTGCATGGTGCAAGGAGCAGGTGGAGTCCTCATCAATCATCTAAAAGAGCTACTGCTGCACACGGATCTGAAGCGAGAAGACGTGATCACGTACATAACGAGCTGTAGCTGGATGATGTGGAATTGGCTGTTGAGTTCCTTGGCGGTAGGAGCTACCATACTTTTGTACGACGGCAATCCCAACTATCCTGATCCAGGTGCCATGTGGAAACTGATTCAAGATGAAAAGATAACAATCTTCGGCTGTAGCGCAACCTATATCAACTATCTCCGAAGCCAGGGAATTAAGCCTGGAAAGGACTACGATCTCTCATCGCTACGAGAAATATCTCAGACTGGTTCGCCTCTTTCGGCTGAAGGCTTCGAGTATGTCTACCAAGAAATCAAGAAAGACCTACACTTCAACTCCATTTCTGGCGGTACAGACATCAATGGCTGTTTCGCCGCGGGAAGTCCCACCTTACCTGTCTATGCCGGTGAGTTGCAGGCTCCAGCCTTAGGAATGAAAGTGAAGGCATATGATGAGAAGGGCAATTCAGTGGTTGATCAACAGGGAGAGCTTGTTTGTGAAGCTCCCTCGCCTTCAATGCCCCTCTACTTCTGGAACGATCCAGACTATGAGAGATACAAGGCGGCTTACTTCCGTTTCTATCCCGACAAGAATGTGTGGCGGCATGGCGATTACATAATAATTCATAGTGACACTGGTGGAATAACCTTTTTTGGGCGTTCTGATGCTGTTTTGAAGCCTTCGGGGGTTCGCATAGGAACAGCTGAAATATATAATCTAGTGGAGCAATTGGAAGAGATTGCTGATAGTCTAGCTATCGGGCAGAGTTGGAAGGGCGATCAGCGGGTCATCCTCTTCGTCAAGCTGGCTCCAGGACATAGTCTAACAGAGGATTTGAAGAATAAGATAAGAAAGACCCTGCGAGATAAGGCCTCGCCCAGACACGTGCCAGCTTTGATTATCCAGGCGCCAGATATTCCTTACACCTTCAACATGAAGAAGGTCGAGATTGCAGTCACGAACATCATAGCTGGTAAGCCTGTGCTAAACAGGGATGCCTTGATCAACCCGGAGTCGCTAGACTACTTTGAGAAGATTCTTCCCGAGCTTCAAAAGGAGGCATAGCTTCTCTACATAGTCCGAAGGGATTAAATGCAAAGAGTGACGCGCCATTAATCAGAACTCAAGACGCGCATATCCACGTTTTCAAAAATATCTAAATGCCCTCTTCGCAACCTTTAGGAGCAGCAGACTCCAGATATTCATGACGATGCCTATACACCTTGTAG
Source organism: Bathyarchaeia archaeon (assembly GCA_046760805.1). Lineage (GTDB taxonomy): Archaea > Thermoproteota > Bathyarchaeia > Bathyarchaeales > Bathyarchaeaceae. The sequence continues at coordinate 1,825 of JBHIEV010000020.1, forward strand.
ATGGCGCGTCCAGGAAAGTCGCGCTTAGTATGAAAGATACACCAGTAGAGAAATCGCTCGTAGTTGGGATCTTCAGTTACATCAACAATCTCAATCGAGGGGCTTGTCGTCATTTTGTTCACCACATTTAGGAGCGAGTTCTCAACTTAGATTATGGGTTCCACGCTTTAGCTTCCAGAGGGGTGTCTCTTCTCGTGTTCTTGAATTGCCTCAACGAGGCTTTTGTAGATTCTCATGTCGGAGGCGTTCACGATTGGGATTTCTGCTCCCTTCCTGACTTCGTAGGTTGGCGAATATTTTGGATATTTTGTGTAGCAGACTTGGCTTACGGGGAATTCTTTGTGTTTTATCTCGTGTTCGAAAGACTTTTCGTACACTTCTACACAGAGTAGGTAGCCGTCGATCCAGAAGAGGCGGTCGATTCTATAGGTTACTGCGCACCATGCCAGGTTTTCGAGTGATCGCTCGTCCACGCCCAAAACCAGTAGTTTATTAGTTGGTGTGATCTCCACCTTCATCTTGACTCACTTCTTGTAAGGCTTGTGAAGGACATGTTTTACCTTTTGGGTGGTCTTGGGTCCGAGTCCGTGGACAGCCTTGGGCCAGTTCTCTATGTTAAGCAAGGCGTTCAACGGAGTCTGGTATGTTTGGAGTAGGCTTGTGGCTCTTTCTCTGCCCACATTTGGCAGGCTTGCTATGAAGAAGATTTGGGCATCTGCTAGTGTCTCGTGTTTTTTGATTGGGTGTATGGCTGGTTTTCTCTGTCCGATCAGTTGTTCTTGTCTGGCTGCTGTGTAGAGGAAGTCCGTGGTTTCTTTGTAGTTTGTTGTGTGGATGAGGAGGATCTGTTGTTTTGCGAGGGCGAAGAGGGCTCCCCAGATGGATGCTGGGTTTATTCTTGTGAACTTGTAGACTACGGGGAGGTAGCCTTCTATGAGGATGAAGGGTCTCTCGTAGGCTTCCTTCAGAGTGAAGAGTTGGTCGAAGAGGTGGCGGTGAGTGAGCGTGTAGACCAAGTCTCGAACCGTCTTGCGTTCGAAGGCGCACTGGTCTGAAATTATGTAGTCGCCTTTCTGTAAGGGTTTTATCTCGATCTTCGCTCCCTGCTCTTTTAGGGCTTTGACTATTTTGGGGGCGGTGGTTGCTTCTCGGCTGTCAATTATGATTATAGGTTGCTCAGCTTTGGTCGGCTCTTTTATGTAAGGCACCAGAGTTTCAGTCCCGGACATCTTCCAGTCAACTCTCCTTCATGATAAGTATGGTGTAACGGTTAGCTTTTATCGTCTATGCTCTGACAACCGTGCGCGTAAACTCTTTATGTCTTCTGAAGCTAAAAGAGATGAAGGTAGGTCTACCGAGAATGGAGAAGCTGGAGATTAGAGACGTCAACATGGATAGCATAGACGACTTGATTAACCTCTGCATCCCCACAGACAAGAAGGATGATCCCCTATTCGCTGAAAGTATGAGTGCGAAGAAGAAATGGGCAACTCAGGTCATAAAAAGATATGGAAGCGTAGCCAAACTCGCTTACTTGAACTCAAAACCTGTAGGCTTGATACAATACCAGCCCAACCCAGAAGAAAGGTTGGTTGAGATAGACTGTATATTTGTTCCAGAAGAGAAGAATCTTAAAAAAGGAATAGGAAAATCCTTGCTGAAAGCTCTGATAGAAGACATGAGAGAACCAAAACCAATCTTCAACGACAGTACCCCCCTCGCACTTGTAACTTGGGCATTTGAGGTTCCCGGAAGATATCCTCAAAACAGATTCTACCAAAAAATGAAGTTCAGAAGAGTGAAAAAGGACAACCCCTTCCTCCTCTACTATCCACTCAAGAAAGAATACGTTTATCGCCCAAAGGAGGAGATGTTCATTCCGCAAAAGGAAGATAGTGGGAAAGCCCTAATCTTCTACGATCCGTCATGTCCTTTCTCCATCATCTTTTCAGAGAAAATGAAGGAGTTGATAGGAGAAGTCGCCCCAAATATCCAGGTAAGGATGATAAACAAGTTTGAAGAGTCAGACGAGGTGGAGAAGAGAGGGAAAGTCCCCGCGTGTACGGTTAATGGAAAGCCGATTGAAACCTTCTTTATGGATAAGGAGAATTTTCAGAAGGAAGTTAAGGAAGCACTAGAGTAGCAATTGGCTCTTATTCTTGGACATTTTGTCGACTTCTATTTCATTGGGCACTTGCTTGGTCTAGCCAATGTAAGAAAGTAGTCTTGATGAAAGCGATCTGTGAAACTTTCGCCTCACTTTTTCCAGAGGCTCTCCCAGAACTGTTATATCCTCTAGATTGCATGTTCCCAGTCCTTTCTTCTCGGCCAAGAGCAGGTGCTTAACATCACTTGGCTTTATGCCCATCACCTCAGCACCCACAGCATCAACCGCCACAGGATCTGTTCCCGCAATGACTAAGTTCATTTCTACGGGGTTTCCGCTGGTTTCGTGTCCTTCACCGGCGATTATTCCGTCGACAACCGATAGGCTAGGTGTTATAACAGATGCTAGATCAGCGATGTTCTTGCTGAGGCTACCGTAGTGCATGGAGCCTTTGGAAGCCAAGGTGCCCATCATATTCTTTAGGCTCAGTGTGACGGTGGCTATTCTATGGAGCTTGAGCTTCGGAACGCTGATTATGGTGCTTTCTAAGGCTGTTTTGGCAACTCTAACTTTCTTGAGCGAGAGCGGGTCAGGTGGTTCGACTTCCGTAAACTCGTCCTTGTTGAGGTCAACGAGTTTAACGCCCCACCGTTCAGCAACTGCGTCAACGCCGGCAACTTTGAATGCGTGAAAGGTGTCTGCGAATCCACTTCCCTCACCTATGATGATTTCTTCTATCTTGTGCTCCCTCAAAAATTTGACAATTCCTTCTATGACTCTGCTGTCTGTTGTGATTCCAGTTGAAGGGTGCTTCGCGTTTATGTAGTTGGGCTTGATTAAAATTGGCTTTTTCTCAGAGAGAACACCTTCCACGTCAGACCTTATCTTTTCAAGTGCTTTTACGGTCGTTTCGACAGGGCGTTTTCCCCTTACGATAGCAACTCTGCTCATTTGAAGCACTTGCGTGTCAAATACCATACAGCCATTTGAACCTTTCTTTCCCCAAAACGGCACGCACAGTGCAGTAGTGAAAAGCAGAAGGATTCCGTGAAACATGAAAAGACGACCCTTGAAGAAAACTGTTTAAACACTTCCTAACCGCTTAGGGTATTATTATATCGATTAGGTGAAAAGGTTTGACTGAAGATATTCCAAAGAGTCTGGAGTTGCTTTTCACTCACCGAACCATCAGAAGGTTCAAGCCTACACCAGTTGCAGAGGCTGATGTAAGAAAGATTGCGGAGGCTGGACAACGCGCCCCCTCAGCATGCAACCTACAAACCTATACCATAATCTGGATAACCGACACAGAGAAAAGAAGCAAGGTGCTCAACGCTTGCGGAGTTCCCAGCCTCAGCGCCCCAGTCATTCTCGTTGTCTGTGCAGACCTTAGAAGGCTCGCCAAAACCCTCAAAAGCTTAAACCACGATCACTGCCTAAAACACGGCTACGGTCACTCGCTAAAACTCCTAAGCATAGTGGACGCCGCTCTAGTAGCTCAGAACATGACTATAACCGCCGAAGCCTATGGCTTGGGCTCCCTATTCATCGGCTCAGCCCTCGCAAACCCAACGCTGATCAAAATACTGAGGCTTCCGAAGGGCGTGCTCCCACTGACCCTCCTCTGCATCGGGCGTCCAGACGAACAACCACCAACCAGACCTAGACTGCCCCTCTCTTCTATCCTAAAAATCAACGAATATCGAGACCCATCCCCAGAAGAAATCGAGTCATTCCTAAAACACATGAATCGCGCACTAGACAGAGAAGGATATTACAGAAAATACGCCGACAAAGGCCCCTCTTACCACTACACAGATCACATTAAAAGTAAAACAAGCCCAAAGACATTCAAAAAAGAGGACAAAGAGATAAAGGAAGTTATGAAGAAGACAGGCTTCCTTCTAGAAGAAGCTATAGATGGCTGAATTTACTCATCAGCCTCCAAATTCCAGAAACTCTATGGTTTATTAAACTACATATTTGGGTTTCACAAATCATATTATGTATGCCACACCTAAAAATGAACGATTTAGATTGAGGTTTAAGGTCTGGGACATCAGAATATATGATTATTGTCCTAGACGGCTTTGGTTATATAAGAAGACTCAGATAAAGGAAAACAGAGATTATTCAACTGGCAGGAGATATCACGCAATTTTACATACGATGTTGGATCTCCTATCTAGGGCTCTTAAAACTGATTTGTCTGGGACGGTTGTGGGTACGGAGGTTATGCTCAAGAGAGAAGTTAGTAAAGAAATCTACCTATATGGGAAAATAGATGTTTTAAGATGGACTGACGAAGGTTATATAATTCAAGAGAACAAATCCTCAAATCCACCTAAAGATCAAAGAGTACGTCACGAAGATCAGTTACAGGTAGATGCCTACGCTTTCCTGATGGAAGGGGATGAACGATACAAAGACACACCAATAAAGAGTGGAGTAATACTATACAATGACTTGAGACCCATGGAGGTTAAGCCTGAACCAGCACGTGTCCCAAAGATATTGGAGAAAATGAAAGTAATATTGGAGCTTGACAGCTTGCCTGAGATTGAACTCAACACCAGGTGTCTCTACTGTTACTATTCGCCGCTTTGTCAAATCTTGCCAAGGGAAGGAGGTCTATCAGCTAGGCAGATACATGAATTGCCGCAGTTTTTGGAAACAAGTAAGCTTCTCGAATCCGGCTTGATGGTCGAGTCTGTAAGAAGTTGACAGCCTTCACATTGACATTTGATTTTAACAAACTATAAGCTCTTCAATACCTTCACCGTTCGTGTGCCATATACATACAACTCCTACTAAAGAGTCAAGATACACTAGAAATTTAAGAAAGAACCTCGCAAAAAATACAGAACAAACAAACGAAAGATATTATGGTGCGATAACTATGTCATGTGACACCTTCTATAGGGTTCTCAGAATTGTCGAGAGCTGGCATCCAAAGAAGGACTATAAGAAGGAATAGGAATTGACGAAAAGATAGGGATTAAGTTGAAGAGAACCTTTATGAGTCAGAGAAAGTACGACACATTGGTAGGCCAGATAAAAAGGTTCATGAGACAATATGGCAATATCATCATTGTTTTGTGTGGGGAAGTGAAAAAGGAACTAGTCGACGATTTGCGGGTCGACTATAAGGGGTGCTCGGGAAGAAGCATTCTTTGGCAACCAGAACCTGCTATAGAAATAGTAGATAAAGGCAAAAACAAGTGAGAAGTTGTAGTGGCTACCCTCCCCTTCAATGCATTCCATCACAAACTCCTAGGCAAGAGATAAAACACAGAAAGGTGAGAGATTGTCCCTGACAGTGCTAATTGACTATGCGCCCTACATCCTGATTCTGGGAGGCATAACGGCAGCCTCATGGCTAATAAAAGGCAAGGAAAAACCCGCATCATACATCGGCTTTATCATCGGGATCCTTCTCCTCACAACAGCTGCAGTCGCCTGGTCGAGACCCGAACTAGACAACCCCACCAAATACCTCCTAATCGCCACAGGACTAGCCCTCTTCCTGAAACCAATCAAAGATTTCCCCTGGGCAGCACTACTGGGGCTAGCCGCAGGATGCGCATGCGCCGCCTACGCCATATGGTTCGTCACAATACCTGAGATCGGTATCCCAGCCAAATGGATATACGTCGCAGCTTTCCTAATCCCCGCATTAATAGTCTACCTAATCTTCAAATTCATAGAAGACCTGCTTAAAATAATAGGGATGATCCTGGCCTCCAAACCAGTATCAATCATACTCGCTCTGCTCTGCATCATTCAGGGGGTTATGATGCTCTTTGGCGGAAGCCTCTTCACACTAATATCCTAATGAACAAGCAGAAAAGAAAGAGGCGAATGTTGAGATTTTGATTGCTCAGCCTTTCTGTGTTATCTCCTTGATAACCCCAGCTGCAACCGTGGTTCCCATGTCACGAATCGCGAAACGCCCAAGCTCAGGAAAATCAGCGTAAGCCTCAACAGCAATCGGCTGAATAGGCTCAAACCTAACAACAGCTCCGTCACCAGTCTTCAGGAAGTCAGGCTTCTCCTCAACAGTCTCACCAGTACGCGGATTCAGCTTCTTAATCAGCTCTGTGAACCGACAAGCGACCTGACCAGTGTGCGCATGCAGGACAGGGGAGTACCCAGCCGCAATCGCTGTTGGATGATAGATCACAATTATCTGCCCTATGAACTCCTTAGCTACAGTTGGCGGATTATTAGGATGCCCACCCACATCCCCTCGTCGAACATCCTTTTTGGATATGCCCCGAACGTTGAATCCAATATTGTCGCCGGGCTCCGCCTTAGGCATCCTTACGTGATGGGTTTCGATGGACTTGACCTCTCCTCGAGCATTCGATGGCATAAACACGATTTCGTCGCCCACTTTCAACACTCCAGTCTCCACCCTTCCTACAGGAACTGTTCCTACACCAGTGATTGTGTAAACGTCCTGTATAGGAACGCGCAGTGGCTTATCGACCGGTTTCGGAGGCACCTCGAAGGAGTCAAGAGCCTCAAACAGAGTTGGACCCTTGTACCATGGCATCTTCTCGCTGCGCTTCATCAGATTATCACCTGTCCATCCAGAAGTCGGCACAAACGGAACCTTCTCAACCTTGTAACCAACCATCTTGAGCATCCGAGAAATCTCGTTTTTGATCTCTTCGTATCTCTCCTGGCTCCAGTTGACTGTTGCATCGTCCATCTTGTTAACGGCTACAACCATCTGGTTTACGCCCAGCGTATACGCCAAGAAGGCGTGTTCCCTAGTCTGTCCACCTGGTCCGATCCCTGCCTCGAACTCTCCTCTCTTCGCAGAGACAAAAAGGATAGCAGCGTCGCCTTGACTTGCCCCCGTGACCATGTTCTTCACGAAATCTCTGTGCCCTGGCGCGTCGATAACGGTGAAGAAGTATTTCGGCGTCTCAAACCTCCAGAAGGCGAGATCTATTGTCAATCCTCTCTCCCTCTCTTCCTTCAGCTTGTCCAAGACCCAAGCAAACTTGAAGGTTTCCTTGCCGAGCTTCTTAGCTTCCTCTTCATACTTCTTGGTTGTCCTTTCGTCAACAGTTCCCGTTAGGTAGAAAAGGTGTCCTACTGTCGTAGATTTCCCATGATCTACGTGACCGACTATGATTATGTTCATGTGAGGTTTTCCAGGTTTACTCATTTCTCATCCTCCGTAATTTGTCTAAACTGTTCCTTTATTTTTGGTGAAATTCGTAGAACAAGACTGTTCGTTCCATTAGATAAAGTTTACTGGTGAACCCGTGAACTATGATGATAATCATGTATGCACGCGCATTAGGAACCCACTAAGTCCGAACTCAGATATGCTAACTTCATTACTAAAGTCAGATACGATAAATTTTAAGAGAGAAAAGCAAGTCAATAGGAGAAGACTGAAAAAGGTGGAAAGAGAGTTAAGACGGAGCACTTACTTTGACCAGTTCCAGCATCATAAGGTTTCTTGATTCATTCTCTTCTAAGTCAAGCATTCGGCATATAATCTATTTATGCTCCCTCGCCTTCTTCTTTGGTCTCATTTTGATCCCCCCAATTCTTGGAATAGTCCTTAAATGGAACACCATGGCGGATATTTTGAGAAATTCCAGTCTAATGTCTAGGGCAACATCAGCAATCTACGCATCTTTTGCCATCGCCCTCTTCGTTTCATTAATCGATGTAATCGCCGGGTTACCAATGGCTTGGTTCATCACGAGAGGTGGATTCAAATGGTTGAGGACTCTAGACACGTTGGCCGATATACCTTTCATCATTCCAACCGTCGCCCTTGGTTACTCTCTGCTGCTATTCTGGAGCGACCCAAATCAGGGCATTTCTTCCCTCTTTGGAAGTAGCCTCGTTTCACCAGGCTGGCTTCTCATTGTTCTGCTCCATTTCGCCTTCTCCTATCCCGTCGTGGTCAGAGTAATGGTTGGAGCGCTACTGGACTACAAACAAGAATACGAGGAAGCGGCAAGAACATTAGGCGCTGCGCCACTGACTGCAGATAGGACAGTCACACTTCCCATACTAAAACCATCCTTAATAGCATCCTTCATACTGGCCTTTGCCCGATCAGTTTCTGAAACTGGAGCAACCATGATGGTTGCCGGCGCTTTCGAAAACGGACCGATTTTCATCAGTAATCTCAAAACTGCCCAAGTACCTGGCTACGAAGGCGCCCTAGTTTTTGTTAGCTTCATTTTGATAGCCATCTCTTGCACAATCTTTGTTGTAGTTAGACTGCTGGGCCCGAGACTGAAAATGCCTATAAAGAAAGTCTGGCCTGTGGCTGAGAGAAAACTAAGCAGTTCAGGGGTAACAAACCTAAGAGATGGCACATCGCTCCTGGTGTTCTTCTTTATAGTTCTCATTCCTTCGCTTTTTGTCGCTCTCCCAGCATTCTACGCCGTAACAAACGGAACACTAAACCAAGCAATAGCTGGCACAGGCATCTGGCAAGAATACTGGCAAAGTCTCATTTTGTCCTATTCCGTTGGGGCAATCGCTACTTTATTGAACATAGTAGCTGGTCTGCCAATGGCTCTTCTGATTGCAAGAAGAAGGCTAGGAACAGCGCTTTCATCACTTTTAGACGTGCTGGTCAATATTCCGCTAATAGTTCCCTCAATTGCCTTAGGAGTTTCACTCAGTATTTTCTGGAAAAACTTTGCAGTCATACCTGATATTGGATTGCTAATCTTTGTCCATCTTTCAATCACTTATCCCTACTTGGTTAGGTCGATGACTGCTGCCGTCGAAAGACTGATGGTAGACTTTGAAGAGGCCGCAAGAACGCTAGGAGGACGACCGTTCACAGTATTCAGAACGATAATCTTACCTTTGACTAAATACTCATTGTTTGCTGGGGCGATCATGGTTTTCACAAGGAGCGTTAGCGAAACCGGTGCCACATTGGCAGTAACCGAATTAAAAACTGCTCCTGTCTTGTTAGTTGACTGGGTTAAGGGGACGGTTAACGCTACTTCGCTGGAAATTGGTCTGGGTTGTGGCATCTTGGTCGTGTTTTCCTTCATAATTCTGCTAATTTCAAGGCTATTTGCCAGAGGAAGGGGAAGGTATTAGTATGTTAAATATGCTTATCGTATTTCCATACCTGCGGCATGCTGATGGAGGCTCTAGATGCCAGAAGTCCGACTAGCGAATGTCAGAAAGAAATTCGGAAGGATTGTTGCCGTCGACAACGTTAGCCTCCAGATCCATGACAGAGAATACTTTTCCTTGATAGGCCCAAGTGGATGTGGCAAAACCACTCTACTCAGAACGATTGCAGGTTTGACCCAACCAGATAGAGGCGAAATCTACATCGATGACCGTTTTGTCATACCGGTTCCACCTGAAGACCGCGGCATCGGATTCGTTTTTCAAACCTATGCACTCTTTCCCCACATGAATGTCTGGGACAACGTGACATATGGTCCTCGAGTAAAGGACCTGGAAAGCAAAGAAGGCGAGAGAATTGGGCGCGAAATGTTGGAAATGGTCAGGCTTTTTGAACGTTTAGATGCTTTTCCTTCACAGTTAAGCGGAGGAATGATGCAAAGGGTTGCCTTAGCCAGAGCATTATCTGCTGGCGCCAAGCTCTTACTACTAGACGAACCCTTGGGCGCCTTAGACGCCAAAATCAGGCATGAGCTGAGATACGAATTAAGAAGGTTTGTGAAAGATCTTCAATTGACTGCTATTCACGTAACCCATGACCAAGCAGAAGCCATGGCGATTTCTGACAGAATAGCAGTGATGAGGAAAGGAAAGATTCTGCAAGTTGGAACTCCCAAAGAATTGTACCTACGTCCGCAACACATTTTCGTAGCCCATTTCATCGGGGAATCAAACTTCCTGGAAGGCTATGTGACCAAAGTAGATAGCAATGAATTAACCATCGAACTTCGCGGAGGAGTATGTGTTAGATCGCTAGACAAGGGGCATGAAAAAGGTGATAAGGTCGTCGTAGCCGTTAGACCAGAAGTTCTTGCGGTTGAGAAGGGAGAAAAAAGAAGTACAAACTCAATTTTCGGCAACATTGAAGGATTCAGGTTTGAAGGGACCGATGTGCGTTACGAAATTCGACTTGAAAATGAAGATCTTGTGGTTGTTGTTCGTCCAGCGTTGATGGGGGAATGGCTTAACGTGGGAGAGAAAGTTATGGTTAGCTTTCCGGTTGAAAAAAGCTTCGTTTTTACATATCCGAAAGCAGGTTTGAAAAAGGAGTTAGCCCTCGAATGACACAGCGAGAAAGAATCTTAAATATGCATTGTTACGGTATACATATAGAATGTGAAATAGCTTCTGACAAAAGGTGAACAGCAATGGAAAAATGGTTTGTCAAGCGAAGAAAGTCTAAGGTCTTGGAGATTGCAGATAGACAAATGACGTTGGCGATAGATACTGTGATCGAGCTAGAAAAATCGATCAACGCAGCCTCAAGAGATGACAAAGAAAAAGCAAGAGCGTCTTTCGAAAGGCTCTCCACAGTAGAACATGAAATCGACGAACTTAGAAGAACAGTCTTCGAAGAGCTCACTAGAGGAAGCCTGCCCTCGAAGGATCGAGAAGATATCATGCATCTGGTGAAAAGACTGGACGAAATGGCGGACCATGTTAAGGACGCTTCAAGAGCCGTCGTTCTTCTCTTAGATGCAAACGTTGTAAAAGAACTTTGGAAGCAATTCGCCGAAACAGCCAAAGACTTGGTCGCTTGCGCAACCACATTACGTAACGCCATCGAGAAGTTAGGAGCAGATCCTCCAAGGGCCATGGAACTTGCTAAACAAATTGATGCAATAGAAAACAGAGTGGACGAAGGATATTTGAAATCAAAAGGGCTGCTCCTCAAACACTCGAACAAAATGGATGCAGCCACAATTTTGATACTCAAAGACCTCATTGAAGAGATGGAACATGTGGCTGATAGCTGTGATGACACTGCAGACTACGTAAGAATTTTAACCGTCGCCAGAGAAGCCATATGAACGTTTTGCCCAGATGAAACTGGAGAAAAGAAATAGAGAGCCACATTCACGCACTCAGCACTATTGTCCAGAAGTTCCGTTTCAAGAGACGGCAGATCAGTAGCAAAACAATAAGACACCCACTTCATCGCTTTTTCCTTTTCTTGCGACCAGCACCCCTAGCCGCGATCAAACCAACTTTTCTGCCAGGCGGAGCATGACGTGACGCCGTTGTCACCTTACGGGCTCCCTTTCTACTGCTTCCATATGGATGAGCAGCGGCTATCATAGCCCTACCCCGTGTTCGCGGATACAATTGTCCCTTCGCCTTCTTAAGATGAAACTTGCTGCCCGCTTTGAGGAAGGGTTTTTCGACACGACCAGCTCCAGAAACGACACCGACTGTTGCCCGACAAAGGTCATTAACATAGCGGTTCTTCCCTGAAGGGAGCTTAATGATGGTGCCTTCTGGTGTGTGCGCCACTACCATGGCGTAGGACCCTGAAGAACGTGCCATCTTTCCTCCATCGTCTGGTAAGAGTTCGACGTTGCACACCAGTGTACCTTCTGGAATTGTGCCCAAAGGAAGCACGTTGCCAACATCCACAGAGGCCCTGCTTCCAATGTAGATTGATTGCCCTTCATAGACCCCTTCTGGAACGACTGTGTGGTAGGTTTCTCCTGTTTCAAGCTGCACCAAAGCCAGGGGAGAGCCTCTTCCAGGTTCATGGACGATGTCTGTGATTTCGCCTCGAATTGCGCCTTCTCTCTGCTTGTCGGTTACAGACGGATACCGAACCGGTGCCACCCTCTTGTGTGTAGAGGCTCTGAAGGTTGGTGATCCTCTGCCTCGTCTCTGAACTCGAATGCGCTTTCCCATGGTTCTGTACCTCTTTTCCAGGTTGGTTTTCAGTACTCTAAGACTATGCGTAGATAAATACTTAACGAACTTGGGCATTTTTCAATCTTCGTTTGCCTCTGCGCATTGCTAAAGAATGCCGAGTCTTATTGCAACGTCAGATGCTCGATAGTCTGGATGAAGCTTTACAAAAGCCTTCTTCTTACCCCTAGGCGTGATTGAGACATTAACCCTCTCGACGACAACCTCATAGAGCTCCTCAACAGCCCTTTTCACGTCAGCCTTCGTAGCCTTGATGTTCACGACGAAAACAAGCTTGTTCTCCGTTTCAATCATTCGGCTGGCAGCTTCGGTCATTAGAGGATATAAAACTACATCATATGGGTCCACAACTAGCTTCCCCCAAACAGCTTATCTACTTCTTCGAGGGCTGAAGTGGTCCACAAGGTTAGTCTGCCGGGATGGGTTCCGGGTGCCAGAAGCTCGACGTTTAGGTTGTTGACGGTGGCGATGTCTACTCCGGGGATGTTTCGGGCAGCCTCTACAAGGCCTTCATTCTCGGTGATCACTATCAAAGGTCCAACTGCCCGCTTCTTCCCTCGACCACGAGCTTTGCCCTTTCCAGCGCGGATGTTCTCACTTTCTCTAACCCTGTACACATCTGACCAAACCCCCAATCGAATGAGGACATCCTTGACCTCATTTGTCTTCTTCAGTTTTTGAATCTCATCCGTCACAACCAGTGGAAAGTCTGGGACACCATAGGTAATGTGTCCCCTGGATGCGACAATATTTTTGAAGCCGGTAGCAGCTATTGCTGAGCGCAGAGCCAGACGCATCTCCTCCTTTGGAATTCTCTTCTCGATTCTCTTTTCAACTTTAGGAGGGTGAGAGGCTCGTCCTCCAACCGTAGAAGACGCGAGTGCTGCTCGTTGACCTCCCTTAATCCTTGGGATACGAGAAATTCCTAGGCCGACACCACGGGATTCGGCTGTTGTCCTCTTGCCAGCGTAGAGGTCTCTGCCCTGTGGTTGAAAGCGATGAGACTGGAGTGCTACGACAGCCCGCTTTATCACGTCTCGTCTTGCTGGAGTCTTGAACACGGATGGAATATGCATTTTGCCTGTGACCTTGCCGTTGAGGTCAAAGATCTTAGCTGATACTTTTCCCATCTCTGCAACCTCGCTCAGCCTTGTTGCGATTCTAGGGATGTATGGGTTATCTTTGGTGGTGCCTCTGGGATTTCCTTTGGAGGGCGAACTGGATGTCTCAGCCTCATGAGACGTTTTGGTGGTCCTGGGAGGCTCCCGTCTAGCAGGACGTACGTTCCTCGAACGGGGCCGTAGCGTACGAATCCACCTTTTGGAGTTACCTCTTTGCCGTCGGCACCTATCTTCAGGATGCGTTTGTTGTATTCTGTGCGTTGGAAGTAGCCCATTTGGCCTGCTCTTGGAACAGTATATAGGACCCTAGTTGGGTGCCATGGCCCGATGACAGCAACCCCCCTTTTTGTCTTTCGAGATTTCCGCGGAAGAATCTTTACACCCCAGCGTTTCACCGGTCCCTGGAAACCCTTACCCTTGGTTACCGACACAACATCCACGAATTGGCCTTCCTTAAAGACATTTATTATCGAAACCGTTTTTCCAAGCAGTTTCTTTGCATGTTCTAACTGCTCTTTGATGGAGCCTCCGCCGACTTTTATCTCCATCACGTCGAGTTTTTTCTTGGGAACACCGGAGGCTAATCTCGGTTGGGTGGCGACCACAAGGCGAAACTCTTTGATCTTATCGAGGGTGCCCTCCATCTTTTTTAGGGCTTTCTCAGGATTGAAGTTTTCTGACAGTGTGAAGACTCGGTTAAGGTCTTTTGGAGGTTCTTTCATCCAAGCCTCGGTGAATGTTTGTAGCCCAGACTGGTTTTGCACGTATGCTCTGATAGCGCACACAGTAATGGGCGGGGCATCGACAACCGTGGCTGCATGGATTGTCTCTTTTCCGAAGTTTGGTGAACCTTCCCTATCATCCACTAAGAAGACTTGGGTCATCCCAGCCTTGTACCCCATAAATCCCAGCAGGGTGGGACCTTGCTCAACACTTGGCCAGTGGCGTATTCTTGCTACCTCTCGTGCAGCCCTTCCTCTGGGTAGGTAGGCTAGTGAGCCGCGTTTTGGGGCATGCTTCTTCCTGTGACCCAATAGTGAAGCCTTCTGAGGAATGTACGGTTTCGTCTTCTTGAATAAGAGCGTTACGTAATAAAGGTTGCGAATGAATTTTGAATATCTCTTCGCCCATTTCTACTTCTGGATATGACTAAGCATATTTAACAAAGCTAAAGAAGCATAGATTGCCTCTTCAGTTCTAACGGTCTCAGTCCCTTGATTGGGAATCATGTTAACAACGTAATCCGTAACCTCATCTAGCCTTAGATCTTCCCTAGCCAGAATCTCATGAAGTCCCTCACTTGGCGCCCCAAAAGCCACCAATATCCGACGACCCCTTCTCCAACGCTCAGCCAGCTGATCTTTCACCCCCGCAAAAGGAACACCACGGCGCGACGTCGCAATCACCAAATCAAAAGCTCGCTTCTTCACCAATTCCCCGAAAGGAACGTCCGAAATCGCTACATGGTAGCCCCAATACTCCTTGATCTCCTCACGGTTTGCAAGAGTGGCTATCAGCTGCCTCCCAAGCTCTGCAATCCTCACAGTGACACGTTTGTTGACTTCAAGTTGCGCTTTTGAAACCAAAACTGGACGCTCCACACCTACATCCACGAGCGACCCATTTCTGCCTGTGGAGACAACCACCCCTTCACGACACTCCCCAACACTCAAATCCCTCATCTTATCCGCTAAAGGGTGATGAGGTGTCCGAAGCGGAGGAAGAATCCCTGCATACCTCAGTTCTGGCCTAATCTTGAACAGTCGCTTCCGCAGGTACTGAGGCGTCTCCATATAAGATAGGATCGTAGAGATCAAACCCGCATCTCGACTCTGGTCAACGCCCAGCAAATCGTGAAACACTATAATCTCATCCACCCTAAAGATGGCAGCTGCCCGACCTATCAACCCAATTTTCAGCGACCTCTCTCGAAGATGCGGAACATCTGAAACCAAAGATGCAGGCACTGCTACAGCAAGCTCACAACTACGCCTCATCTGCATGCCCCTTCGCGCACTAAATAAACTCAGACAACCACTTATATGCCTAAACCTCCAACCCCTCTTCTTAAAGACAAAAGAAACATAGACCACCCATCACTCAGGTGAGAAAATGCGCAAAACCACAATCCTAGACGACCCAAAACAAGTCAGAAAAATCGACAAGAGCAACATGCTAGACCATTGCATTAGATTTCCCCAGTACAGCGAAGACGCCATAAAACGAGCCAAGCAAGCCAAAATACTCAGAAAAGTGAAGATTTCGAAGAGATCCTTCATCAAATATGGGAAACCAAGAAACATTCTGATTGCGGGAATGGGCGGCTCTGCCATAGGTGGCGAAATGCTTCAAGCGTGGCTACGTGATGTGCTTCCCATTCCCATAGACATCTGCAGAGAACACAATCTCCCAGCCTATGCGGGTGCAGAAACTTTAGCTTTTGTGATAAGCTATTCAGGAGAGACGGAAGAAACACTGAAAGCGTTTTTGGAGGCTATTCGAAGAAGATGTATGACGCTAACCATAACTTCTGGAGGGCATCTCTTATCATTCTCCAAAAAGCTTAACATTCCCTACGTATCGATACCTGAAGGACTGCCCCCTCGCGCCTCATTTCCCTACATATTCTTCCCCTGCGCAATTGTGCTTAACAAGACGACCTTCATCCCGAAAATAGAAGGAGAAATCGGAGAGGCGTTGGGTGTTCTTAGAAGAGTGGCTGAAGAAAACGCGCCTATCATTCCAACCAAGAACAATCTTTCAAAAAAGTTGGCATTAGAACTTGAAGGAACCATCCCTGTGATTTACGGGTTCGGGCCATATGAAGCCGTAGCCCATCGAATGAAGACGCAGTTCAATGAGAATAGCAAGCTTCTGAGCAGGTATGACGTTTTTCCCGAACTAAATCACAATGAAGTTGTTGGATGGGGGGCCTCTAGGACTCTAACAAAAAACTTTTCCATCATACTGATCCGTGACCGTGAGGAGCCCCCTGAGATTAGACATAGAATCGAACTTACGAAGGCCTTAGTGTCAGACAGGGCTAAGAAAGTGTATGAAATCTATGCAGTGGGGAGGGGGAGGCTTGCCAAAATGCTGTCTGTGCTATTAGTGGGAGACCTTTTGAGCGTCTATCTGGCCGTTTTACGGGGTGTTGACCCCTTTCCTGTAAAACCCATTGAGGATGTTAAGAGAAGTATTAGAGAGAGGTTTGACCTCGATCGGACATTGAAAGCTGAGATTGAGAATATTCTTTCATAAAACTTTTATGTAGTAAGGGGTGTGATTAAAGATTGTTGATGCCCATGGAACCCAGTAGGAAACCACTGAACGTCCTGACTAAGCAACTGAACGCCTATGTAGAGATCTTTTTGAAGAACGGTGTTGTTTACGGAGGGAGGATGGTGAGATGCGACGGACATATGAACGTCCTGCTGAACGGGGCCACCGAAAAGGTTAATGATAAGCTGAGTGCCAACTATGGCAGTGTCCTGATTAGGGGAAACAACGTTCTTTTCATCAGAGTCGACGTGGTCCCTCCCAAATGATACTTCCGTCCGTATCTTTATAGAAGCTTGTCTTCAACATAACTGAGCCATCAAAACGCAAATGCTATCGTTTCACATTTTCACGTAAGTCAATGCTGCCCTCAAAGTCGGTGTCTTAGAATGCTTGAAGAACTTCAAGACCCTATCCAAGTCACGTCTCAGTAGATTTTCTGCATTTGGGTGATCTGTGCGGACATATTGGGGCCAGTCTATGACGAGGATGTGCATGTCGGGTTTGAGGATTATGTTGTACGGACTTAGGTCTGCATGGACTATCTGGGCTTTCTGGTAGGACAAGCGCACGTTCTCCAGTATCTCATCCAAGACAACTCTCGGATTTGGAATCTCGGGATGTCGGTAGAGCTCTGCTCCTTCAATCATGCTCATAACCAATATGTGGCGGCTTCTCGCTAATGGCTTCGGCGCGGCCACCCTATGTGGCTCAAGAATCTTCAGTGCCTTGAATTCCTTTTTTGCAGCTATAGCTGAACGTTTATGCCAGTTCGGTGTGTATGCATATTCGGCTGTGTAACCTCTCTTTCTCTTCACGTCACGGAAACTTGTTCTTCCTAAGCGGTGGATTTTAACCGCGACTTGTCTTCCGTCTGACGTAAGAGCATCGTAAACGTCTGATTCCTTTCCAACACCCAAGGGCTTTCCAAACTTCTCAATTACACCTGAAGCTACTAAAGAATGAAGGGCAAGTACATCATGCGCTGATGCTGTGAGCTTATACCCTTCGTAAGGTGTGGACCGGTATGTGAGAAGTTTTTGTTTATGCAGTTTTTTCAAGTGATGTCTTGCCATCTGGATGTGTATGTTTGTCAGGTTAGAGACAGCTGCTGTCGGCAAGTACTGGTATTTCAGGGTTTGGCTCTCTATGGCTTTCAGTATCTGAAAATCTTCTCGTTCGAGTTTCAGCATGGCCTTGACAGCGATGTCTGCAGCAGACATGACTGGATAAGGATAGAGTGTACGTCTTTAAGGATGTTTTTGTGCAGG
>JBHIEV010000021.1:0-19436 GCA_046760805.1 Bathyarchaeia archaeon
CGTATGCTCGGTGCGAAAATGATATTAATTCGTTCAGTAGAGTAGTTGCTATGAACTCGTTAGGGTCAAGAGCTGCAGGAACGGTTATCATCGGCGCTTTCTGGCTAGCCTTTATCGTTCTCTTTCTGGCCTTTTTTGCAGCGAGCTTTGACTTCTGGCAAAAACTGGCGATATTTGTTGCGTCTGGAGCCATCGTGGGCGGCTTAATCTCTGCTATGTGGGTAAAGTGGACACTTGAATAATCCGCGGTATCAGGATCACTCGGTCACCAGCGGGCACAAAACTTTTAGCGCTTGCACCACTTCGTAATCTTGAGGAGAAAAGTTATGCCAACTGCATTCGTGCTAGTATGTGGATATAGGGTCAGAAAGTAGCGTTCTCACGGCGCTGAAGAAAGTTGAAGGCGTAGAGGAGGCGTACAACGTTTATGGAACGTATGATATCATCGCCAAGATCGAGGCCGAGGATATGGACAAACTGAAAGAGACAATTACATGGAGCATTCGTAAGTTAGACAGTGTTCAATCGACGTTAACTATGATTGTAAGCGAAAAAGCTTCCTAATCAGTTTCACGTGCGAGTTTGGGCTTCTGCTCGCAAGCCCTACACCGCATTTCCGCTTCTAGAACAATGCTCAGCAATGTTTAGGTTGAACCGACGTTAACGCAATCTTGATAAGTTCATGTTAACAGATTATGTCATGATCTAAGATGGCAGAGTCGGAGAAGGAGAAATCTCTAACCTGGTTTGTCGCCGTGAACCTTGCCCTCCTGTTTATAGGTGGATGTTGGATGGTCGGAAGCATCATGGTGACAGCGTGATCTGGTCTATCTGGATTAGCTAGACCCCTACTGCTGACAAGCACTGCCGTGGCAAACAGCTCATTCCTGACCTCGATGCTAACCTCTATTCTTGGAACAGCAAACATACAGCCTACGCCTTCGCAGCTGGTATACTCCTCTTGATAGCTTCCACACTCATATTCTGTTGGATACTCATCTCTAAAACACCCTACCAAACATTTGACTAGGCAAGAAACTAGGCAACCCACTCTAGTAGAGACCAAAACTAGCTACCCTTGCCCTCTGTCTCCAGCAAATCGCTCCGTTAACCTGCTGTTTTCTCTCTTCTGATGATTTCTCTCGCCACAATGACACCCGAAGCCGACGCCTGAACGAGCCCCCTAGTCACACCAGCACCATCTCCAATAGTGAACAGATTATGAATCTTAGTCTCCAGGCAGTCGCTCAGCTCCAGCCTCGAAGAGTAGAACTTTACCTCCACACCATACAACAGTGTATGATTAGAGGCTATCCCAGGCGTGATCCTATCCATCGCCTCAAGCATCTCTCGGATGTCAGCCAGATAACGATAGGGCAAGACAAAGCTGAGGTCGCCAGGCGTGGCGTTCTTCAACGTCGGAACCACTATGCTTCTGGCGATTCTTTCCTCCGTCGATCGTCTTCCAGCTTTGAGGTCGCCCAGCCTCTGGATGATGACGCCTCCACTCAGAAGATTCGTCAGCCTCGCGAGATACTTTCCGTAGGCGATGGGCTCCCTGAAGGGTTCAGTAAAGGATGTGGTGACGAGAATGGCGAAGTTTGTGTTGCCAGTCTTTCTCTCAGCGTAGCTCTGGCCGTTCACGGTCAAAATTCCCTCATAAGACTCCGTGATGACCTCACCCTCGGGAGCCACACAGAAAGTCCTAACCTGATCATCGAAGGACCGCGAATAGTAGATAAACTTGGGCTCATACAAAGCCTCAGTAAGCTCCTCCATGACAGGAGCCTGAACTTCAACCCTGATCCCCACATCTACGGGGTTGTTCAATGTCTTCAGCCCCAAAGACTGTGCCTCGCACATCAACCACTCAGCTCCACTTCTTCCAGGCGCTGCAATGACGTATTTTCCGAATATCTTCTCGCCCTTGGTGATCTCTACACCCTTGACGCTGCCACTCTTGACTAGGAGACCCTTCACTTCGGTTCTTGTTCGAACCTTAACTCTCTCCCCAAGATCATTCTGCATCTTTCGAAGTGTTTCGGCGCATCTCTCCGTTCCCATGTGTCTCAGTTTTTGAGGAACTAGCTTTAGGCCTGCAAGAGATGCTTTGCGTTCGATCTCGTCTATCTTGTCTGAGTCGACTCCATAGACGTGCTGTGGAGCTCCAAACTTCAGATAGATGTTGTCCACGTAATCTATTAGCTTAAGGAGTTCTCCCTTGGTGCGATATTCGCTCAGCCACCCACCAACCTCCGTTGAAAGAGTGAGCTTCCCATCGCTGAAGGCACCAGCACCGCCCCAGCCACATAAGAGCGCACAAGGTTCACAATTTATACATCCCAAACCTCTGCTCGCTGGGCACCTACGTTTGTTCAGGTCAGGGCCTTTATCCAACATGAGAATGCTCAGTTGTGTGTCCTTTGTTAGCTCCAGAGCTGCGAATATTCCGGCTGGACCTGCGCCCACGATTATTACATCAGATTCCAATGGTTATCTCCTGAAACCCAGAACTAGATATCACAAGTGCCATATATCTCTAGCGAATTCGGATGTCGACTCTTAGAAAGGCTGGTCGCTATCATAATGCTGAAGGAGGGAATATGAGGTAGGCCATACTTCTAGGGAGCTTCAATCTTTGATTGCTTCCAGTAGGCTCATCACGTTCCAGAGCTTCACCCTTGTGTAAGGCGGCATATTAGGGTCCTGCAGAATCTCGTCCAAAATCGATATCGCATTCGACGCCCTCACCGCATGACTGTACTCCACAAGTTGGAGAGCATCGATGGACTGTCTTGCAGCTCTCCTAATGTTGCGAGGTGTTGTTGTGTCCTCAGAAACCTGCCCTAGAACCGTAGTTGCCTGTTTCATCCTTTCCTCATACTCCTTAAGCTTCTTTTTGCTCACCATAGAGAAAGCCTCTTTAGAGAGTTGATAATACTCAAATTACATATCACTCACTAAAATCCTTTGTGAGGACTGCGGCTTGTCTACAAGACCAGAAGACATACAAGGCATGGCTGATCTGCTTAGGCAAGGCGCAACTCTAACGGAACTACCCTGCCCAGCGTGCTCCTCACCTCTTTTCAGAATGCAAAGTGGAGAACTCTGGTGTGCACAGTGCAAGAAGCGTGTGATAGTTGTCAAGGAAGGAGACACTCCAGCAGAAGCGACAAGCACTGTATCCCTCACCAAGCTGGAGTCGACTCTTCTTACGAAGATAGAGGAGATAGAAGGCAAAATCAAAGAAGAAAAGGATCCGGAGAGATTGCAGAAACTGGGGGACCTCTTGTCTACGCTTCTTGAAAACCTTGAAAAGTTGAGAAGAACCAAGAGGAGATGACCTGAGTCTAGTGGGTGGTGCCCAGACTGCTAGGTCGCTACAAAAACTTCCCAGAGGTTATCCATGGCGTTGCACGCTTCACTTTTGGGTCTTCAACAAAAAAGATGCAAAACACGATCCTACGTGTCCTTCACGAACTGAACAAACAAGTCTTAAATCTAAGGAGTATAGCCACGCTTTCTTCCTCGACATGTCAGGTGGGGTTCGAATTGGGGATAGCTGATGGCGTAGAGTTCAACTATCTGGATGAACATGAGTTAAATAGGCTGCAAGGAAGTGTAGTCAAAAGAGCAATGTCAACGGTGGACCTCTTTTGCGTTGTACGTTATCATGTAACGAGAGATGGAAAGCTGGTTCCATTAAGATTCGATTACTACATGTTACGATTCACTTTTCATAGTAAGAACAGTCTAGAACTGCGGATCTCCCACCAACGTGGTATCCAGCGACTTTCTGTGGAGAATCTTATCACATTCATAACTAAGCGCATTAATGAAGAACTTTCTAAAGACAGGCTTAGACCACTAGAGTTGAAAAGTCTAAAAGCGCTTTAGCTTTCCAAGAAATTCAGAACAACCGCTAGAATGTCCTTTGATACCTCATCTTTCGGTCTATTTCCGTCAACCCGCACTAACAGTCCGTCCTCTACTAGATTTGCATAAATTCTGTGAACCTTTCGCTGAATCTCCAGCCTCTCCATCACCGATTTCTTCCGCCTTATTCTCTTGACCACCACCTCTGGCGGAACGTCTGTATAGATTGCCAAATCAGGGGTGATGGCGTTCTTGTTAATCTGCCAAATCCAGTCTAGATCGAGTCCAGCCCCTCCCTGGTAAGCTAAGGAAGAGTAGAGGTATCTGTCGCAGACAACGATCATGCCCCTCTGCAATGCGGGTTTGATCTTTGCTTCTACATGATCGGCTCTGTCGGCTGCGAAGAGAAGTGCCTCAACGATGCTTGGCACACGCTTCTTCCTCTGAAGAACGTAGGTTCTTATGAACTCGCCTATCCACCCTGAACTAGGTTCAGTAGTGTATAGGGTGTCGAATCCTTTTCGTCGTAGGTTCCGCACGAGTTGACGAGCGTGCGTGCTCTTTCCGCTAGCGTCTAACCCTTCAATACAGATGAACACACCTTTCCTATTCATACTTTAGACCGCCATCGCATTATGATCTCAGCACTAGTCATTTGTTATAAATTCGATCACTTTAATAACAATATTCAAGACTGAAAACGTGGAGGCTAGTGATGCGAAGATATTGGGGGGAAGTCAAGGACCCCGTCCACGGGTATGTGTATATAACTGAAGCCGAAAAGGAGATCATTGACTCTTTCCCCGTTCAGAGGCTTCATCGACTGCGGCAACTCGCTGGAACGGAGTTTGTTTATCCAAGTGCAAACCACACGAGATTCGAGCACTCTCTCGGCGTTATGCATCTGGCAGGGCATCTTGTGGAGAATCCAAACCTCTCAGAATACGTTTCAGAAGACGAAGCTCAAATGATCAGAATAGCAGCTTTACTCCACGATGTGGGGCACGGGCCCTTCTCTCATATATTTGAACACCTACTCACAAAGTTCCTTGACAAGACACACGAAGACATGACGACGTGGCTGATTCAAAAATCCGAGCTCGGAGACATAATCAACAGGCTCGGATATGATCCGAATGTAGTCGGCAAGCTTGCTGTCGGATCATTACATAAGCGTGGGAAAGCCTTTATGGACCAGATCATCCGGAGCTCAGTTGACGTGGACAAACTCGATTTCGTTGTTCGGGACACATACCATACAGGGGCGGAATATGGATATGTAGACATCTTCCGCCTCATCCACATGCTGGACGTACTTGACGAGAATCTTGCGGTTGATCTTGGAGCGCTTTCTGCTCTCGAATCTTTCATTCTTGCCCGCGTTGAGTCCTTCAAGAGCATATACTTCCACAGGGTCAGCAGGGCGGCGCAGATAATGCTGGCAATGGTTATGGAAGAGGCGAAGGATGAACTCGACTTAGTAGCGTTCGAGTCACCAGAGGAATACTTAGCCCTAAACGACTACACCGTCTGGGCTATGCTCAAAAAATGCGAAAAATCGAAGCAAATTATAGAAAAATTGGAGAGGCGTAGACTGCTCAAAATTACATACGATCGAACATTCCACATCAGAGACAAGACGATCTCGGGCATATTCAGCAACCAAGAGATCCGAGACGAGATAACGGAGCAGATCGCCTCAAAGGCTGGAGTTGAACCAAGATTCGTTGTCATAGATGTGCCAACGCTTCCCTCTGTGCCCTATCGCCACTCAGTCTTGCTGGAACCCATGGAGATTCCCGTCTTCCAGAAGACACTTACCGGAGAAAGAGTTCCAAGGCGACTCAGCGACATGTCAGGAATATTTGATGTGCTCAAGGGTTTCATCAACATCCTTCGTGTCTACACCGAGGAGAGGTATCGCGAGAAGGTGGGTTCGGCTGCTGTGGAAGTATTGGGGGAGACGCCCTACTCCTTGGAAATCTCCTATTGAGGGCGAAAGAGACTATCTTGTATTACATCAGTCTACTTAAACATGTTTTCTGAAAACGTGCATGCATAGCTTTTCTACTTTAGAAGCATCTGCATAAACTGTTCAGGGTTGAAATCCTGCAAGTCTTCGTATGTTTGACCAGTTCCAATAAAAAGAATTGGCTTGCGCGTGACATAGGCGACACTTAGAGCCGCTCCACCCTTCACGTCGGCGTCTACCTTTGTTAAGATTGTTCCGTCGATTCCCACGCTTTCCTTAAATTCCTCAGCTTGCATGACAGCATCGTTTCCGGTGAGGGCATCAACAACAAGGATCGTGGTGTCTGGGTTGATCACCCTCTTTATTTTTCTCAGTTCGTTCATCAGGTTTCGGTCTGTCTGGATGCGCCCTGCAGTGTCGATGAGAACGGCGTTTACTCTATGAGCCTTTGCATGGTTGATGGCGTCGTAAGCTACAGCAGCCGCGTCGGCTCCGTACTTGTGTTTGATCATGCGGATGTGTAGTCTTTTTGCGTGTTCCTCCAGTTGCTCGATGGAGCCAGCACGGTAGGTGTCGCTGCAGGCAAGGACCACCGAGTATCCTTTTTTCGTGAGAAGTCTGGCTACCTTGGCTATGCTCGTGGTTTTTCCTGTTCCATTGATTCCAACGAAAAGAACCACGTATGGCTCGCCGATCTTTTTCTTCTTCTCAACCATCTCTATCAGGTCTATTTGTTCGTTGGCGGTGAGGACGCCGAGTAGAACTTCTCTGAGATTCTTTCTGATGACATCTTTTCTGTCTTCTAGTCTTCCTACCTGAACTCCGTCTAGTCGTTTTTCCATCTCTTCGCAGATGTGATCAGCCACGGATATAGCCACATCATTTCCTATCAGGTCCAGTTTGAAGTCGTCTAAGATTGGGCGAAGCTTCTTTGCTTCAAGCTCTGTTGTCGTAACCTTATCGAGAAGTCCGCTGAGGCCTTTCCTAAGTTTTTCAAACACGCCTTGTTCTCTCTCTTTCGCGCAGTTTTGCAGTTACCTTTTCGAGTTCTGCTCTCTCTTCTTGAATCTTTCCAATAACTTCATTCAACTGTTGTCCAAGGCTGTTTCTCGTTTTTTCCAGCTCTGTTGTGCGGTTTCTCAGGTTCTCTCTAGCCTCTTTCATCGTTCTTTCGACAGCAACCTCTGCCCCTATTCCGACAATTACTTCCTTTATGCTTTCCAGTCTTGCCTTTATGTATGAGCCTCCTCCAATTGGGACGAAGAGCGGAGCATTCTTCTTCTCTTTTTCCACACCTTCGAGGGTCATGCTGGCGACCATGAGTTCGGTGAGTGCAGCCCTTACAAGGTTTATTCTCGACTGCAGAGTTTCTGCTGTTCCTTCCAAGATTCGGAGCTCGATGGCTAGTCTCCGGAATGTGTCTTCGTCACTTGACACTCTCTTCTTCTCCCAGCGTTAGTTTCCTTATCACAGGGTCCTCGATCTCGTCAGGATTGATCTCCTCAACCTTGCTGATCTTTATCTGGAAACGTTTAGCCCTGTGTCTGCTCCCCAATTCTTTGTAAACCCTTTCCACAACCTCTTCAGGCTTTGTCGCCCTTACCTCCTTGTGAAAGCTCGTTTGGAGGTTTGGCTTTATGATCTCTCCTGTTACTCTGAACACCTTGACTTTAATAGGGCTGTCTTTTGGAGTTTCCTTGGAGCCTTTCTTGGTCATCGGATCACCTTTCACCAGCCTTTCTGAGGATTGGCCCTACCATATAAATATTTCAAGAAAGACGTGCTTCAAGGGCGTTCATGAAAACATGTGGATGTCCACATGCTGGGCGACATTTTCAAGCGTTCTTCTCTACGACGTCGAGAGCCTGCCCAATGATGAACAATTCGGGTCCAGTTGTTATTGATCCTGCAACAGCGCCGTGTGCGTTGCCTATAAGGCCTGTGGCAACGTAGGGTATTCCGCAGTTTATCGTTCCCACATCGACATGAACACCCAAAACGTCCCTCAGAACTTTCTCTTCATCCTCCTTCAGCATGGGATGAGCTAAGACGCCTTTATTCGTCGCTATGGCTAAGGAACCAACGTATGGTAATCCAGCAATTTCCCCTTGAACCATTTCAACATCCAATGCGTCTCCTATCTTCTTCAAGTCTCTCTTCTTCAGCCTTGGGTCAACTACGGCTCCATGGTCGTTTGCTAGAATGAGATTTCCATAGGCTGTCTTCTTCGTCTCCATGATGCTCATGTTAATATCGGAGGCTGCCTTTATAGCCTCAATCTCTTCCTCGCGTACGAAGTGTGGAAGGACTATGCCGTTGGAGTTGGCGCAGGCTAGGGCACCTATGAGCACAGAACCACCTATATTGGTGCGCACAACCCTTGCCTTCAACCACTCTCCAAGTCCCTTGGCCTTACTGGCTTGGACTTGAAGAGGAACAATTACTATCTGGTCTGTAGCTAGAGAGTAGACTCCTAGACTTGCACTGCCGAAAAGGCTGAAGAGAAAGACATCCAAGCGCTAGTCTCCCTCTGCCAAATAGACTGTTATGGTTCCTTCGACATCCTTGGCGACCCGAACTCTCACTCTTCTTGGAGGCTTCTGGATTCCCCTGCTCCAGAGTTTCTCATTCACTTCGTTGCTTATGACAAGCCTCTCTGCTTCTCCCTCTTCTTCGGGTGTGGCGCCAACTTTCATGTGTCTCTCGATGTAGCTTCTCACAAGGCGTACAGCTCTTGGTGCCCGTTTTCTGCGTGGGGCAATCCAAGCTCTGCTTAGGGGTATTGTGTAGATTCTTTCTTCTACGATTTCTGGCTTTTCCTCTTCCTCAACTTCCTCTTTTACTTCTTCTGTGATTTCTTCTTCAGCTGGTTCCTCAGCTTCTTCTGTTGATATTTCCTCGGTTTCCTTCAGTTCTCCTGCTGTTTCACTCTCTTCCGTAGGTGGTTCTTCATGTTCCTCAGCTTCAGCGGTTTTTTCTGTTCTTTCGGTTTCTTCAGCTTCGGGTTTTTCCATTCAGGGTCCGCCTCAGGCTTTTATCTTTTGTCTTCTCCATTGTCTCCTTTTGGGGTTGGTTCTGACTTTCCCTCCTGTTTTTGCGATGACCCAGGTTGGAACAGTCTTCTTCTGTTTTCCCGCTTTTGCTAGCCTCCGTTTTTTGGCGGTGGGTTTGTTTCTAGCCACAATCAAGCCCTCCTAATCTTGATGTCTCTGCGTTGGGATTGGAGCTTGATCAAGATTTCTTTTAGCTGTTCGTCGGTTATTGGGAGTTCGATTCTGCCTTGTTGTGCCAGTTGGATGAGTTGAAGCTCGAGCTGGTCGGCAAATTCTGGCTTTACAATTTTTAGGTTTGTGAGGCGGCTTCTGGCGTCTGAGGTTAGTATTCGGCGAAGTATAGCTTGCTTTTGCATCTCGATTTGTTGTGCTCTTTGGGCCTTCTCTTGTTCTTGAGCCAGTCTCCTTCTTAACTCAAGAAGCCTTCTTCTTCGCAGCTCTTCGATTTCCTCTTCGCTCATCTTCTCCTCCCACTTCAGTACTTCTTCAGTTCTGGACGTTTCTTCTCTAGCTCTTCCTTGATCTCTGTGGATAGCCTATCGAGCAGTCGTCTCCCCTCCGCAGACAATACTCTTCCTCTTCTTCTTAGGGTTTCAACGAGTCCAGCGGTTTCAAGCTGCTGTAATGCATTTCTTATGATTGCGCCACCACCTTTCCTAGAACGCTCTGGTTTCACTCCTCTATCGATCCTTCCACCGTACTTGGACCGTAGACGAGCTATTCCGACAGGGCCTTTCATGTATATCTTCCTCAGGAGGGATGCGCACCTCGTGAACCACCAGTCAGGATTCTCGGGTGGCCTTTCGGTATGAGAGCCTGTCTTCACGAAGGTGGTCCATGTAGGAGGGACTATCTTGTCTACATTATCCTTGAGGTGCTTGGCTAACTTCTTGATGAGGATGGATGCCGGAACATCGTGTGGCGTTGGCAAGGCTTCTCTACCTTGAGTGTTTTGCGTCTCTAATTCATTAAGCCTCTTATAAATACTTACGCAATATATGGAGAGTCTTAATTCCTCCATGTTGTTTCAACATTCATAAGCACCTACAAGAAGAACAGGTTCTATTTATCATTTCTGTTAGTGAAGGTCATCGACGATTTTAACGTTAATTTATCAATAATTCCAACTTCTGCCTGAGAAGGTGATGTCGTTTCCAACGCATCTATGTGAATTGTTTTTGTTTCTTTATGCATTCTAATTGTTGCATTTAGTGCTCTTCTGCATGTTCGTTTGAACGTGAAGAATAAATTCAATATGCATACATGTTTCTTGTGTCAGCATTTGTGTCTCAGGCTAGTTATGGCGCACAATTAGGGCGGGTTACTAGTTTTTCAGTAGGTGTTGGTGGTACTTCAATTCTATTTGTAGCGCTGTGTTTCTTTATTGGTGAGCATTCGGAATTTTTTGGTTTGTACTGGAGTGACTGCCACCCTAATTCTCGGAGTTAGCCCCCTCGCTTCCATAGCCTTCATCAGACATTTCACAGCCAGCTGAACCGCTTCCTCCAGTTCCATGTCTTCATCATATTCTTTCTCTAATAGTTTGATCACGGTTTCACGGCCAGCGCCTATGGCGTGGGCTTTGTAGCTTTTGTGGGTTCCGCTTGGGTCGGTTGCAAATAGTCTCTTACCAGTTTTGTCGACGCCTCCGAACAGTATTGAAACTCCGAATGGCCTCATACGGGCGAATTGGGTGTATGCTTGTTTGAGATCTCCGATCCGTTTTGCGATGACTTCAACATCGATCAGTTCATCGTAAATAAACCTGTTGCTTTGCGCGTAAGTTCTGGCTTGATCTATGAGAACACGAGCGTCCGACTCTAAACCTACAATAGCCACCCCCAAGTGATCATCAATTTTGAAGAGTTTCCGAGAAAAATCAGGGTCCATCAGTTCGTTTTCGATAGATTCTTCTGCTCCTATTACAACTCCTTCGGAGCAGGTGATTCCGACTATTGTGCCTCCTCGCTTCACGGTTTCTAACGCGTATTCGACTTGGAATAATCGGCCTTGGGGGGAAAATATGGTAATAGCTCGGTCGTATGTTATCCGGCGTCTCATAACATTGCCTCCTGATTTTTCCTTCACTACTAGTTGGATATGGCTGTTCCGGGCTACAACAATAACTATGCCGTGACTATAAAGTGCTTTGAGAAGTAAGATTGTTCGACCCACTCTGCTGTATGGCTTTGTCGTGGGTGTGGAGATGTAAGCAAGCCCTACAGGCGTAGACTATAGTAGTCATTGCAGCATGAAGCAGGATGCTCACAAGACAATAAAGTGGAACTCCGAGGATGACTGCAACGAAGATGTGAATATTGTATAAGTTTCTTCTTCCAACTATCCTTCTGAAAATTCTGTCAAATTTACCATATGCATCTAAGCTCTTCCCGGTTGACATCCTGAACCTGTCGTAGCATTGCCGGTAAAAAACCGTCAACAGAATGATGAGCATTCCAAGTAACACTGGAAGTAGTCTTCCCGCAGACAAGGATAGATGTATGGAGATGGCTGCGATCCAGGAGAATTCGTATAGCGCGTCGAACGGATGCTCCATCGAGCCTAACTCTGATGTCATATCTTTCACTCTGGCGAGCTTTCCGTCTAATCCATCCATAAGACCCACAACAAATGTTAGAATCGATGCCGGCAGTAGGTTGCCCGTGAGGAAGAGGAATGTCACAGTGTAGGCGACTATGTTCACGAATACGGTCATCTGGTTCGGGGTTATTCCGTAGCCTGATAGGTGGTAGACGATTTTGTTCTCTATGGGGCGATGCACATAACATGCGAGCAGGTCTGAGGGGGACTTTGACAATTTCTCCACCAGCATCTCTTTGGCTCTTTTCACGTCCTCTTTCGTGTCAACATCTATCCAGTACGGCTTCATTTCTTTGCGGAGCTTGGGTATGCGCCCAGAGAGTTCAGATATGTCGAGAACATCGGCTTCTCCCTCCAGTGCCGCGAGCCTCACGCCGTCTGCAAGCTCTCCCATTCCCTTCTCAGCAGCTCTTTCGGCGTAGTCAAATATTCTAGGTGAGCAGAGAAAGAACCCAGTGTCGACGCAGTTTGACCTCTCAATTGACTTACCTATCTCAACGATCTTTCCGTTCTTCTCCAAGACTTTTGTGTCGTCAGGCAGCGGAGTTTTCCTGTCGACAGCGAGGACTAGGCTATTTTTTGGATTCTTTGATTGAAGCGCTTTCACTATGCGACTGTCAAAGAGATGATCGGCCATGCAGAGTATAAAATCCTCCTTAAGAACCTCCTTCGATACGAGGAGCGAGTAAAGATTTCCCTCCCTCCACCTCTGGTTCTCGATGTAATGCACTCTGACACCTGCGTACGAGTGCCCTATGGTCTTCCTGATTTTATAGCCCATGTATCCAACTACTATGTAAGCCTCAGCTATTCCAGCAAGCTTTAGGCTCTTGAGAACTCTACACAACAGTGGGCTTCCTGCAACCGAGACAAGCGGCTTCGGCTTGTTCTCAGTTAGATCCTCGAGCCTTTCTCCTTCACCCGCGGCTAGGATTAGTGCCTTCTCTAACATACAAACACCTTAAATCTGACCCGTAAGATTAGTGACCCCAACGCAGGGGGCTAGTCAAGTTGGTTAGATTTATCTAATCGATTTGATTTTCTAAACATATTTATCAAACAAATATATAATTCTTTTATCAGTCAAACATAACAAAGAATGGCGATAAGAATGAAGAGAAAGGCTGTCACAATGGTTCATGACCCCAAGACCATCAAAACGCTGGCCGACCATGCACGGACAGAAATATTGCGGCAAGTGGCTATTCAACCTCAAACCGCGACTAAACTCGCACGAAAATTACGCCTTACCAAACCGACAATAGGACACCACCTACAAAGGTTACTCAAGGAAAGACTGATAAGGATCGAGAGAACTGAGGTGGGAACCCATGGCATACTGCAAAAATACTACGAGCCTGCATCAAGTTTATTCATAGAGGACTTTGAAAGAGTGCCTTTAGAGTCACTGCTTGATCTCTCAGCGTCCACGTACACATACTTTCTTCACATGAACATGGAACGCCTATTGGGTATAATGAGCGTATTTCAACTTTTTAGAGAAACTCGGGGCCGAAGCATAGAAATCACTCCCCAACAGCTTGAGGAACTGGCTGAGGAGTTCGCCACACATCTAGCTCGCATCGGAAAGGAGTATGAAAAATCGGAATCAGACATGCCCAGAGAAACGGCCTTAATTAGGATTTACAGCGAAACGCTAAAAGCAATGATGATGGAGGATAGATGGAAGACGTTTTTCGCAGACATTGCTGATCTACACCTTTCAGGATAACTTGGCATCGCAAAGATTTTTGAACATGCATGCATAAAATCACTTCTTTTTGCGAGCGGATTGGGAATGAATATGTTTCAGCTACTCGAAATCGATTTTTCAGCTCTGTTTTCACTGGAGAATCTGCTGCTTATTGTCGTCGCAGCAGTCATCATACTGGTCACCTTCATAGCTGACAGGCTGGTTCTAAGGAGCATATCGAAGTATTCGAAACGAGTTAAACTGGAGGAGCATGCTGAGAATATTCTCCGGTTAATAGCTAGGTTGGTTATCGTTGCCGTTGGTGTTGTCGCCCTCCTTCAGCATCTCGGTGTAGGAGTGGAGTGGTTTGTAGGCCTCTCCGCCCTCACAGGAGCAGCCATCGGCTTCGCCTCAACACAAACCGTTGGAAACTTCCTGGCTGGACTCTACATCATGATTTCTAGACCGTTCATGGTTAGAGACTATGTGAAGATAGGGGACGTAGAAGGGGAGGTGCGGGAGATAACAATCAACTACACAAAAATATACACCCCCACTTACAACATCATGGAGATACCGAACAGGAAGGTCTTAGACAGCACCATACTCAACTATTCCACCAAGAAAGATATAATCGACTATTCTATCCAGATGGGTTTCCCCCATTCAGAAAACATGACGAACAAAGAACTAATCGAGAAATGTATCGTACCAGGGCTTGAAGAGTTTTACAACAAATACAAGGACATCCTTCTCAAGAAGCCAGAGTTGGGCATGAACAAGATGACTAGGCTTGAAAGAGGATTTCTAATCAGACTTTTCTTTCCAGAGGGGAAGATTGATACGCTCTACGACATCCAGCCAGAGCTACTGCAAAACATAGTAAACAGCTGGGACGCTTACAAAATGCAAAAAAGAAGACGTTAGGTGAGACCGTTACGAAATGAGGTAGGCATTAATTCTGTGCATGTATGTTGAAGAGAAAGCCTAGAAGCATGTGTTCACATACATTCTTGTTCATGCACGCGCATAATTTTGATCTACATCCTCTTTTCATCTATTTCCTTAGCAGTTTTCTTGCTTCACCCTGCCATCTTTTCAAGGTTTTACTTGAATAAGGAACCTTCTCAGCTAGGGTGTTGATATCTGCATGAGCCAGATCGTAAGCATCTGAGATACCTGCTCTCTTTAATTTTTCTTCTGTGGTTTTTCCGATGCCGCTGATCTCAGGGAGAGGTATTGATGTTCCGAAGTGTTCTTTGAGCGTCTGGATGTTGTTGAGATGAGCTGTTGTTCTCCGTTTGTCGATAGGTATCTTTAGCATCTTTGTCTCATCAAGAGTTAAACCAGCCCTATTAATTTCTTCAAGGCTGAAGCCTCGCCCCTCTCTTATCCCATGTTTTTGAGTTGAGGCGTACACAACAGGCTTAATTTCCTCTTCCATCATCTAATCTCTCAAATTTATTCTATTTTACGTATCGATCTTATGCACGCATGCGCGAAACGCAGGTTTAGGAAGCTTTTATTTTTTCTTTTGCGATTGCTTTTCGGAATGTTTTGGTGCATTTGGGGCATTTGTAGTGAGCAATGGTAAGTTGTAGTCTTTCACCGGTCCTACTTGGCCTCCCAGCCATTTTCCAAGTCTTGGCCGGGCTTGTTTTAGTTCCGCAACTAGGGCAGGCTGCCTTATTTGAGCTACTGAACGAATTCAAGAGGGCTCTCCTAAGGTCTTCCCCAGTCTTGTCAATCTTCTCAATAGCCTCGGCGAGTTGTGTATCTTTGAAAACGTTTCGAATCCACTTGGCGAAGTTCCCTCTTTTTTGGTGGAACTCTAGGGAAGCAACTGGAACTCTCTTTATTTTCTTCCTTAAATCTTGTGGGTTGAAAGCGACTTTGTGGAGGGGTTTACCAACATCCTTGTAGAAGTTGAATGTTGATTCGCTGGCAACTCTTTCCTTAGGAGGTTCAGGAGGAAGGTTGCATCTGGGAAGCTCGCCACGTTTTTTTCTGTACTCGTCTAGCAGCTCCTTCATTCTGTTTTCTTGCTTTGAAGTAAGCTCCCTCTTATAATATTCGGTTTCACGTTTACGGGGGTCTTTGGAGAAGTTTGTCTTCAAGTAATGAGTAAATTTTTCTCGGAGATTGGCACTTTCTCCGATGTAAATTAGAACCTTATCCTCATTGTAGAATGCATAAACTCCAGGCTCTTCTAGGACATGTTTTGCTCTGTCTCCCCAAACGTACATTTTTCCTGAGATGGGCATATTTTTACACCAATAAATGATTAAACATACGTGCCTCTAGGAATTTTTCCCCAAATATCGTCAATGGCATCTTGAACCTCCTTCTTTGGCAATTCTCGTCTAGAGGCAGTAATAGTTACATAATGGTT
Organism: Bathyarchaeia archaeon; assembly: GCA_046760805.1. GTDB lineage: Archaea > Thermoproteota > Bathyarchaeia > Bathyarchaeales > Bathyarchaeaceae. The sequence continues at coordinate 15,588 of JBHIEV010000021.1, forward strand.
CTTCCGCGCTTTTATAAGACTCTTGCTTTCTCCCCATCGCTTTATCAAAGCGAGAGGCAACGTTCCGCCAAAAGAGAGCAACCGCATAAGAAATCGATACAATTTGATTTCTCCACTATCTAGAACCACTGAACAAGAGTACCTCTCCCTAACAAACTCTCCACGTTTTGTTCAGGTGTCGAATGTGCATACATGCTATTCCTTCACCAAAACGGAATCCGGGAGATCGAAGTCTTCAGCAGTTTTCTCATCAAACCTTCTTAAGGTAACGAAACTCTCCAGTTTGAAAGGCACGCCAGATTTTCTAGCAAGTCGAGAATACACTACAGTCATTAATCCCGGTTTCCTGTAATCCACATTGACACGGAAAACCTGACTTCCTCTGTTTGATGTGTAAGCGGTGTATCTACCGGTGATTGCAGGGAAATGCTCCTTCACAGCTTCTATATAAGGACTCAGAAATCGGTCTGGATCTTCAGCCTTCTTCAGTTTGTTCGCCAGATTCTTGGGCTCATGGGGGAGAAGGCCGGAGATTCTTTTTTCTGATAGGCCTTTAAACAGAATCCACGTTCTAAACCGATAGATGCCCACGACTCAAGTTTCCTTTTGCTGCATATATGAGGAATACCACACATATATCCTACGCAGATTGATATGATAAACCAACCCAAAGTTACATACATCCATGCCAAACACTCGTGCAAAAACAAGCATCTCTGCTACTTTCTAAGTTCAAACTCGCTCAGTGGCGTCCCACAATTGTTGCATAGGGTGTCCTTTTTCCCATAGTTATAAACCACTTCAGTCCCCTCGCATTTTGGGCATACGAACATTTTTTTGGGGCTCTTTTTTATTCTTACTTCCTCATTATGGCTGTTTATCAGTCAATGCCTCCTTTAGTTTTGTGATGGGGTAACATGACGTGCGCACAATGATTTTTGCAAACCAATTGAACAACCAAAATAAATCAAGAAAGGGGGGAAATGAATTTTTTCGTCAGGGAAAGATTGTAGCTTTAGCAAAAGGTAGACCTTTAAGCCTTTAACGCGTTCCTGACCATCTCAGCGATCATCTCTGATGGCGTTTTGTTTGCCGCGTCTGCTTTCGTCTTCAGCTTTGTCATCAGGTCTGCATCTAGTTCAATTGTTAATTTCTGTGTTGACATGACTTTCACCTCGTTTTGCTCTCCCGCCTTCGACGGCTATATATAAACTTTACTAATATGCGGAAAAGGACAGGATAACAAACAGCTTTCTTCAACATTTATATATGATTGTGAGTAATAGCGGGCAAGGTTGGAATTTTTCCGGTTGGGGCGCTTTGCTGCCTCTGAACCATTTAAGTGGTAATGTTTGATGTCACAGAAGCTAACTGTATACATTCGATGTCCAGAATGTGGAGGATCACATATTGTTAAGGATACAGTGATCGGTGAGTTTGTGTGCAGTGAGTGTGGATTAGTTCTCAAAGGCAAAATACTTGATGGGGGACCTGAATGGAGGGCATTCACTCTGGAGGAGAAGCAAGCTAAAATGAGAACGGGTGGTCCGAACAAATATTCCCTCTACGATAAGGGATTATCAACAACTATCGAGATTGACCAAGATGCCTATGGTCACCGTCTTTCACCCAAAGTTAGGCGTCAAATGTGGCGTCTTCGAAAGTGGCAGATACGAGCTAAAATGCATGTAAACACCCATCGAAATTTCCTCCATGCTATGATGGAACTCGAACGGCTCACTGAGAAGCTGCATATCCCATCCTCGGTTCAAGAAATGGCTGCGTTGATCTATCGTAAAGCCTTCAAAAAGATCCTTGTCCGAGGACGCTGCATTACGGCTATGGTAGCAGCAGCACTTTATGCTGCTTGTAGGTTCACTAAGTTGCCGAGGACACTGAAAGAGGTTGCAGAGGCAAGTGTTCGAGATAAAGGGGAGGTAGCAAGATGCTACCGTCTGTTAATACAGAGATTGGATATGCGAATGCCAGTTGACGATCCCTTAGACTACGTATCGAAAATAGGCGAGAAGGCTGGTGTCTCAAGGGAGGCTCAGGGAGTAGCTATAAAGATTGTTCGTGAAGCGAAACGCAAGCATGTAACATTGGGTAAAGACCCGTCCGGGTTGGCCGCTGCAGCTCTTTACATAGCCAGTCAATTCAAGAATGAGATGGTCACACAACACGATCTCAGTCACGCTGCTAATGTAACTGAGGTTACTATAAGAAACCGAAAGAAGGAACTAGTTGAAAGACTTGGTCTTGAGGAGCTAGGGGATTCAAAGCTTTTGAGTCATAACAAGAGACGGTCATAAAAGAAGGAATGTCAGTGAGACCAGAGGAATTAGAGACAATAGTCGTAGCATTGCGTGAGCTTGGCCTGAGTTACGATGAGACCGTCAAACTAATGAGTGAAGTTACGAAAGATGCAAAATCTCTAAGGTCCCTAAGGGGAAAACCTAGTGTCGGAGGACAGAAGGGCTCTCGGCTTATCAAGCTCGGTGTATCTTTGATAGCTTTTCCAATTCCAACCATTGGTATCAAGAAGAGCTTAGGCGCTATCCTGATAGCCACTGGTTTGGTCCGAGAGAGAATGAAGCATATACACGTAGCGGATGTCTATAACACTTTCCAAGACGTAAACAGGGAATTAGAGAGACTTCGACAGAAATCTGTCTAGCTCTCCTTCACTCTGCGCGCGCATACTCACTGTTTTTGATGATGCTCACTTTTCCGCTTCTCCTCACCCTTATGTTAAGGTGTCTCATTCCAGGCCAGGTCTTAGATATTTCAAATCTGATAGTGATCTGATTTGATCTCTCGAGCTGCCTGCATGCATGTGGGTAAATTCTTTGAGCGGGTTGCTTTCTTGAAGGATGTGTTTAGGTATGGAGAATTGGGCAACGACTTTGCGACTGTTGGTTATGAGAAAGATGGCATCATCTCGTGTTTTCTTACGGCATTCAATTGATAAGCTTCCACATGTAGATTCTTGACGTTTCCAAGCTTCAACGAAACCGCCAAAAAAATCGTGAGAATCAATTCCATACTTCATTGAAACCAAGGCAAGATACTGAAGAAGCCTAAAATCTGCAGACGAGTGATGCTTCCCCCGAGGTCGACCTCGCCCCCTCCATATTCTTTTTCGCATTTAACTCGTTCCCAGCGTCCATTACTTACTGTTTGAGGGCTTTTCTAGCTTCGTCAATCCACTTTGAAACTCTCTTCTCTGAAATCTGAAGCTTCTCTGACAGCTCTTTTGGGTCAAATTTTGCTAAGTCCTGAACAGAGCTTACGCCGCAAGACTTCAATTTCTCTGCGCTCTTAACCCCAATTCCCTCTATGCTGGTCAGCGCTGTGGGAGGTATGGGGATTGCAGACTCCGTCTTTTCGCTCTCCTTCTCAACCTCCTTCTTTGCGGGGGCAACACGTGTTAACGTGATCTCCATCGTCGAAACGTTTCTTGTTCCGCCTTCTTCTTGCTGTATTCCTTCGGTTCCTAGGGTGATTTTGCCTATACTCAGTTCTTTCATAAACCTCCGCCTGGTTATCTCAGCAGCATCCACAGCGGTTGATATTGCTCGTCCCCTAGCTTTCAAAGTAACCTCTTCGGTATCGGATCCGGTGAAACTCGTTATGATCGCCATTACATAACTCATGGGAGGCTTTCTTCCAATGTAGACAACGTTTGATTCTTTAGGCAAATTATAACCTTCTTTTTAGACCTTCTCTGCTGTGGCGTAACGTGAGGAGACCCTGGTTATGCGAATCTTCACCTTGTCACCAACTTTGGTTCCTGGAACGAAGATCACAAAATTCTGGATCTTGGCTATTCCGTCCCCTCTTCGGCTT
>JBHIEV010000022.1:0-18102 GCA_046760805.1 Bathyarchaeia archaeon
TGTTTGTCTTTGCCTGGGTCGCTATAGCGCCGACGTTTGCTTCGACATGCGGAACCCTGCTTCTAACCGCCAGAGAAGCTGTAGAGACACACACGCCCAACGCCAAAGTCTTCGGACATCTAGCAACCATCGAAAAAGTAGAAGAAACCTTCAACGCGCTGCCACTTCATTCTTCGCTTTATCTTCCCAGTATTGCCTGGTTCTCAGATACTGGATTTTTGCTTTCAATAGATCCATGTAGAAGTCGTCTTCTTTAGGATGCATTTTCCCCAGTATTCTGAAGGCAGTCTCCGGTCCCACTCCCCTGACCTGAAGAGCAGTCAACGCTCTCTTTCCATGGCTCAGAATCAGATCTGCAGTGCGTCTGGCGTGGGCTAGTTGTTCCAACTCGTCGTCGCTTAACTCCTCCCCCTTCCGCCTCCGCTTGAGGACGTCGCCAAGTCTCTTGGGGTCCTGATTGTAGCGAAGACACGCTAACAGGCTAGCTCCACACTTCTCGCAGACCGGGTGTTCAGGCAATTTACGGATACGCTCTTCCGCCGACCATTCTCCGCATGAGAGACAGAAGAGCGTCACCTTCCTAGCCAATATCGCCCGCTTCATCCTCTCGATGTTGCTGACGAGGATGCGCTCAGGTGCCATAAGCTCGGGGACTTCAGAGTATTTCTTTAGGATGTTGTACGCTAAGGGCGTTGGACTCTCCAAACACAGCATGCCCTTGATTTTGATCTCTCCTTCCTTAACCTTCTTCATTATTTCCTTGACCGAAGAGAGGTCGACCTTCTCCAGCATGACCTCTCTTACCGTCTCTTCGTAGATCGGCGTCTTTCTGAAGCGTTTTGGCAGCTCAGCCAATCTCTCAGGTCCCATCGTCCTCCCGCGTGGGAGGGCGCCGAATCTTTCGGCGACAAACTTCATTTTGTAGGAGAACGGAAATCGAGCCTTAAGGAAATCGTCGAATGCTTGATTCACTTCTTCGTCTGTTAACCCAAAGAGCAAAGATTGAAGCTTCTGAAGATCTTTTAGTTCAGCTTCTCTGGGCATTTCTATTAGGATTCTATAGCCGTCATTCCACCATCCTGTGATAAGGTCTTTATCTGAGAGCACAGAGTCAAAGATGCAGCCCAAAGTTCGATTGACGACCTCTCCGAAACAGGCGTGGATGATTACATATTTGTCATAAGCTTCGATGAATATCTGGTCATCCGCTGGTAATGGCGCACCCTTCTTCAGATGTTCATGAATCTCCTCAACCGACTTGAGCAATGTTGACTTGCTTGTGGAGAACTTCTTCGCCAGCTTCTTGGCTACAGCCTCAAGGCTTTTACTCCGATCCAGCTCTTTGGCGATTTCCTTTCGGAGCCTACCGACTTCTTGGGCGAGTGTCAAAGGAACGGGAAGCAGTTCGCCATCCCACCCTGGGATGGCAGCCATGGGGTCTTCTGACGGGACGACGTAGACTGTTCCCGTCTCGTCCTCTATCTGGACTATTCGCCATACCTTGCCCCTACAAATGAAGTTCAGCCCGATCCTTGCTCTGAGCGCCATGAACTCGTCGCCCAGCGTCCCTATGGTACGGTCGGAAATCACATCCACTATAGGATAACGTTTCTCGTCTGGGATCATGGAGAGATTCTCGTAATAATACGACCACGTTCTCCTCATCCTCTTCAAAGCATTTCCTTCTATGCGCACTTCTCTCAACCTACGTAAATAACTCACAACATCTAAAAGTTTGGTCTCAGAGAGATCTCGATAAGGATAAGCCCGACGCACGATGCCTAGGATTTGACTGATTGTTGCCTGTCGCAGATCCAACAGGATTCCCGCAACTTGATGAGCCAAGACGTCTAGTGCATTCTCATGTACAAGAACTGGCTCTAACAGACCCTTGTGGGCTCGCACTGTCGCAGATATGGCTTCAAGCGTGTCCTCAGGAAAAGCCGTTATAATTACTCCCTTAGACACCAAGTCCAGCTTGTGACCGCTTCTGCCCACACGTTGAATAAGACTGCTCACCTGGCGAGGCGATAGATACTGAATGACCAGATCAACATGTCCAATGTCTATTCCCAGCTCCAACGTGCTAGTGCAAACAATCCCTCTAAGAGCCTTCGCCTTGAACTCATCCTCAATGAGCGTTCTCTCTTCCTTGGACAGAGAGCCGTGATGAACTGCTATTTCTTGAGAGAGTTGACTGAATTTGTGTCCGAGCATCTCAGCATTTGTTCGGCTGTTGACAAAGATCAAGGTTGAATTGTGGCTGTTCACCAAATCCCATATCCGCTTTATTCTCGCGGCTGCCTCTGGGGCAGTTCTTAGCTCCCCAGCCAAATCATAGTCTGGATCTTCCGGGATGGGATATTCGACAGTGTAGCGGTATCCCTTCGGGAGAGGCACTTCAATCAGTTTGATGGGACGATCTGTTCCAGCAATGAATTCTGCAACCTTCCCTGGGTCACCAACAGTGGCGGACAAGCCTATCCTCTGAAACTCCCTACTAACAATCTCAAAGAGTCTCTCCAACGCCACCATAAGCTGAACCCCACGTTTGCTCTCCGCAAGCTCGTGAACCTCATCGATGATTACGTTGTGAACGTTTCGGAGGTGCTTTTGCATGCGAGTTCCAGGTAGAATGGCTTGAAGCGTCTCAGGAGTTGTCACCAACATGTCTGGTGGACGGAGCGCTTGTTTTCGACGGATTTTTACTTCGGTGTCTCCGTGGCGAACTTCAACCGAAATGCCGAGTTGGTCAGCCCAGTATGAGAGACGCTTTATCATGTCGCGGTTGAGGGCACGAAGCGGTGTGATATACAAGATCGATATGCCCTTTCTCTCAGGCTTTTGGATGAGGTTTGAAAAGACTGGTAGAAGAACCGCTTCAGTCTTTCCGCTTCCATTCGGTGCGATCAACAGAACGTTCTCTCCCCTAAGAACAACGGGAATAGCCTCAACCTGAGGCGCAGTGGGCTTGACAAATCCCAGCTGGACCAGTGCCTTGCGCACAGGTTTGGTGAGGAGAGTGAAAACGCCTGGAAGCGTCGGCTCTTCTTGCATTTCTACTGTATGTCACGCAAACAGTCTCATAATTCTTTCACTTCAAAAAGCCATGTGTGGTTTGCGACGAGAAGCACGCTAAACAGTTGATACACTACACTGTAAGAACAGAAAGAAAACTGAAATCTGCAGAGTCCCAGCCTATGGTCCTGCAGATTCGCTTGCGTAGGCCCAGAGCGCCACCAAGAACAGCGTTAGCGCGGCTCCAGCAAACCCCGACAAGACCCAGTCCCAACCTATCATCGGAAAGTGAGTAATAAGCCAAGGCACCGCAAACTCGTAACTGAACTTTGCGAAGATTCCAGCCATGAAGCCTAGCAGCGAAAACGCCAGCAGTATTTTTATCCTTTCACCCATAGTATACACCATGTGGTTAATACTAGAAATTCAGCCCTTTTTAAGCTAACTTACACAGATCTGTCTATCTACGGAAACAAGGCTACCTTCTATTTGCGTATTGAATTTAAAGCCCAAAACGAAAAGAAAAGGGGGATATAGCGCTATATGTATGCGTTAGTATTCTCTACGTATTAAAAACGTAATAATACACTTAAAGAATCCCTCTTTCTGGAGGAATCTAATTTGTCTGAGAAATTTGCTAAGAAATGGGGAGAACCATACGATAAGACGGATCTCACCACGAGAGTTAAGGAAGCTGTCCGCCCTCCAGGGCCACTGAAGCCACGCCTCGACTTCGCCGTCAGACGCATCGAGATGCAATGTCAAAAGCTTGACAAAGCAACAGACCGCTTTTCCGAACGCGACAAATCAATCTTCGCACGCATAGTCCAAGCCTACTCAAAGCATGACATGGCACGAGCCAACGTCTTCGCCAACGAACTCGCTGAAATACGAAAGATGGAAAAAATGATAATGCACGCAAGACTCGCACTTGAACAGATCGTGCTCAGGCTTAAGACCGTTTCAGAACTCGGAGACGTCGTCACAACACTGGCTCCAGCAATCGGCGTGCTACGCAGCGTGAGAAATGGAATGTCTGCAGTCTTCCCGGAGGCTGAACGAGAGCTCGGTCACATCGGAGACCTACTCAGCGGAATAATCATGGACGCAGGCCAAACAACAGGGCTGAGCATAAACTTCGACACTGCCAGCGAAGACGCTCAAAAGGTTCTACAGGAAGCGGCTACGGTCGCAGAGCAGAAGATGAAAGACAAGTTCCCAGAGCTACCCGCGGGCATACCATCCATAGGAGTGAAAGAAGAGGCTTCCGAACAGACGTTTGGTGGAGAGGCTTAATCGTAGACGTGACCCTTACGAAAATTGAGTGTAATAAAGAAGGGACGAGTAAGTCATGTCGAAGCCATCTCCAAAACCTTTTCTTTTTATAGGCAAGCCGGTTAGAGACGAGTATGGACGTCACGTAGGAAGAATAGCGTCATTCATGGTCAAACCGAACGGACAGATTGATGGAGTTTTCGTTCAACATGGAGACGGAGAATTCCTCCGTTACCCGAGCGACCAGTTCAAAATAAACGGTGAGAGTTTAGTCGTTGTGCCCCCGATCAAGCTAAGAGTGAACGCCCTCTGCAACGAGATACCCTTAATCTGGCGCAAAGATCAAGCGCTAAGTGCACTTTCAAAGAAGAAGAAGTTTCCATCTGACCTTTTCGAAATTCTTCATAAAAACTTTGAGGGTGCACTAGATCAACTTAAGAAGGACGCTCAGGCTACCCTCGACACTATAGACGAACAGATAGCTAAGTGTGAGAGGCAGATTAAGGATCTCCATTCTGCACTGATAAACCTAGAAATCGAACGTGAAATTGGAAGAATCAATGACAAGGCGTACCAGACTGCTATGGGGATCATCCAACAGGGTTTAAAGCAAGCCAATGAGGAGAAGAGCGATCTTGAAGCCCTGAGAACCAACCTGTCCAATCTCATCCTCGGGGAGACTCCTGAGGAGATATCAGGGGAGCCATCTGAGGAAACATCGAAAACCACGGTGCAAGAAGAGGAAGAAGCCCCTCCAGAATCCCAACTTCCCGAACCACCAGTCGAAGTTGACGTAAAACCGAGCTCCTAAAATCCTGTACGGGTGGTGGATTGTGTTCAAAAGATTCTTTCGCGGTCCTCCACCACTCGAAGAGGTAATTCCACAGGCGATTAGGAAGCTCAAGATCGAGCATGTTAAACTGCAACGAGTTGTTGTTAGACTTCGCGAGAGAGACCGTGTTCTTTTTGAAAAATGCATAATAGCCGTTGAGGGAAAGAATAGAGAGAGAGCGATCATTCTTGCAAATGAACTGTCTGAGATCAGGAAACTGATAGGCATAGTCACACAGACACAGATCGTCATAGAATGCGTTATCATAAGACTCGAAACAATCAAGGAATTGAACAGCTTTGTTATAGACTTGAAGCCTACGCTTAAGGTTCTCCGGAGCGTAACAAGAGGCCTCGACATGACCATGCCCGAGGTCGCTCACGAACTGGACAAGGTAAGCGAAACAATAAACGAAACACTCGCCACAACACGAATGAGCTCCCCGCAACCAGTCATACCGCTCAACATGAAGGTCCCAGGAAGCGAGGAGATACTGGAGGAAGTATCTACTCTTCTGAAAGAGAACTTAGAGACAAAGCTTCCTGCACCGCCAATATCCTTCAAAGTAGCCCAGAAGCCCAAACCTGTGGAAAAGGTAAGGCAAGCGGTTGCTCTCACTGCCAGCTGCTCGGAAGCTTACGAAGAGAGAGATTCTCAAGACTATGTCTACAAAGACATGGAACTTCAACGCCTCTCCTTCAGGATCCAGCGCCCCGCCTCCCTCGAGGACAGGGTTCTGGAGCACATAAAAAGATGCAAAGGCAAAGTCGACGTTGCCCAATGTGCTGTCGAGTTGAACGTTTCGTCCAAAGATGTTGAGAAAGCGTTAGAGAGCCTCGCCGACAAAGGAAAGATAAAAGTAAGGACAGTACAGCCATGAGTGCATCTCAGGAACTTGAAAAAGCTGCAACAGACTATGCCATCGAGGCCATCCGACTAGACAAACAGGGCTCAAGAGGAATGGCCATAACCATGTACCAGAAGGCCATCGAGACCCTCCTCAAACTTGTCCAATTATACCCGAACTACGGATTGAACTCGGTCTACATCCAAAGGGCAACAGCATATCAAGAAAGGATAAAAGTTCTGCAAGGCGCTGGACCCATACAACCACATCAGGACGAGAACCCGTCCGAAGCCTCTGTCGCTCAAGGAGGACAAAAGGCGAGCTACGATGAGCTCGTACTCAAAGAAAAACCAAACGTGAGGTGGATGCAGGTCGTGGGCCTAGGACAGGCAAAAAAGGCCATCAAGGAAGCCGTCGTCTACCCAGTCCAAAGACCAGATTTATTCCCGTTAGGATGGCCGAGAGGAATTCTTCTCTTTGGTCCGCCAGGCTGCGGAAAGACTCTGCTGGCTGCGGCTGTTGCCACAGAGATTGACGCAACCTTCATGTCAATTGACGCCGCATCCATCATGTCGAAGTGGCTTGGAGAAGGTGAACGGAATGTTGCAAGACTGTTTATGTCTGCCAGAAAGTCAGCCAACGACGGGCGCCCAGCCATCATGTTCATCGATGAGCTTGACTCGCTGATTGGAATGCACTCAAGTGAAGTTGGTGGCGAGGCTCGGGTGCGAAACCAATTCCTGAAAGAGATGGACGGCGTAATAGACAAGGGTAAGAACCTCCACGCCTATGTGATCGGAGCCACAAACAAGCCTTGGGCTCTCGACTGGCCATTCATCAGAAGATTTCAAAAGAGAATCCTTGTTCCCCTACCAGACCACGAAGCTCGCTTGGCAATGTTCAAACTGTACACAACCCATCTGAAGCTGGCTTCAGATGTGAACCTTCACGAGCTGGCAAGACTCTCTGAGGGATTCTCTGGAAGCGACATACGCGATGTATGCCAATCAGTACACCTGAGGGTCATCGGAGAACTTTTCGAGTCTGGCAGGGCCAATGACAAGCGGGCTCAGCCCAGACCCCTTTCAATGAAAGACTTCAGGGGCATATTGGAGGAGAGGAAGCCCAGCGTTTCGCTGGACATGGTAGCCTCATACAATCGATGGTTCGACGCATTTAAAGCTCTGTAGTACTCTATGGGGGGTTGGATAGGTTTAGAGAGACTGGTTCTCGGTTGATAGAACCGGAAAACTCTCCTTTCTCTTTCAGCAAACCTCTCTAAACCCCAAAAACCCCCACCCATTGCTTTGTGCCGAGCGTCCTTTGTTAAGAGTGGCAAGAGAATTCAAGGGTTAAGTAGGGCCCTTTATACCAAGACAATGTAGAGAGAGGCCCTATTCCATCTCCTTTGCGAAGATCTCCTGGAAAATTTCCTTCTTGATGCCAAGTTGCTTAGAGAGTTTTTTCACCCACTTGATATAGGATCGGAAAATGTTGCGGATTAAGTCAACCTTCTCATCTCTTGATAGGGCTTTCTCGCTAGTGAGGAGAAGGGCGAGCCACCTTCCCAAATCTGATAACATATAGTATTTCACCCAAACCATGCGGCCGTCGCTTTCGATTTTTTCCATATCCTCATCAAGAATTCCAGAGCCAGTCAAATCTTTCAGGTGTTCTATCACCGTCTTGTTTGAATATCCGAGACTTTCAATCAGATCCTTCTGATAGATTTTCTGAGAAATCCCCCGCTTGATCGAGAACCTCAAGATGTCAATAGGAACCTTAGAACCGAAGATGGCCAGCAGGACCTTCTGCTTTCTTTTAGTGGGGAGAAAAAGCACGTAGGGATAGAAATCATTGCTCATGGACTAGTCACACATCTATGGTCTGTATCCATTTAAGATGGTTACTGCCAGAACCGCTGTAACGATATCTGCTGTGGTTCCTGGACTCAGTTTATGAGCGGGATCTCTAATCTCTCTATCGAGCTTCTGAATGCAACTTCTTCCCTTTGGAGTCAGTAGGCCGCCCTTCTCCAACGCTTCTTTTGCTCTCATGGAGACTTCCTCTGCTTTCAATGACCCCACTTTTCTGGCGATAAAGGTGTCGGGAACCTCGGACAGAATCTTGAGGAATGTTTGTACGGTAGCCGTGTTTATGTCACTTCCTTCTTCTAGTTGCTTACTAAAATAACGGTAGCCCAAGTCGAAGGTGATAGCATAGTTGCTTGCCCACTCGGACGCAACGGAATCATATCCAGAAGACATCTTGAAAACATCGAGAAGGGTTATCTTCTCGTCTAGAATCTGCTGTCTTGAAGTGGGGTCAGTCACATCGAGTCTCCGCACACTTCCCAGTCCTTCTGGCTTAGCAACAAGTATCGCATCGTAAACATTCACCGCATCTTTGGGAGTGCTAGACTCAACAACCACTTTCAGATGTTCTCTGAGTCTGGCAAGAGAAAATGATCCTTCAACAAAGGTCATTCCAGCCGCGACTGAAATCGGCGAAAGCAAGATTATCGCTCCTAGGAGGGTGTTCCCTCCGTGTTGCCACTTACCCACATTGACGACTGCGTCCTTGATTACTCTCCCGACTCCAATATCGCTGGGCTCAATCCTTCCGCTGGAAACTGAAATCCCTCGCTCAGCTCCATTCTTGAATGGAGAGGCTAAGGCAACAGCGGAAGCGAGGAAATGCTCATACCTTGTCTCTGGAAAGTCAGCAGTTCTGTGGACATTCCCAGGCTTGGGATAGGCGCTAACTTCGAGGAGCGTGGCGAGTTGTAGGCAAGCAGCAACTTTTTCCGCTGTTCCAGCGAACTCTTTAACCATTTGTTTAGTCTCCAAACCTGCAAGAGTCTAGTTCACAATGAAAAGTTTTATTAATGTTGTGTAGACAATCACATGGCAATGCAAATTTGTACACTAAGGCGATGCTGTTGACACAATCAAAAGCTTCAGAAGTCATCAATGTCGTTCACTTGGCCCTTGCTGCTATTTGGGTTCCTCTTCTCCTAGTATGCTCTCTTTTGATCATATACCCTGTTCCAGGAACTCCCGCATCAATTACGTTTTCCAGCGTTTTGCTTTCAAGTTTGACGGCGCCTTTGCTGGGTCCGTTCTATGGAACGATATCTGGGTTTATTTTCGGATGGCTTGCTCCTTATATCAACCCGGCAACTTCTATTGGTATATTGACTTTTCTTTCTCCCACAGTAGCTGCTTTGATGAGCGGGTTGGTCTTGTTCAATCGGTGGAAAGAAGCTGCGTTGATATTTTTATGCCAGATTGCAGTATGGTTCGCCCATCCATTCGCATGGTATCAGCTCATGCCACTTGTTACGTGGCAGTATTGGCTTGTTTTGTTCTTTATAATTGTGCCTCCAGTTAGAAAGTGGATCGTTCGATCAATAGTGTCAAGAAATCAGAAACATCTGCCAATCGCTCTTTGGTGTCTGGCTTGGATCGCTCGTATAGGTGGCGACGTAGCTACTGGCAATAACATTGCAGTTTGGATACTGAACTGGGCAGGACCAGGTTGGTACCCCTATTGGGCACCTATGACGATTTATTATGCGGTAGCAGATTCGTTAAATTGTCTTGTTGGAGCAATTATCGGCGCCAGCCTACTCACAGCCCTAAAGAGAACTGGCATAAGAAAAATAGCTTTAGATGGCCTTCAATCCAAGCTATTCGCAGACGAACCTTGAAATTAAGCAACTTTTACGATTGAGAGGATCATAGAATTGAGTAGTAAGTTTAGAGAAGGCGACATTATAGAAACTGTTGAAAACGCTTTTTTTGACGTTAAGGGCTTAGTTCATCCTCCCGATAAAGTTGTAGCTTTTGTCCGTTTTGTGCCCCACCCCCAAGGTGATAGAGAACGAGACGGCGTATTATATCGGAAAGTTTACGCTCTGTATAAGCGCTATGCCCTACTCAAGAAGACTTACCCGCAATATTTGGTCTATGATCCAGTTTTCAATGAGAGACTCTGTGAGGTGCCTATTGAAGCAATAAGTCGTCACTACATGCCAGTTCATCGATTAGGAGAGCTTCGTAGAGAAGGAGGGCTGGATGAGACAGAGAAACTGGCGCTAAGATTTATCACACTTTTAAAAGATGACGCGCAGGTTTGTTGGGGGAAGCTGGGCATTTCCGGCTCAATCCTGATAGGGCTTCACACTCTAACCTCTGATATTGATCCCATCGTTTACGGGTCCGAAAACTGCCACAGAGCCCACTCAGCTTTAGAAGTCCTACAGAAAAACGAAAAAATCCCAGTCACATCTTACGACCAGAAGGAGCTGAAGGAATTATTCATCTTCCGCTCCAAAGACACAAACATCTCCTTCGAGGACTTTGCTAAAACCGAGTCACGGAAAGCCTTGCAGGGCAAGTTCATGGGAAGAGACTACTTCCTTCGGTTTGTGAAGGATTGGAACGAAATCGGAGAAAGATATGGCAAAACTAGCTACACATCTCGAGGCTACGCCAAGATCAAGGCAAGAATAGTTGACGACTCAGAAGCGATTTTCACTCCGTGTCGCTACGAAATTGGAGATGTCGAAATTCTTGACGGAGAGGTTTCCAATCAGATCAGGGAAATAGTCTCTTTCCGCGGAAGATTTTGCGAGCAAGCTAGAAAAGGCGAGATTGTGATTGCTCAAGGCAAAGTTGAAATAGTGCAAACCGAACACAAACCAGAATACTATAGGTTGCTTCTAGGAAATAAAGTCTCAGATTATATGATTCTGGGTTGATCGTGCCTTTAGGACTTTCAAAACCTGTTCGTAGTATCTTGGACAGCGAGTCAGCGTGATTTGGTGGAATGACGTTTTGGGAGTGACCACCTGCTCCAGATTTCCTTCAACATAAACAACCTCGTCTCTCATAGCCTGCATCCTGAACTCCTCCATATAAGAAAGAATCCTCTGAATAGTTTCCACCTTCGCTCCTTCCAGAATCTCCAAAGGCTCAACCTGATAGATTGACGGAATGAATGCAGCCTCCTCATCTTCTGTCACGCGGACGATGGCCTTAATCCAGTCCTTCCTTACGATTCGTACATCCGTATTATAGGCATTCCGAATTTCGCTCCAGTACTTCACAGGCTCAAACTCCGTCTTAATAACCCTACCGCTCTCTCTATCAGAAAACAATCCGTAAATCATCTTCCTCCGCTGATGCCAAAGATACTCTTTCGAGCTCAGGTTGACAAAGCTCCAAGGTTTTCCCTCTAGAACGCCCTCTTTCTCGAACTCGTTTTGCAGAGGATGATCTTGTCCATATAGCTCACCCAAGGTCTCGCGAAGCCTTCTCAATTTCTCTTTTCCGTAAATGATGAAGTCTAAGTCAGAGAATCTGGGATGGTAAAAGTCATGAAGGATAGAGCCGAAAACTCCGAAATCCCTTTCTGATAATCCAGATTCATTCTTAACCAATTTAAGGACCTTCTGCAACGCCTTGAGAAGGCCGTCTCCCGCCTCTTTTTTCATCAGCCGCTGAAGCACATCGTTTGGCCTTCGTGTTTCTACTATGTGCGCATGCGAAACTCCTACGAGGCGCGACTGCATTGGTGCGTAAAATACAGTGTAGCGTGGATACTTCTCCTGAACGAATTGCAATCCTTCGTCAGCGAAAAATTTGTAATAGATCTGTTCTGCTCCCATTCGGAAGGCTTTTGGGTTTGGTGATTTGAAGATCGTTTCTGGGGCATATTCTGGGTCGCAGACATGAGCGTTAGGTGGGTGGGAATATCCGTAAACCCGAAAGATCAGTTCCTCTTCAGTGATTATGGCGTCGCGGTCCCTCAGCCTGATATGGGGCAAATGTATTCATCCTCATGGATTCCTGTGCCCACAACAACCTGATGGTGGACCGCTCCATTTTCAATGTTTTCCACCTTCTCCAGCATCCCTGAAACTTCAATCCTTCCACCTTTCCGAGCTAGGTTCCTGTAGCACCCAATCATAGACACGACCTTTCTCGGACTTTCTTCATCTGCTAGTTCTGAGGAGGGATCAAGCGGCTGATAATCAGTGATTTTGTAGATTGCTGGTTTGAACATAGCTTCATTATCATTAACCACACGACATTGAAACTTGAGAGACTGGATGGGGTGATATGTGCACGTACCATACGAGTGCTCTATTTCCTCTCTTCCGCGTACTGCACTAAACATAAACAATGCGTTCTTGTACCGCCCCTTGAACTTTCTGAAACGATCGAGTTTCGTAGAAAAGATATAACTCAAAGTTCCTTCGTCGTTTAGTTTGCCAACTGCCTCTTCAACATTTCTGAAATTTTTCGCTCCGTAGACCGCGAAATCAATATCTGATCTCGTTGTATGCATGTCAAGCGCTATGGACCCTCGGATTCCAAACTCTTCCAGTGAGACGTGAGATACTTCAGAAAGCAAAGTTGCTAGCTCCACCGCTAATTCCTGTAGCAAGTCCTTCTCTTTTCTTTGCAGAAGCTCATGCAAACATTCCCTTGGTACATATACCCTCTTTATAAATTCGAAGGGTGAACTCGCTATTTCTTTCCCGTAAAAGGGACAAGCGTAAACGTAATGTGGAAAATTGCTTCGAAATGTTTTCATTATTTCTTGATAGTTTTTTGCGGTGTAGAGTTTCTCTGGTCGAACAAGTTCTACGTCCTGAAATTTCCATTTTCTCTCAACAAAACGTATTGAAAAAAGCTTTTTCAACTGAGATGGAACATACTTAAGAAAGGAGAAGGCCTGCCCATCAGGGTGCTCATATCCAAATACACAGAAGACGAAGTTCTCCTTCGTCAAAAATGTGTCGCCGTCCACGGGCGTCCATCTTTCCACGCTTAGAACACCTTTCACAGAAACGGTTATCAGCTACTCTAATTGCAGAACCTCTCTCAGGTAAGCCTTGAATGGACCGAGTTTCCCTCCGAAGTTCCCAGCAGAAATCTTGACAACCCCAGGGACCCTCACTGCCGCCCTTATGCCCTCAGCCATAGCCTTCTTAACAACATCCAAGTTCAGACCGTTTATCACTATCTCATAGACGCTGTTCACGTTGTCAGGAACCTGTGAGTCAGCTATCAGTTTCTTCAGCTTCGGGCAGAAAGGATGATTCGTCGAAGCGTTGAGTTTGTATTTCTTTGAGCCCACCTTTGATCCAGATCTGCATATGCCGCCTGGAAATGTCAGGACAACCCTCTTGGCTTTCTCTTCAATGGCACTTACACTCTGCTCTGCGGCTTGGAGACACGCCTTCTGGCTCTCCGCCATAATTAAGAATAACCCGCCGGCAACAGCCTTCACAGCTCCAAAGCGGCTCTCAACCAAAAACTCGCCCTCCATAACTGGGATGCGCCAGACCGTCCTGCCCGCAACAGTGTCTTTCTTTTGAAATCCGTCACCGAAGAGTCGGATGCTCCGCCCAACCTTTAATCTCCTCTTCGCTTTTGGCAAGGCGTCAAAGGCTGCAGTGGTAGGGCATGTCATCACGCATTGACCGATTCTCAATATCATCTGATTCTTCAACTCTCTCCGGGTCTTGTGGTATATCTGGATGAGAGCTCCTATGCGCCCGTCCGGAGTCTTGTTTGCTGGCACCATGCCTTCTATTCCTGCTTCTGCGGGGGATGCGATGATCGAAGCAGCAAATCCAGTTGCATTTCTAGCTGCGGTTAACGCCCATTTCTCATTCTCAGCGGTTATTAGAACCCTCCCCGCCCACAAAGGAAACATCTCGGCGAAAGTATCCTCTATTATACATCCATTGTCTAGAATGTATCCCTTCGATGTTTTCTCTTTCACTCTTAATCTGGTGTCCAAGGCTTTCTCTTCCTGAACAGTTTATACGTCATTTCTCCAAACTGCATGTCTGTCACGTATTCAAAGCCAGATTCTATTAATGTTTGCGCCTCTTCAAGTGTTGTGGCCACCTTGCTTACATAATCTTCTTTTCCCTTGCCTTGCAATGGTTGAACATAGATTTGGGTGCTTGTTATGGATTTGTGTCCTAAGCGTTCTTTGACTACCATCATGTCTTTGGTTGCATGGTAAAGCATGGTTCCGTGCCAATGTCGGAAAGTGTGTAAGTGAATCTGTTTAATTCTTGGGTTGCGTGTTCTATAAGCGAGTCTTTGTCGAGTCTGATGAAAGTTCTTTCTCATACGCTTGGCCGCATTCTCTCCGAAGACAAGCTCGCCAGTATTAGGGTAGGCCTTCAACATTTCAACAACTTTTTCGCTGATCTCTATCTGTCTTGCGTTGGAGCCTTTCTCAGGGTTGTTGATTGTCACGATGTGGCGTTCCAGGTCTAGGTCTCGCCATTTCAACTCTGCTCAGCATACATCTCCAAACTCATTTCTGTAGGCATATCAAATCCCTCAGTAGGGATTACATAAACTGTGACGACCAGTTTAAATAGAGAAGCTCATGAAT
Organism: Bathyarchaeia archaeon; assembly: GCA_046760805.1. Lineage (GTDB taxonomy): Archaea > Thermoproteota > Bathyarchaeia > Bathyarchaeales > Bathyarchaeaceae. Next base: position 14,406 of record JBHIEV010000022.1, read on the forward strand.
TAAAAGTTCCCCTTCTTGAACGCCAATAATTAAACACTGAGTGTCTATGTATGCTAGAAAACGACATGGAAAGGTTATTATGCTTTTTTTGCGATAAATTACAGATTTTAAGGAAAAATTGTAATGTTCTACAAAAAATTTATAATATCCAATTTCTTCGATATTACTAGGAAATACCAATGGAAGAGATCATTGAAAACTATGTAGTAAAGAAATTGGGAAAGACCTTTCCAGAAACTAGGCTAATTGAGCGCAACAAATTGTTGCCCGGTGGATATAACATAGATCTGCACCTCGTAAATAAAAAAGGTGAACACGTATTCGTAGAAGTTAAAGGTGGCAAGATTAAGTCGAGCCAGATTGGACGATTTCTTAATTATTACTCTGCAATTTCAAACATGGAACCTTCTCTAAAAAACTTTAAGTTAGTGATAATCGGGGAAAGCATAGATCAGAGGACTAAAGATATCTTTGACAGGTTGGATATATCATTCATACCGCTTTCTAAGTTAGGCATATCCAAAGAAACACTAAAGGAAATTTTGCAGGAACGCAGAAGGCAACGGTTACGAATGCTTACGCCTGTAGAAGCTGAGTTGGTATCTAGATGGGAAGCTGGCAACATTAAGATAGTTACGGTTGAAAATGTTGTGAAACAGCTAGGGTCAAAAAGAAACTATGCACGTGCAGTAATTCATAGGTTAGAAGAGAAGAGGTGGCTTGAAAGGATAAAGAGGGGGTTCTATCTATTCATTCCAGCGGAGTACGGATATGAGGAAAGATTCCCTCCCATGGATCCCTTGTTAGTGGGCAGCACTTTAGTACAACCATACTATTACAGCTATGCAACATCCAACGCGCATTACGGCTTCACAACTCAGATCCGCCCAACAGTATACATTGCTACCACAAAGGCAAAAAGAGACTTCAACTGGAGAGACAACCGATTCAAGTTTGTCACCGTATCAAAAAGCAAGTTTTTTGGTTACCACGAACTCGAGGTTCAGGGAGCAAAGGTGAGTATCGCGAGCCCAGAAAAATCGATCGTAGACTCCGTAGACAAAGTCAAATATGCAGGAGGAATCGAGGAAGTGACAAATGTCATCTGCACTGGACTGAAACGAAAGATCGATTGCAAGAAACTGGTTGACTACGCCATAAAGATGAATTCTCATTCCATGGTTCAGAGGCTCGGTTTTCTACTAGATTTCTTGCAAAAAGAGGGATTCATCAAATTTCCGAATAAAGAAAAGAATGATCTGCTTGAACATATAGGCAAAACAACCATTTACCTAGCATCCATCACGAAGTACAGAAAAGGAGGAGAGTACAACAGAGATTGGAACATAGTCCAGAATGTTCCAAGAGATCGGCTTCTGAGTGAAATCATTATCAGGTGATAATTTGCTAGAACTGAGACACATCGATCACTACGCCCACGCGAGTAGGGTAGATCGACTTGTCGCTGAAAGGGACGTGATCCTCACCTACGTGCTAAAGGCCTTGTCCAAAGGTAGCGATCCCCTTTTAACTCATCTGGCTTTCAAGGGAGGAACTTGCTTGAAGAAGATCTATCTTGGAAAAACAGGAAGAGTCTCCCTCGATTTAGATTTCACGTCTGTAGATTTGACTCGTAGACAACTCCAAAATCGTTTCAAGAGAATTCTTGACGGTAAGACCCACCATGACATCAACTTCAGATTCATCGATGAATATTCAAGAGATGAAGAGTCTTATGGAGCAAACATCTCATACTCCCACAATTATAACCAAGCCAGCTTCAAGGTTGAAACAAGCTTTCGAGAAAGACCCATTTTGAAGGTTATTTCATTCAGAATCTTAGAAGAGCTTTACTTTAAGTATCTCGATTTCAAACCTTTTGAGGTCCCATGCCTCCAAAAAGAGGAACTCATAGCAGAAAAAATTAGGGCCGCTTTCCAAAGAATGGGTAGTAGAGACCTCTATGACCTCTACCTTTTCGCCAAAAAACCATACAACAGCGATTTGGTCAAAAAGCTTGTAGTGGTCAAACTCTGGAACGTCAGAGACCCCTTCAACCCTATATCCTTCTTTGACGATATTGAAAAAGAGTCATATGACCTAACGGAGTTGAGAAATCTAGTGCGCGGAAAAACACTCCCAAGGAGGCGGCAATTTATCAACATTATTCTGCAGAACTATTCTTATCTTAAAGACCTGAATGAAGAATTAAAAATAATAGCCAACGACTCCAAACCACATAAAGAAACGAAATTAGTTAAAAAGATAGTGGATCAAACACGCAAAATGACATAAGGCCACATAAAAAAGGGAGTTTGCGGGGGATATCTCCAACGAAGGACACATTTCGGCGTAGGTATTCTCGATTTTTACGAATGTTTCCCTACTTGGCACTTTCACGAGGAAGTTGTTGGCTTCCTTTCTCACAACTTCAAGCTCTGCCATCTATTTTTGCTTCCTGCAGATCTTAGCCCCGTCTCTTTCTGTAACATATTCGAAGCCAGCTTCAATTAATTATTTGTCGTGTTTAAGGCTTTTCGCCGCTCTAACATGGAAATCATTTCCTTCAAAGCTCACGAGGTGAGTGTAGACGAGTGTTAGGTTATACTTGCATGTCCGAGCCTTCAAGAGAGACTTGATACAAAAGCTATGTTCAATGGCCAGCGGGCACCCGTCAAACGCTTTCTTTATTACCAAGCTAGCCGAGTTTTGGGTTTTCTTCTGCGCGAAATCAGTTACACGCCCTTTGTATTGGGTTGGTAAAGTCCAGTTAATGACCTTAGGATGCTCATTCAAGTCAAACTATTTAAAGTTCAGAACGAGTTATTGATAGGGGTCTTGAATGGCCAAGGACATTGAAGCAAGCTTCATTGAAAAAGTCAAGCAAAAGCACGTAGGTAAGTGGATAGGGACAAAAGGCAACGATGTCGTGGCGATTTCGGATACTCATGAAGAGATATATAAACAGCTGAAGAAGAAGGGCGTGGATGGCGTTTACATTTTTTATTCGCCGACAGAAAAGGAAAAGGAGTATGGCTTTCTTTTCGGGTGAACTAATGGAGATTAGAGAAAGAAAGCTTATTTCTAGAGCCAAACTTGAAGGCAAAAAGTTACATGTTCTTGAAGACGTTTTGATAGATACTGGAGCAGCGTTCACTGTTATTCCACCTGAAATTGCTGACTTCTTGGACCTTGAAGTCAACAGAGATTATCCACGAGCAAGGCTAGTTACGGCGTCTGGAATTATCGAAACTCCGGTGAAAGTTCTGAATAGGCTAGAAATCGCAGACGTTAGCGTAGAGAAGCTTCCTGTTGTGATTCACAAGATTCCAGATCCTGCACCGATTAAGGTTTTGCTTGGAATGAACTTCATTGAAAAGGTGAGACTTGCTGTTAATGGGAAAGAAGGAAAATTTGATTTACAGGACCCGCCATAATCATCTTTGCTCTTAATGTTTAAGAAAATTGTGACAGTTGTGTTGGTGGTGAATGTGCGTTATTTGATCATTTATGATACTACGCATGACAATTTGAGGGCTCTTGTTGCAGAGTCGCAAAAGACTATGGCTTGCAACGGATTCAGTATAGCCTTTAGTGGGATTCTGAGGGAGACAAGCTATACACCATTTGCACTAGATCGGTAACCGTTTTTAGCTAATGATCTGGGAGTTTCACTTAAGCTTCTTAAGGCTAAACC
>JBHIEV010000023.1:0-17363 GCA_046760805.1 Bathyarchaeia archaeon
ATCTGGCCAGAAGCTTCAAGGATTCGAGTTTTCATGCTGGTTCCAGGTGTCGAAGTTCCTCACTTTTGCGTGCAGTGTGAGGATTACCCGTGTGTCGAAGCCTGTCCGGAGGATGCTTTGTCAGTAAATGCGGAGACCGAAGCTGTTTTGGTGGATAGAGAGAAGTGCACAGGCTGTGGTGTATGTGTCAGTGCGTGTCCAGGCAGAATTCCTCACATACACCCAAATGAGAAATACGCAGTGATATGTGACCTTTGCGGGGGAGATCCTCGATGCGTGGATGTATGTAGACAAGGAGGATGGAATGTTTTAAAGAAAGTCTCCAGAGGCGGTAGGGCTTACAAGCTGTACGCACGCACCCCAGAGGAGCTGACGCGAGACCTAGTTGTGAACCTCTATGGGGAAGCTGGGGAAGGGTTGATCTAGGTGCAGGGGTACGCCGGAAAACTCATTGAAGTCAACCTCTCCGCAGAGAAGATCAAGGAAGTAGAGTTTGACCGAGTTGTTCTCAGGCGATATATCGGTGGCAGAGGTCTAGCCACAAAGATTCTGTGGGACAGACTCGGTAGCCGATGGGAGACGATCGACCCACTCGGACCCGAAAACATCCTTCTAGTCTTGACAGGCCCCCTGACAGGCTTCTATCCCGGCGGCAGGGTCTGCGTTTCTGGAAAGTCTCCCCAGAGCAACGGCGTGATCGGTTCCACGATTGCTGGAGAATTCGGTGTGGAGCTTAAATGCGCTGGCTACGACGGGTTGATAATCACAGGCAAAGCTACAAAGCCATGTTACATGCTCATCACGGACTCTGGAGCGGAAATCAGAGACGCAAGCCACATCTGGGGAAAGGATGGAAAACAGACTCTAATCATGCTGACCAGAGAGGTAAGAGAAGAGCTCGGAAAGAGATTTCCACACTACGGGGAGTGGAAAGAGCCAGCCATAATATACATTGGTCCTGCTGGAGAGAACAGAGCGAGGATAGCTGCTGTTATGGCAAAGTGGACACATGCCGCAGGGTACGGTGGATATGGCGCAGTGATGGGTTCCAAAAATCTCAAGGCTGTCGTAGCTAAAGGCACAGGACCCCTGCCAGAAGTAGAGGACATTGAAAGAGTGAAAGCTCTCATAGACGAGGTTTGTGAAGAATGCTTTGATCATGACATGTTTAGAATGTGGGGAACAGGTGCTGCAGGCTACGAGGTCGGAGCCCAAACCAGCTCTGAGCCTGTCAGAAACTGGCAGGAGGAGTGGCACGACCAACATAGTTTTGGAGTTGACAAGTTTGAGCGGAGGGTCTGGATAAAACGGTTCTGGGGAGACTTCGGCTGCCCAACAACCTGCCTAAAGCTGGCGATGACGAAAGCTGGCTCCTTCAAAGGTGCCATAGGAGATAACCCAGACTACGAACTACAAGCATACTTGGGAACCAACTTGGGCATCTTCACTCCCGAAGAGAACGTCTATCTCGCATCTCTGATAGACGATTTGGGGCTGTGTGGCATACAATGCGGAAATGCACTAGGGTTCGCCGCTGAACTCTACCAGAGAGACATTCTAACTAGGCAAGACTTAGACGGGATAGAGCTGAAGTGGGGAAACACAAAAGCCTTCGCCGCATTGGCTAGGAAAATAGCGGTGAGAGAGGGAATCGGAAACCTATTCGCAGAAGGTACCTACAGAGCCGCCCTAAAGATACAGGAGATGACGGGAAAGAAGGTGATGCGGTATGCTGTTCAAGAGAAGGGAGTGGCGATCGGTGCTCACGGAATCAGGAGTGGAGAGGACTACCCGTCAGAGATAGCCTACGCCTGCTCTGTGCAGGCTGGGGACCACACATCCGTGGCACATGTGCCGAAAAGATACAGAGACGGCGAACTGGACATGATACTCCACGACTCGGGCGTCTACTGCTTTTTCAACATGTTTTGGGTGAGGCGAAGCCTTAGATGGGAGTTCCTCAAGGCGGTTACAGGATGGAACATAAGAGCTAAGGAATGGTACAAAATCACAGCGCTCAGAATACTCCATCTACAAAGAGCGTTACTGCTACTCGGCGGACCAGACCTAAAATGGAGGCCCAAAGAACATGACGACAACCCACCCAGATTCTACGAGCCGCTACCCTCAGGACCCTACACGGGAGAGCAGGCTGATCGCACCAAATTTGAGAAACTGAAAAGAAGATACTACAAAGCTGTAGGCTGGGATGAGAACGGCATACCCACGTCGGAAGAGTTGAAACGGCTTGGACTGGAAAAGGCAGACAGGGTTCTAGAAGAAAAGATAAGGAACTCTTGAACGGGCTTCGTTAACTTTTTTGAAACTGAAAGTCAAGTTGGGCTGAAGATCCAAGGTGCACTAATCCAGGTGAATATGTTTGTTTCGGGCGCGCGTTAGATTAGGGCTTAATAGAAGATTATTCCATCATACCAGAGACTTTACGCGCGCGCATGATTTGCCCTTCATTTTTGATGTACTACGGATCCACGTCAAGTTTCAAGTTTGTAGATTTTAACATATTCGTCACTGTAGACTTGGATCAGCCCCTCTATTTCAGTGTTTGTTAGGATTTTGTAGATTGTTGTTTCCCTTCCGATTTCGTTGTACATATTCGGGTTGAATGTGTAGCCGTTGTGGCTACTGGAATACCAGGTCATGTTCATGTAGTCTGTGATGTTGTGTCCAGCGAATCGGAATATCCATGTTGCTTTTCCTCCTCCATCCACTGCCGTAACGAGGATGTGGGTTGCGTTGTACTTGTTCATCATCGACAGCGTCTCGCTTTCATTTGTCGTTGCTAGGGCTTTCGCTACATCAACTATCATTTCATGAGGGACAAGCTCCTCATAATCCGCGGGATCGCGTACCGATACCAATGCTTCTTCTGATGGATTCTTAATCACAGATTCCTTCTCTGAGTAGCCAACGATCATATGCCCATAATCCCACCAATTGAGAAAGACAGCGCTCTCTGGCGTGTCGAGTTTGATCCAGTCTAAGGCGTTTCTTAGATAGGCGTTGAAGTAGCCATTCTGTTCAACTCCGTCCTTAACATAGAAGAGCCAGCCCACTTCAAAGCCTTGAGGGTCTTCTCCTGAGATCCCCAGCCTGCACTGGTATTTCCCTCCAATGTATTCCTCTCTCAAGAAGCGGGGTGACGGAAAGAATACGTAGACCAAAGCAGCAATGACAACCAGTAGGGCTGCAGAACCTAGGATCAGAAACCATTTCCTTCCCAAAAAGCCCACCCAAGCTCTATAAAGAAACTCTGGTATTAAGCATTTCAGTACGTATTTGGCGGTTGAAGCAATAGTGGTGAAAATCGCGGATTATCTTGTGTATGTCCTTTTGACAGGTGCATTCGTTTTGCTTCTTTTTAGCCCTTATGGGCCTGTAAGTGACGAGTTTGTCCCTTATCATCCTATAGGATGGGCAGGAATACTAACTTATCTTGGGATGCTTTTGAGCTTCAGCGGCAAATACAATGAGGTGGAGGATGATTTTTGGTTAATCGTGGCGGCTGGCTTCTTTCCGCTGCTCATTTCTGATCTATACTTTTTCCCGATACCAAGGTTTTTTGGACTGGGTATGTTGGAATGGGCAGGACTGCAGTTCATAATTTTCCCTTTGGGATTTATCTTCTACAGCCGAATTAGAGCGCTAAGATTCAGCAACTTGGCGATTCTGGTACTCTCTCCTCTAATAGCGGCAGCGATCCTGTACGAGGGAAACCCTTTTTTGAGCACTTCAAATTCTCGTCGTTCCTAGTTCTAGTTGTTACTGCTTGTTCCCTTTCATACTACGCATTCCAGGAGAAGAACTATCTCTTCATCATCGGTGTTGTTCTAAATTTCATGATTGCGAAAGCAATCGTCCTTCTACACTTCGTAACTGGAAGAATAGTATTCGGCTGGGAACTCCCATTTATGGCTGTTGTGACTGATAGAATCGCCATTTTTGGCAGATTATTAATGGCGATGAGTTGCTCTCTTTTTATGAGAAAGTTTGACTTCTAGTGTGTAGCACTGAAAAGAATTCGCTAGAGCATTTTCTCTCGTTGTTTTCTAGGATTTGGATGCAAAAATGAAATAAGGACAGAATAGTTGAACCTTAATTTCTCTGTAGAGTTCTTCTGGCTTTCTTCGCCCAGTCTGGATCTTTCAGGAGCGCCCTCCCCACTGCAACCAAGTCAACTCTTTCTTCACGTACAAGTCTCTCCGCGTACTTAGGGTTCACAATTCCTCCGACACCGATAACAGGTATATCTACGACATGCTTGATTTGCTGTGCCTGGGGGACAAAGTATCCTTGTTTACCTTGGAGTTCCTCTGGTCTACTTCCGCATAAGCCTCCTGACACATCGATAATGTCTACTCCAGCTTTCTCCAGCTTCACAGCGAATCTCTGAGAGTCTTCGATTCGAGTTCCTGCGGGGTCCATATCATCCGAGCCCAGCCGATAGAGAAGCAGTCTTCCTCCAATCTTTTTCCTAATGCTCCTAACAACCTCTAGCGGAAATCTCATCCTCTTCTCTAGGGATCCTCCATAGTCATCTCGGCGTCGATTAGTCAGAGGAGAGAAGAATTGATTGAGGAGAAAACCATGGGCGCCGTGAACCTCAACTCCATCGAAGCCAGCCTTGATCGCCCTCTCCGCCGCGACAGTAAACGCTTCAGTTAAAGCTTCTATCTCTTCCACTAGGAGTTCTCGAGCACCCTCGCCCGGCGAAGGAGCTACAGGCTGCATTCCAGTGAGATCCATGTTGGCGCCTCTTCCAGCATGATTTATCTGTATGACCGCAGGCGTGCCCGTTGCATGGATGCTACTCGAAAGCCTTTCCAATCCAGGAACTAAACCGTCATCATGTATTCCCAGCTGCTTATCACTGAGCTTTCCAGCCAGAGACACATAGCTATGCTCAATAACGATTAATGCCAGCGATTCCGAACGGCTAACATAATGCTCAACCAGAGCGTCAGTCACAGCTCCTTCGGTAGTGGCCAGACCAGTGTGCATAGGTGGCATCACAATCCGATTCTTGAGCGTTAAACCCTTGACTTCCAAGGGATCCAGCAAACCAACCAACGCAATAACACTCCAGTACGCTTCAGGTGAACACAGACTAAAAGCTTTTCAATGGTATTCATGCATGCAAGTTATCGTCGCTTAGCTCAGGCGCAGTTGTGTGGTGCGTAAGCGGTAGGAAAGCACCATAACTGGCCCCACATGTTTCACTTTTCACAAGCCGATTCTAACTCTGCAGTCTCTTCGTCTTGTTCATAAGAGGCAAGGCCTCTAGGCAAAATGTCACCAAGAATTAACACAACCGATTAGCTTCGAATCACATTAGCCTATTCTAATAATTTTTGTCGGCGTAACTACCACATCAACCCGAACATCCCATTCATCTTGCGGAATCTCCTCAACAATCTGCACATCATGTACCGTCGTAACCACAAGAGCATCAGCCCTAAGACCACCAGAATTCTTCAGTAAGGCATGCTCCTTATCGGAATATCCCGTACCCTTACCCAGCCTTCCGCCATCCAAAGAAACAGCAACCGAGCCCACCACAAACAGATCAACCTCCACCTCCGAGGGCTCAACAAAACGACCACACTTGAAAGCCCCTCTGATTGTAGAACCCTTCGGAATACTGCTTTGAGAGATCGCTTTCGGGTCTAGTATGAGGAAACCCTTCCTCAGCCGAGGCGTAGCCATAACCAAAATCTTCCCATCACTCAAAGCCATTTCTCGAACAGGCCTCTGCGGAGAATCAGGGTTACAGAAAACAACCCCAGCAGCCCTATACTCTGACAATTCGCCAAGTCTTCTAGCGGCTTTCTCAGCTCCAACAAAATTCGGAATTCGATGGAAGACAGGCCTAGGGAAACGGGCGATTCCCTTCTCTTCCATGAGACGCCAAACTCTCGTTCGGATCTCTTCCTTGTCCAAAGCCATCACTCCTTCAATGTAGAACTCGGTTCTCCAGCAAGGTTTCTGGACTTAATAGGCCTTGGCGAAGTAGACTACTTTGTCTGCTTTTCCACGACAATAGACGCAGTTCGAAAACACTTTCTCTTTCTCGAAAGGAACGAGTCTGATGGTTGCTCCAGTCTCTTCTTTTATCTTCTCTTCACAACTTGATTTTGAACACCAGCAGGCTTTGATGAATCCGCCCTTTCTCCCTAGAACTCCTTTAAACTCATCGTAGCTTTCCACTTTGGTGATGTTTTCGTCCAAAAACTTCTTCGCTCGGTTAAAGAGATTATTCTGAATCTCCTTGAGCATCTTGGTTATGGTCTTAAGTAACTCCCCATCTTTCACTGCAACTTTTTCAAGCGTGTCTCTTCTCGCGGCTATCACTTGTTCTTTCTTCACGTCTCTCGGACCGATTTCTATTCTTATGGGCACGCCTTTCAATTCCCAGTGGTTGAACTTCCATCCCGGAGTGTATTCCTCTCTGTCATCGAGGATGGCGGATATTCCTTTCTTCTGTAGTTTGCTTAGAACCTCTCTCGCCTTCTCCAGAATCACGTCTCTTTCAACGTGCTTGTAGGGTATGGGGACAATGACAACTTGGTATGAGGCTATTCTTGGGGGTAACACTAATCCTCTGTCGTCTCCGTGAACCATCACCATTGCACCGATCAATCGTGTAGACACGCCCCACGATGTCTGCCAGACATAATGCTCCTCCTCATCTTCCCCGATGAATTTGATGTCGAAGACTTTTGAGAAGTTCTGTCCAAGATTATGCGACGTTCCAAGTTGCAGCGCCTTTCCGTCAGGCATTAAGGCTTCCAGGGTTGTTGTGTAGAGGGCTCCAGCGAACTTTTCATTCTCGGTCTTCACTCCAACCAGCACTGGAATGGCCAGTTGTTCTTCGGCTAGCTCTTTGTAGATGTTTAGAATGTCCATGACTTCCTTATCGGCTTCTTCTTTCGTCGCATGTGCAGTGTGGCCTTCTTGCCAGAGAAACTCTCTCGTTCTCAGGAATGGTTTGGTTGCAGCAGTTTCCCACCTGACAATGTTGCACCATTGGTTCAGCTTTAGAGGAAGATCTCTCCAACCGCGTATCCACTTTTTGTACATTGTGTACATTATTGTTTCAGATGTAGGTCTCAAAGCTAGTCTCTCTTCCAGCTCACTATTGCCGCCGACCGTAACCCACGCACACTCCGGGACGAATCCCTCAAAATGTTCAGCTTCCTTCCTCAAGAAACTCTCAGGAATAAAAATAGGGAAGTATGCGTTTTTGTGTCCGGTTTCCTTTATTTTTTTGTTGAAGAATTCCTGAATTTTTTCCCAGATAGCGTAGGAATACTCTCTGAAGATGATGCAGCCCTTAATCGGCGCGTAATCAGCCAACTCAGACTTTAGGATAAGTTCTGTGTACCACTCTGAGAATTGTTCGGATTTTTTAACAGTGATTCCTAAATCTGACATGTCATTTCCTCTCTCGGTGTTCTGTAATGGAAAAATTAGGGTTTATAATAGGTGTGTCGGGGAAATCAGTGGTGTGGAACAAAGTCACCCATTTCGACCACTTTACGGGAGTGCGTGAAGAAACTATTTAAAGATTTCTTAAACGCTATTCTGTCAATTCTTTTGATCTAAGTCAAATCTAAGCACGACTTCCTTTGTGGAATGCTTCCTGCGCAGGCATGTAGCAGTGGGATAGACTTATTAGGGCAGTGAGATGTTTCCCAGACGGTCGAGAACATGTCAAGAACAACACCCAAGTCCGTCGCACTCAAATTTGTAGAGGTTATCAATGCTGGAGACTCTGAAGCACTTATCAAGCTCCAGACCGAAGACTTTACCCTGATCGACATGGGAGGAGACGTTTACCGTGGCCGAGACGGCTGGCAAGGCTACTTCTCATCCTACCCAAAATACAAAATCCGCGTGCACAATGTCCTAACGAGTGGCAACGGCGTGGCAATCGTCGGCAAGACAACGGGTTCACATGTTCCGCCTGAAGTTGAAGAGAAAGAGACGGTGCTTTGGACCGCCGAGATTCGGGACGGTCTTGTTGCCGAATGGCGGATATATTGAGGAAGCCAAGAAGAAGGCACAGAAATCTTCACAATAAACAGGACCCTTAAAAGCTAGAGGAGTTTCAGCGCCTCTTCCCCCGTCATTCCTAGTTTTATACCCTTCTTCTTAGCCCTTGACGTAACCCCTCTAACCTCAGCCTCAAGCACGTCCTCAAAAGTTTTTACGCCACTCACCATAGCCGCTGCGACACTAAGCTTCTCGGCTGCATCCATGTTAAGGAACCCACACATCACAAATCCCCTTTCTCCTATAACCAACAGAAGAGGTGGAGAGTCTGGCAAATCCACCTTTACGCCTAAAGCCGTTTTGTCGTCTATCTCAATCGGGTTTATGCGGATCATCTGAATCCCTGTAGTAAGCATTCCAAGAGATTGCTAATAAGGTTACGACCGCAAAACCCTTAGATGAATTGCCCTTAACCATTGAGAATGGGAAAAGAATGCTCACGAGACTGAAGAAGAAGTTTCAGCACTGGATCACAACAGAAGCGAAGGTCGCCTATAAAGTAGGGTTGACTCCGAATCATGTCAGCGCACTTGGAATACTGTTTGCAGTGATCTCAGCAATTACTTATTGGAAATGGCATTTCTTCCAGTTCTCTCTAATAACGGCGCCCCTCCTTCTACTCATCTCAGGATTCTGCGACGCACTGGACGGGGCAATCGCAAGACTCCACGGAAAAACCACAAACTTTGGCAAATTCTTGGACTCCGTGCTGGACCGATACGCAGACGCTATCATACTTTTAGGCATAATTTTTGGTGGGCTGTGCGCCCCAGTCTGGGGATTCTTCGCATTGATAAATTCGCTTATGGTGAGCTATTCCCGGGCTAGGGCAGAGGCATTGGGAGTCGAGATGGAAGCTGTTGGCGTGGCTGAACGCGCAGAACGGCTGATCATACTTGCCGCAGCAAGTTTTCTCAGTATCGTCTGGTTGGATGTGTTAAATTGGGCAGTGATTATTTTGGCTGTTCTTACAGGCTTGACGGTGCTTCAGCGCGTGACATATTTTCTTAGGGTAACCAAAAGTGGAGAATGAACCCTCTCTAGGCAACTGTTAGGTTGCTTAATTCAAAAGCTATCTTCTTCGTCTTGGAATTTGCTTACGTTCCTCTTCTGCGCGGACTTTGACTATGCCGCGATGCACCGCGCACGAGACACAATAATACTTTGTTTCACGTCGGCTGGCTATGTATGTACCCTTCTGACGAAGCTCCCTGGCCAATGCGGGGTTCAAGACAGAGACTCGCCGGGTTGACTTCTTGGCTTTATCTCTAGGCACAAGTTGACCGCATACGCAACACTGAACCTGCGCGCTTCTTCCCTTGCTACCCTTGGATCTTCCTCGACTCCTCCTCTTTTTCGGCACAATTATCCACCATTAGCACGACTAGTTTCTCATGGGAATTTATAACTCCTCGCATAAACTGACTAACAAGAAGCATATAACCTAATTCGCTGCACCTTAGGTTAAGAAGAACAATGTTCGATGTGGTTGTAGTTGGGCACTTCGCAATCGATTCGATACTTTCACGAACAACAGCTGTTTCCAAGGACACTCTGGGTGGCCCTCCCACATATGTATCGCTGGCAGCGAGAAAACTTGGCGCGAAGGTTTCTGTGCTCTCTAAGGTCGGGAAGGATTTCTCTAAGGATTATGCTAGGTGGTTGAACGCCAATGACATAGACCTCTCTGGCTTGAAATGCATTAGTGATGCCCCAACGACGAGGTTTCTTTTAAGGTACAATGATGAAGAGCGCATGCTTCAATTGCAGTGTAAAGCCCCACCAATCACTCTGGAAGATGTGCCCGATTCTTTAGAATCGAGAGTCATCCATGTTGCTCCGATCGCGAATGAGCTATCGGGTGAAGTTGTTGACAGACTGCGAACTCTGACACAAACTCTGTCCCTGGATCCGCAAGGATTTGTGAGAGGGTTTGATGAAGATAGACATGTCTTCCTGAAGAGATGGAACGACCCCCACGTTCTTGAACAGATCGACTTGTACAAATCCTCCTCAAACGAGATCAGAACGATAACAGGGTTAGCCAACTTGAAGCTGGCGATGGAAAGAATTCGTGATTACGGAGCTAAAGTTGTGATAGTCACCAAAGGCATAAAAGGTTCTACGATCCTTTATGAAGAGAATTTCTACGAGATTCCAGCTTGTAAGCCGAGAGCTATTCGGGACCTTACAGGTGCTGGTGACGCCTTCATCGGAGCCTTTCTAGCTGAATATACCAAAAGGAAAGATCCAGTTTGGTGTATGTGTGTTGGGTCAGCAGCTGCCTCTTTCGTAGTCGAGGCTGTAGGCCCTGCCATGTTCGGAGAGAAGAAAGACATCTATGAGAGAGCGTCTGGAATCTATGAAAAAGAGCTTTTAAGTGATTAAACGAGTAAACTACAAAGTTAGAGGGTTTATAGTTGGGGCGAGTTGCCGAAGGCGTGAAATGCAGTGTGACAGGATGTGCCAAGGAGGCTGTTCGCTCTCTCTCAAATCAAAAGGTCAAATCCGCAGGATTAAACGTCAGCCCTGGAAGGCGAGCATATCTCTGTAAGGAGCACTACAAGGAGTACAAGAAGAAGACTAGAAAGGAACGAAGGCTTGAGAAATGGAGATACATGGGCTGAGAACTCCGCAAGGCTAATTTGAGAATGTTTCTTCTTATGAGTAGAGTCACACGCTGAACTGAGGGTTTCAAATGAGGATACTTCAACTCCATTCAAACTTCATAGAATACAAGCCGATAAAGAGAGAGGTCAAGTTAGCCGAAGAATGCGATGAAAAGGAACATCGACTCGAAGAGATCGTCGTCTTATTCACTTGCGTTGAAGAAGGAGACAACGAAGCCGTTGCAAAGAAAGCAGTAAAAGAAATCCAATCATCCCTTGAAAAGCTGAAAGCAAACAAGATTCTGATCTATCCATATGCCCATCTGAGTAACAATCTGGCAAAGCCAGCCCATGCGCTCAAGGTAATCAAAGCAATGGAGAACAGCGCAAGGGAAGCCAGCATTGAGACACACAGAACACCCTTCGGGTGGTGTAAGAAATTTTCAATCTCGATTAAAGGACACCCCCTAGCAGAGCAGTTCAGAATAATCCTGCCAAAAGACGTTGAAGAGGCGGAATCCATTTCCGAAGCACTAAGGGCGGAGGAGGAACTCAAATCCTCATGGTTCATCATGCAACCAGACGGACAGCTTCTTCCAGTAGAAGAGTTCGACTTCACTGGACACGAAATGCTAGAGAAACTTGCGAGATACGAAATCGGGAAGGTAAGGGCAGTTCAAGAAGTTCCACCTCACGTGAATCTTATGAAAAAGTTGGAACTCGTTGACTATGAGCCCAATAGCGACTCGGGGAATTTCAGGTGGTATCCTAAGGGACGCTTGATGAAGTCGTTGCTTGAAGACTTCGTGACGCAAAAAGTGATAGATTACGGAGCCCTGGAGGTTGAAACTCCCATCATGTACGACCTTGAACATCCAAGCCTAGCAGACTACCTCAACAGATTCCCAGCTAGACAGTATCTCCTAAAATCGGGCGAAAGAGACTTCTTCCTCAGATTCAGCGCTTGCTTCGGCCAATTCCTCATGCTCCACGACACTCAGATTTCCTATCGCCAACTCCCACTGAAAATCTACGAGCTGACAAAATACAGCTTCCGAAGAGAGAAAAGCGGCGAACTCTCCGGGTTGAGAAGGCTCAGAACATTTACCATGCCAGACTGCCACGCACTATGCGCAGACCTAGACCAAGCCAAAAAGGAATTCTTTGCAAGATTCGCGTTGTGCAAACGAACGTTGGAGGAAGGCCTAGAACTGGACGAAGGGGACCACGAGCTAGCGATAAGATTCACCAAAGACTTCTACAAACAAAACAAGGATTTCATCGCTTCGCTGGCAAAGATAAATGGAAAGCCTTCACTGGTGGAGATGTGGGATGAACGGTTCTTCTATTTCATAACAAAATGGGAGTTCAACTTCATAGACAACATGGAGAAGGCTTCTGCCCTCTCAACCGACCAAATCGACATCGAAAACGCAGAGAGATACGGCATAACCTACGTGGATGAGAAAGGGGAAAAGAGGTATCCGATGATCTTACACTGCAGTCCCAGCGGAGCAATCGAGAGATGCGTCTACGCAATGTTGGAGAAGGCTTTTCGAGTGCAACGAAATGGGGGCATACCCATACTGCCCCTCTGGCTCGCACCAGTCCAGGTAAGAGTCATTCCCGTCGCTGATGCCTTTCTTGGGCCTGCCGAAAAGATAGCAGATGAGATAGAGCGAGATAGGATAAGGGTTGATCTAGATGACAGACCCTTGACGATGCAAAAGAAGGTTAGGGAAGCAGAGACTGAATGGATCAACTACATCATTGTAGTCGGTCAGAGAGAGATAGAATCAGGCATTCTTCCAATCAGAGACAGAAAAGAGGGAAAGATTAGAAAGATGAGACTTCAAGAACTCGTAAGCGAGATAAAAGAAAAAACCAAGGGCAAACCCTTCAAGCCGCTAACGCTAGCGAAGTTTGTGTCCCAAAGGCCAAGATTCTTTGGATAGTACCTTCCGAAGTAAGAACCTACAAAAGACATATCTGAGATGAGTAGAATACTCTACGTTTCTGGAGGAGATGGCGTGAAGAAGGAGATTTCAGTTTACGTAGATGGTAAGTTCTATCCCAAGTCAGAGGCGAAGGTTTCCGTTTACGATCATGGGCTGCTCTATGGAGATGGCATCTTTGAGGGAATACGTGCCTACGATGGCGTGGTCTTCAAGCTAAAAGAACACATAGACCGCCTATACAGATCCGCACACACGATTATGCTTCAAATACCACTGACAAAAGATAAGATGACGGAGGCCGTGCTCGAGACACTGAAGAAGAACAATCTGAAAACAGCTTACATCCGCTTGATTGTGACGAGAGGGGTCGGCGACCTCGGACTTGACCCAAGAAAATGTCCAAAGCCTTCAATAATAATCATAACCGAACCAGTAATAGAGCTACACGGTGGGGAGGCGAAACGAAAGGGCGTAACCACCATGATCTCATGGGTGAAAAGGGATCCTGTAGACGCAACTTCTCACGAGATCAAATCCCTCAACTATCTAAACAGCATCTTGGCCAAAATCGAGGCTAACACAACAGGCGTCGATGAGGCTATATGCTTGGATAAGGCAGGCTTTGTATGCGAGGGAGTTGCCGAGAACATATTCATTGTTAGGAATGGAGAAATCTTCACTCCTCCAGTCTCAACAGGAGCCTTACCCGGAATAACGAGAGAAGTGATCATGAAACTTGCCGAGAGGCTGGGATATGCTGTAACAGAAAGGAATATTACACCAAATGAGCTGTTCAACGCGGATGAAGTCTTCTTCACAGGAACCGCTGCTGAGGTAACACCAGTGAGAGAGATAAACAGGCGGAAAATAGGGGATGGAAACGCAGGGTCCGTCACGAAGCGATTAATGCAGGAATTCTATCAAATGGTGAGGGATCCTAAGGAAGGGACGCTCATCTAGAGAGAGACGATCTCAATTACGCGCTGTCAGGAATTTTTCTAAACGGTCAAACGCCGTTTCAAGGATTTCGACTTTAGGTAGGAAAACTCCCCTAAAATGCCCTGAACCGTAGGTAGCACAGAACCCAGAACCGTGTACAAGAAGAACCCCTGTCTTCTGCAGAACTTGGCGGACAAATTCGAAATCATTTTTCCATCGTGAACCGATCTCATGAACCTTTGGAAAGACGTAGAAGGCGCCCTCGGGCTTTGCGCAGCTTATCCCGTCGATTTCGTTGAGTCGCTTCCAAGCATAATCACGTCTCTTTCTCAGTTTTTCAACCATCTCTTTTATGTGAGTTTGTGGGCCTCTCAATGCCTCTGCAGCAGCCTTTTGGACGGGAGTGTTGCAGCAAAGCCTAATTCTTGCCTCCTTCTCGACGTTTTCTCTTAGCTCTGTTATCTTTCCTTCCGGATCGCAGAAGTACATGTAGC
The DNA here is from genome assembly GCA_046760805.1 of Bathyarchaeia archaeon. Taxonomy (GTDB): domain Archaea; phylum Thermoproteota; class Bathyarchaeia; order Bathyarchaeales; family Bathyarchaeaceae. The sequence continues at coordinate 14,074 of JBHIEV010000023.1, forward strand.
CCATTCTCCATCCAGTCATCAGATAACACTTCGAGAACCCGTTTAACCCAAGCACGGGGACATCCTTGGCTATGTGAGATAGACTCGTGAATTTCTTCTCATAAATAATCCTGTCATAAATCTCATCCGACATCAGAAGAATGTTGTGCTCGCCGGCCAGATTCACAACTTCCTTTAGAATTTTCTCATCATAGAGCGCGCCGCAGGGATTGTTCGGGTTTATGATTACGATCCCCTGAGTCTTGTCTGTCACCTTCGATCGTATGTCCTCGACATCAGGCTGCCAACCATTCTCTTCAACCGTTTTGTAAGAGACCGGCGTCCCGCCAAAGAATTTTGCATAAGAGACGTAGGGAGGATAACACGGACCTGGAACGAGAACTTCATCACCTCTGTCAACCAAGGCAGCCATAATCACATATATGGCCTCGGAAACGCCACTTGTGACAAGCACATCCTCTGGCGAAATCTCTATGCCGTTTACTCTCTTTTCCTTTTCAGAGATGGCTTCTCTAAGTTCTGGGATGCCTTCTGATGAGGAGTACCAGTTGTATCCCTCCTTCACAGCCTTGATCAATGCTTCCTTAACGTGCTCTGGCGTGTCAAAATCGAACTTCACTGGATCGCCTATGTTGAGGTAGATTATCTTTTTGCCCTTCCTCTCCTCTTCCCTGGCATAGACTATAACGTCTCTGATGGCGTATTCGATGCTGCGCACTCTCTCGGTAACGTCAAACATCTTCATAACCAAGTGAGGTGTCGCATCGAGTTCTTAAAGCCTTTTCATAAATGAAGACTTCCACAGGGTCTTAGAGGGGAGCAGGAATACTTGTGCTATAAAGAAGGAGAGTAGAAAGGGTTAGTCGAGAATCCTTTCAATTAGGTCAGCGTCGGCTTCTTCGGCTAGTGGTATGCCAGTAACCTTTGCAGCCCTCTCAGACAGAGACATCAGATCATCTCTGCTGATCAGGTCCAGTCTCCACTTTCTTGCGCCAGCCAGCAGTTGCTTGAGTCCGACGCCTATGCGGTCCGTGAGATAGCTGTACAACCCTATGGCTTCCCACGGAATCTCCTTGAACCTCTCTCCATACTTGTCTCTCAGGTCTGGGACTGCGATGAAGAACTTCTCTGGTGTCGAGCCGTATAGATCTGCAAACTTTTTCGGGAGTCTGCCCTTCTCGAACAGCTCCATGAAGTAGGACGACTTCATCGTAGCAGTCAAGGGAGACCTGCCCATCAAAACACACTTCACGAATGGACCGTTACCGAAGTTGCTCATTGCCATAGCTTTGAAGATCTGCGTCTCGCTTATGAATCCTCCTGCCATCAGGATGTCAGGCACAAACCTACCTTTCTCACGCAAAATCCTTGCACATCTCAAGACCCACGCTTCTAAGTACACGGTTGGGATGCTCATCTCATCCATCATAGGAACAGGGCTCATGCCTGTTCCGCCACCAGCACCATCGAAGGTTACGGCTTCCACCTTTGCCTCGGAAGCGAGTTTCATGGTGTGGGCGACTGCTGCGGGTCTGTAGCCTCCAGTCTTCAAGAAGACGTGTTTTGTGCCTTGGTCTCTCAGCCATTGAATGTCTTCGACAAAGTCTTGATCTTTTGGTATCCCGACCCTGCTGTGCCTTTCGAAGGACTTGAACACACCTTCTTTAAAGGCTTTTTGAATAGACGGCTCTTCTGGGTCAGGGATCACAATGTATCCCCGTTTTTTCAGCATGATGGCCTTGTCGAGGTCTCTTATTCGGACCTCGCCTCCAATTGCCTTGGCTCCTTGTCCCCACTTCCTCTCGATCACGTTGACCTCCAGCTTGGATATTGCATACTCGTCTACGCCGAGTCTCTTGTCCTCCACGTTTGTCTGCACCACTACATCGCCATATTTTCCATCCCAGAACTTCCTGAACATGTTAACCCTACGCTCCAGCTCCTTTGAGTAAGTCACCTTGCCAGCTGCGAACTTGGATTCTGGGTCCATGCCACAGACATTCTCTCCAATGATTATGAGTACGCCTGAGATTGCTGCGCCGATGGACAGGCCGGGCCAGTTTCTTCTAGCGACTTCTGTTGAGCCGAAGGCACCGTTGATTATGGGGACTTTTAGGGGAATCCCCGCCACTTCTGTCTCTGTGCTCGCATTGGGAAAGAGCGCCTTATCAGAGCTGGCTTCAATTCCTTCCACACTAAAGAGCGATGATTGAATGTTGATGTGAGACCAGTCTAGTCCGAAGTCTTTCAGGGATCCCGCTGTGCTGGTTCCGAACTCTCGAGGCTCAGGATATAACGCTTCTCTTCCTCGGAAGGTTGAGAGGCTGATTTCGCAGAGGATTGGGCAGTCTCGGATGCATATTGGGCACATGCCACTCGTTGGGCTGACATCTTTCACTCTGGTAGTCGTTCCACATGTTGATTTGCCGTTTAGATAGGCCGAGTTCCGATCAACTCTTTCGGGCATCCATCTTCCAACCTTTACATTTGTAAACCTTGTATGAGAGATAACAGCCCCCAACTCTTAAACATTACGTCATGACGGATGCTGGCAAGTTCTTTTAGCGTACCGCTTTCAATTGGAAGTCAAACGAAAAGAGGAGAAAAGCCAGGTAGTTTGTCCTACTTATTTGCCCCTCTCAAAGAGTAGGTAATGGTTGATCCAGATGTCGCGCCCAGTCACTTGATAAGTGTGAAGGCGCCAACCATTCCGTTCAAATTCCTCGATTTTCGGTCCAACATCGTTGTGATGTTTGACTTGCACGCATATGTATTCTTTCAATTCAACATCGCCTTCTGTAGCACTAAGAAGTTAAGTACCCCACAGAAAAGCCTAACGGTCACCATTCCCCAATGGATAACCTACTAGGGCTTGGTAGGTGATATCCTAAAAAGACTGGACAGTAACCATTGAATTCTCTTCTTTCCTAACGAAAAAGCTGAGCAGAGACTTTGGTGTCGACGTTCGTGTTGATAAAGGTCGGAGCTGCAGAGCGTTTCAGTGTATGGTCAACAGAATCTCTCATAATAGGCTTCTAAAGCACTGAACGTGGAGGTTGTAGCGCTCAGTCTTATTGGAATTGTCATGAGACGCTAGGGATAGCGGGTTTGGCAGATGCCGTATAACCTTCCGACGTATATACTTTTAGCGTGGCTGTCTGCCCTTGATAAGGAGTCCAGTTCCACGAGCACACAAGAGTGTAGTTGGCACCAGCAGGAAGTTTGAATGGAAAGAGAGGAACCACATTGCTCGTTATATCGAAGGAGTCTTCGTCTATTGTCACGTCAAC
>JBHIEV010000024.1:0-17303 GCA_046760805.1 Bathyarchaeia archaeon
CAGACATGACTGGATAAGGATAGAGTGTACGTCTTTAAGGATGTTTTTGTGCAGGCGTGATAAGACAAATGTTAAGAAGTTGTGAGGCGTTTCTCGGCGTCTATCAGATTACTCAATCTTACTGATCTTTCATCGAGTAGCTTTCATCGAGCAGGAACGAGGTAATTATTGCCTGCTGATCCGGCGCCTCTCCTGAAAGACTCTACCTAACGCCAATTTTAATGTTAGAGCTACTTCATAAAAGAATAGCGGATGAATACTCTATAGGAAAATGTTCCATAGAGGATTGCTGCACTAGATACTAATAGAGATCTCCGCTAACGTTTCAGGTGGTGCGGGCGTCAGCTGACCTTAATGTTGCTGAGCGCTTCCTCTCGCTCTGTCGCTGCACCTACACGCTACTGCCGCTGACTACAGTACTCGCTGACGGGCTGTTTCTAAGACGAGGTGCCACAAGTCAAAATTTCTTAGGAGGTATATCCCCTTCTCAGTTAGTCTGTATCTGGCCACTTCTTGGCTTCCCAGGGGATCTGCAGCCTTCACGATATCGCAAAGCATCAAGAAATTGAGGTACTTATTCGCTTGGTCAAAGTTTAGATTTGTAGCTCGCATTAAGCTTGTTTTTGTTTTGCCCTTCGGGTCTCGGTAGATTGCGTCGAGGATGTCGCTGATTATGGTTGCTCTGTCTCTATACTTGAACTTGGAGAGAAATATCCTTCCCAACCCTACATTAAACAGGCTGGAATACATAGCCCTTCTCCTTCAATAAATATAATAGATAATACTAGAAGATATTTCTTTTGGCATAAGATTCCTAGCAGCTTGATTGGAAAACAACTTGTAACCTATCAGAATAAATATCTCATGCACTAACTTTGAATGAGCCAAATCGTTCTAATTCTGACGCGGTTTCAATGAAGTGAAGCCTAAACGAGGGTTAGCTTCGCTCTCAACACGTCTCTAATGATGTTTTCGTGTTTTCTTAATGCCTCCGCTTCCTTAGCCTCGCCTATCGTTTTTTGAGTTCTGTTGAATTCTTCAACCCGCGTATTTGTTGCTTCTATCATTTTCGTCAGCCAGTCGATCTTCTTTGCGATTTCAGTTGGAGTCGTTATGAGAAGTAGCTTGTCACCTACGATGACGACTTTCCTCTCCCACAGATGGAGACTGGATTTCCATTCTTGTTCAAAAAAAGTTTGCCATATATAATCTGGTTGTGAATCAAGAGGGAGTTCAACAGCGTAGGCGTTGGGATGGAAACTGTCTCTGCGAATTGGGATTCTATCTACATCTACGGGCTTCTTCAAATTCACTTTCTTACCTAAACTTCCCATACTATCTCTTCCTCACATGTTACACTCGTTTGTATCCTTTCAGAGTTTTTAAACCTTAAGCCCTGTAGCATTTCAAGCCTCGATTAATATATGGGCATTCTTCTTTGACGTAGTTGTGAAGTATAAGGAGTAAACACTGGGGAAAAACAGGGAGTGTATACATCATTCGATTCCCCATCGTGTGGTGATCTTAACTATTACGAAGATCACTAGGGCTACGATGAGGAAAGTTATCAGTGCACCAATGAAGTGTCCAACCATGAATGGCCCGACTGATATCTCATCCCATCTACCCATGCCCGGAACTAGCTGTATTATGGGCATGATTAGATCGCTTACCAGTGCTTGAACTAATGCACCAAGATATATGCCCATGATGAAAGCTACTGCCATTCCCAGAACTTTGTATTTTGAGAGGAAGCCCATGAACTCGTTCCATAGTCCTTTTGGTGGAGGTGGAGTGGGCTTGGGCTCAAGTAATTGTCTAATTCGTTTCAACTCTTCCAACATTTGGTCTTCCTTAGGCATACCTGATCACGACAGACAGTTTGGGAAGTTCACTTTTTAAGTTTAACCTCAAAATTCGCCAAGTGACAACCACCAACGCGATAGCGCTTGGGCAAGGCTTTCAAGAGAGTTCTGAAGATTGCGCGGTCTATACTCAAATCCACAAGTTCATTCGCATACTGAATAGTGCGCATAGCAAAGGCTGCCCATACACACGCACATTTACCTTAACGTCTATAGTTTAACAACCTCTAGCGACTTCAAAGATCTCTCCATCATCTCCTGGACATTCAGCTCATCCTCCGCCTTCCCGATTTCTTCCATCTTTGCCTTTGTTGTGGGTTTATGGGGAGCCGCTGTGCATCCGTTCACGCTTCTAGCAGAAATCCCGTATGTTTGAATTTTCCTGGCAAGTCTTTCAGTTTCAGCCTTGTCAAAACCCAAAAGAGGTCTGTGGACAGGATAACCCGCAGCCATATCCAGAACTCTTAGATTTCTGATGGTCTGGCTGGCTTGTTCTCCAATGGCCTCCCCTGTAACTAGCCCCTCAGCCCCAACTCTGTCAGCTATCCTCTCAGCTACTCTATACATCAGCCGCTTGCAGAGAATACAGGTTAGACGCCTAGGTGCCTTCTTCACAATCTCTTTTAGACTTTCCCCATGTTTCACGATGTATAGTCTTCTTGGAAAGTCGATAGCCCAGTCATATAGTGCTTTTGCGACCTCAAGAGCCCTTCTGGCGGTAGACTCGGTCGTGTACGGCTCATTGTCGAAGTATACGGGCACTAGGGGGCACCCCCTCTTCATCACAAGCCAACAAGCAACAGCACTGTCCAAACCCCCACTCAACAAACCTACAACCCGCCCTTGGACCCCTAGAGGGAAACCGCCAACACCCTTGATAACATCGGTAAAAATGAACCCAAGATCATCTCTTACCTCAACACCAAGCTTCACGTCTGGGCTGTCTAGATCAACCCTCACTTCACGATCTGCAAACTTCTCCAGCACCTTGCCTCCAACAACTCTGCAAACCTTCCGACTAGTATATGGGTGCTCGCCGACACGCCTACACTTGACAGCGAAGCTGTTTCCTTTACTCAACACCTTCTCAGCTATAGATAGACATCCAGCCACAATGACATCCAATTCAACTTCAGTCTCTAAAGCTGGAGAAACGGAAGAAACGCCAAAAACTCTCGACAATCTCTTTGCCGCCTCAACAGCCTCGAAGGTCTTCAAGAAAACACGCCCGTCTTTGCGGAACATCTTGCTGTAGGATAGACCGTAATGCTTCAACACAGCTTTCATGTTCTTTATTAAATGCCGCAGATACCACCGCCTCGTCCAACGTTCTTTAATCCAGATCTCCCCACTCAACCTAACGATGACCGAATCAAACTCCACGCTCATGACTGTTCAATAGATAAACCAAACTCCTTATTGATAAATCGATTCAGCAGACAACATTGACCTCTCATCTGGATTAGCACACTACCCAACCCTTGTACTATTGGAACACTTTCAGACTCGTACAGAGCCTTTGCTCAAAGGCCTATGCTCCCTTCATCTTCGAAGCCCTAGCGTAGAGAGGGGGCACTATTCTTCTCTAAAAACAGAGACATCGTAAAAAACAAGTCTGAAGCGTTACCAGTTTTCTAACGCGATGACCTTGCTATTCTCTCTATCTCTAGCCTTTTTCTCACGGCGTTGCTCTTTGTGTCATTGTTCGCTGCTAGAATAAGTTCTTCTGCAAGGCACTCCTCCAGTGAACGAAGCGTTCCGAATGCCGCCTTTCTCGCGCCCTCAGAGAGAAAACGTAGAGCCAAGTCCAGCCGCCTCTGCGGTGAGATGTCAACAGCCATATGATAGACAACGCCTCCGTAGCCAATTCTTGTTGTGCCTTCACAGGGAGCGGAGTTTTCGATTGCCTTGACGAGGATCTTTATCGGGTTCTGTTTGGTTCGGAGATGGATGATCTCAAAGGTGTTTCTCAAGAGGTTTATCGTTCTGGCCTTTTTTCCAGCGGTCGCTCCTGGGCGCATAAGGTTGTTCACGAGTCGTTCAACCACGTTGACCTCGGCCTTGCGAAAACGTCTATGCTCATGTCTCCCCATACTGTGAGGGACATAGAGTGGTTTCAGAGAAACATAACGCTTGAGCCCATAGTCCTGAACTTCTATTCCCTCGTAACTCCATTCCCCAAACAGTTTGACCTCTTCTTCCTTGCTCAAAGGCTTCACCTTAACGAGGGTCTTGAGTTTGAGCAGTGTTATTTAAACATTCTTAAGAAAGGTTGCGTGTCTTTGGTGACTAATCGAAAATCATTCTTGTAGCTGTGGAGAGAGTTTCTTTACGAGTCGAACCCCATTAACTCCCTTAGAGTAGAAGCTTTTCAGAACGTCTAGTTCTGTGTAACCATGCTTTCGATAAAGTTCTAATGCTGCCACGTTATCCCTGCGAGCTTCAAGGTAACATATTTCGACGCCATTCTCAATGAATCTTTGCTCAAGCTCCTTAAGAAGCTTCAGCCCAACACCTTTTCTTCGATACTTTGCTGCAACGTCTATTGTATACACGTGACCTGTTCTCACACTCCTGTAATCATGAATCAAACCTACAATAAAACCGGCGATTTCATCGCCTATTCTTGCGGTCAAGCTAATGCCCTTTGGATTTTCCAGAAGAAAGGCCAGCTGCTCCTTCGTGAAGGCCTCTATGGTGAAGCATTCGCTCTCAATGCCATAGAGCGTCTCCAGATCATCGGTTGTAGCTCGTCTTATGTTGATAGACAATGAATCACCAGCTATTCAAGTTGAGTCTTTGTGCAAAAGGAGATTTGAGATTTTTGGAGATTCACATATTCGCAAGCTCACCACAAGAATCAACAATGACAGGTCCAAAACCGAGTTTCTCAGTGTACAGTTCAGTGATCTTCTCTTTAATATTCTCTCCACCAAAATAGAGAAGATGACTCCCACAGTCTCCCTTACAATCTGAAGAACCAAAACCTGGGACCAGAATTCTGGCAGCGCTCTTCACTTTGACGTATGAATTCAGTTTACACTCCATTTTTCTATTAGTTTTTGCAGCCACGACAGCCGTCACGACTGCATTTGGGTGTTCCAGAAGAAAGTCTATATGCCACTGTTTCTTTTTGCCAGCTTTCCTCAGGTGTCGTGAAATACGCTGTTTCAGGCTTGAGGCTCCAGCTCCGATTGCTGAGCCTGTGTAGGTGTAGTATCCTGCAAGGAATTTGCTGACCCCTAATTCTCCAACCTTTATGCGAATATCTTTTGATAGAAATATGATTAGTGTGTAGGTTCCTCTAATAGGAAGGGTGTTAATCAAAGACACGTGTTGCTTTCCTCCAGAGAAGAGGATATACCATTGACGATAAGAATACGAGAAAACCCTTAAAACGGTAACCTAACAACTACTCAGCTACAAGGGGGAGAGAAATGAACAACAACGAAGTGGAGAAGAAAGATCCTATAAAGATTCATCGAGAAGGGACCGCCCTGTCTGACACCGGGAAATATGAGGAAGCGATAGAAAAGTTCCTAGAGGCTTCTCAACTATATGAGAAGGTGGGCAACATCTTCGACGCTTCCTATACATTATACAAGGCTGCCGAGTGTAGCTATACGCTGAAGGAGTATGACACAGCGAGCGAGCGCTTTCTCAAAGCAGCGGAACTCGCTTTCAAGAAAGGCTTTGACCGCTTCGCAGTGAGTGCATTAGAATACGCCTTGGACTGTTACAGGGCAGCAGGGGAAGACGAAAAGATCAAGGAGCTGGAGAAGAAGATAAAAGAAGCTAAAGAAAGACTCTCAACCTTCTGACCATCTCTTGGCGCAGATTGTTTCTAGTTCATAAAAACGTTTATGCTTCATATGCAAAACTGTCCTTTCAGGACAAACACTCAGCCTAAAGGGTAATTTCATGGAAACGGAGTTTCGAGTCTTAGTTGAGCTTTGCGGGGAATTAGAAGCAACATCAAAGCGTACATTAATGGTTAACCGAGTAGCCGATTTTCTAAAGCATTTGGATGCAGAGGAGGTGGAACCTGCGGCATGTATGCTTCTTGGCAGAGTCTTTCCAAAGTGGGATCATAGGACGCTTGAGGTGAGCTGGAGGACATTAAGCGGAGTGATCAAACGCATAACTAACGTGGAGTGGAGCGAGTTCAGTAGGGCTTTTGGCGAGACAGGCGACATAGGAACCGCCACAAAGATAGTCTTTGAAAGAGGTAAAGTTCGGAAGCAGGCTATGCTATTCGAGAAGGCCCTGACCATTCTTGAGGTGAGGCGTAGCCTCGAAGCAATGGCAGAAGCCACTGGATACGGCTCGAGAGAACGGAAAGAACGTCTGTTAGAAACTCTATTGGGGCGGGCTACACCATTGGAAGCGAAGTACATAGTCAAGATTCTGATCGGCGAGATGAGGACTGGTTTTCATGAGGGTCTGATGGAGCTCGCTGTCTCCAAAGCTTTTGATGTCCCTCATGAGGCGGTTCGGAGGGCGAGCATGTTGACAGGAGACATCGGACAAGTGGCGGGTATAGCCAAAGTTCAAGGCAGAGAGGGCCTGTCAAAGCTTAAGTTTCAAATCTTTAGACCCATTAAGCCTATGATGGCTCAAGTAGCTGATGATGTTGAGGAAGCTCTTAGGGAGCATGGTGGAGAAACTGCCTTTGAATACAAGCTCGATGGGGCTCGAATCCAGATTCATAAATCTGGAGATGAAGTCAGGATATATAGTCGCAGGCTCACGGATGTGACAGACAGTTTTCCCGAGATTGTGCGATTGACCAGGCAAGAGGTCAAGGGGCGCGAAGCTATTCTAGAAGGTGAGGTCATAGCCCTAGGTGAGGATGGTAGCCCTTTGCCATTTCAACATCTTATGAGGAGATTCCGAAGAGTTCACGACATAGATGAGATGGCCAAGCTGATTCCAGTCGAACTCTGTCTCTTCGACCTCATCTATCTCGATGGTCAAAGCCTCTCTGCGGCGTCATACGTGGAGCGGAGAAAGAGATTGGAAGAAATCGCTGGGAGCATAACTCTGACAACGAAGATGATCACGAGCAACCCTCACGAGGCAGAGCAGTTTCTTGAGAAAGCTATAGATAAGGGTCATGAAGGGTTGATGGCCAAAAAGATGGACAGCCCTTACACTCCTGGAATTCGCGGGAAACATTGGTTCAAGATCAAGAAAACCCTAGAACCCTTAGACCTCGTTATAGTTGCCGCAGAGTGGGGATACGGAAGGAGACACAACTGGCTCTCAGACTACTACCTTGCAGCTCGAGAACCTGAAACCGGAGAGCTACTAGTAGTTGGGAAGACGTTTAAGGGGTTGACAGACGAAGAAATCATCTGTATGACAAAACGGCTGAAAGAGCTGTCTTTGAGCGAGGAGCATGGAAAGGTGGTGGTTATACCAAAGACCGTGGTTGAGGTGGCTTACAACGAAATCCAGAAGAGTCCAAAATACAAGTGTGGGATGGCACTTCGCTTTGCCAGAATATCCAGAATTCGCGATGACAAGAAACCAGAAGACGCTGACACAATTGAGAGAGTCAGGGAGATTTACGAGAAACAATTTGAGAAGAAGGCGAAGTTTCCCAAATCTTAGCTTGAATGCATGTAGGTCCATAACATTTTTTTGGCAAAATCGAGCAAAAGGAAAAAGTCATCTCGTTTGTTGAAAGATATCTCAATAGTCCGAGAAAGACCTTAAGAACGGAAGCGGAGAACTTCCTAGAAAAATGGGGCTAGTGAGTGAAAACTCCGCAGTTTGAAAAAGAGCAAATTATTTAGAGTCCTGATCATTCGAGTCTATTTGTTTCATATAATTAAACCTAGGTCTGAGTCTGTGCTTGTGTCGTAGACTTCTGAGAAACACCGTCTTACAACCGAAAACTATTAACTTGAATCCCCCTTAATTGCTTCCACTAACATGAGGGATACAGCGTGATCAAGCTAACGTCATCTGTGTGTATCACGGTCTTTCTATCCGCAGTCTTCGTAGTAGGCATAGCAGCCACCGCCTATTATTACTACGGAGTGCCTCACCCCACCCGCCTACGCATCCTCCACACCCACCAAGATGAGATGGTCAATGAGATAGTGAACGACTTTGAGGAATGGTATCAACAAACTCATGGACAACCAATAGAAGTAACGGCTATCCACACTGACCCGCAGACTGCATTTGAGAAAGCAACAACCAGACTGAAAAAAGCGGAAGCAGAGATATGGTGGGGGGGTCACCTCTCCCTCTTTAAAGAAGCCCATGGTAGATTACTTCCCTACAACTCAACGCACAAAGGTGACATAAGTCTGACATACCCATGCCCATTGATGGACTTAACCGACAACACTCCCCACTGGTACGCAGCCAGTCTGTACGGATTAGGGGTAATGTACAACGAACATCGTCTAGATGCCCTCAACCTGTCCATACCACAGACTTGGGCAGATCTAACCTCTCATAGATATATAGGAAACATAACGATGATTGATCCTACAGAGTCAGAGTTCACATCGCCATTCATCATGTTGACGCTAGAGAGTAGGAACTGGACAAGTGGTTGGGAATATCTCGTCACGCTCTCCGCTCTAATCGACCAATACGACGCCAATGAGCACGACAGTGCTCTAAAAGTCTCCAGTGACTACCTTCCCTTGGCTGTTGTCCCTGATTTCTACGCATACGAAAGAATGGCAATGAACATCCCTCAAATCAACTTCACATATCTGGACGGCACAATTCTGCAACCCGACCCAGTTGCTATAATCAGTAAAGGGGTCTATATTGAAGAAGCCAAGGCATTCATCGACTACATCCTCACTACACAAGCCCAAAACATAATCGGCGAATACGTCTTGCCAATGCGTCAAGACGCAACCTATCCATCAACACACAGCCCATTCGACCCAAACTTCCCACCCATCTACAAATACAACGAAACCTTTCAAGAAATCATCGAAGACTACTACAAAACATGGATTACACAAAGACACGATCAAACAAAACTCGCATACAAGGAGATAAGAGAAGCAAACAAAACCAAGAATGCTAACTCGAACGCCACTCACTACTTCAATCTCGCTTGGGGCAACTTCACAAGTGCGGGACATTACACAAACCGAACTCAAATTGCAAATCTGTACAACGTAACGAACGGTTGGACCGAAGACACAGCAACATACACAGGCGAGTGGGAAATTTCGAGTAGCATGGCGTACACCAACGCTTTAGTAAACGCTCAGAAATCGAAGCAAGCTGCCAAGAACGAAGTCCCGTGACCCGAGCAGAGCAAGCCTGAAGTCTTACAGAAGAGCGATTTACTTTTGCGAGACTCTCGAAAAATTTCGAAGACAATATAATCCTTCAAGTAGGCCCGTTATCACCACATTACACAAAGTCACAGAAAAGGTGAATTTTCAGAAGGTTTCCCTAGGTACATCACAAGGGCAACAATTCTCAAAGATTCTGCTGTTCTGTCTTAAAACGAAATATAACGAATCTCTGTCACTTAAACATAAGCAAAGCAAATTCTTGTCCCCCTAATGATTTCACAAATTCCTTCTACATGATCAAGGTTTCTCATTCCAGTTCTTTAAGACATGCCATTAGGAGCGAAGGAGGATCGAACTTCCCTTTGTTCTCAGATTGAACCAACTCCTACACAATGCTTCGTAGATTCACTTCCAACCACTACTTGATGGAAGCTGCTAACACATAACTTGCTTGTGGATATGCCAGAGCTTGGTCTACTCTCCGAGGACCTGTACAATGATTGTTCTTCGTCGGGAATGTACATCAGTCTCGATGAAGAATAAAGACTGCCATGTACCCAAAACAACCTGGCCATCGACTATTGGCAATGTTCTATCCGGACAGAGAAACATCGATCTAAGATGAGAATGCGCGTTAGAAGGATGACGATACGAGGCGCTTCTCGGAACCAGCTTTTCGAGAACCTCTCTGATATCAGCTAGCAGGCCCGATTCATACTCGGTGAGAACGATGACTCCAGTGGCATGGGGAGCAAACACGTGAACCAACCCGTTCTTGACGCCTGATTTACGCACAAACGCTCTCACCTTATCGGTTAGATCAATGAAGTCTATCTCACCTCTAGTGGAAAACGTAAAGCTCTCATTGATAATCTTCATCTTGATCCTCTTCCCCTAGAAGATTTATTCCAGAATAAAAAATATTATGCATACTCTTTGGAGCATTCTGGAACGTCAGAACGAATGAGCTTACGACTCTGATCGACTAGAGTCGCAGAGGGGGCCACAAGGCATCGCGGATTCAACAGAAAATCGCTGGATGCTTCATGTTGCGAACGAACGTATTTGCTATGACAGGAACGTCACTTACCATCAACGATGTCTGGGGCATTCAAGCACTTCTTGAACGCTTCAGGAGAAAGCCCGTGAATATGAAGCTTCACTGTGATGGATCTCAACGGGCCGACACCTACCTGCAGAACTTCCGTGAAGCGGAGACCTCATTAGTGTTTCCTTCGCCAGATGTCTGCGGGCTTTCTCTCTCCAATGGGGGCTTCACAACAACTGGCTGCGGAAGCGATCGCTGCAAACCTGAAGCAGTTTGTTGATGCTTTTGTATCCAAACGAGGGTCACACCCCCTTCTCGGGGCGCTCCTAGTGAATATCCGCAACATTCGAAGGAAGGGTAATACCAATGTCACCCATATCACTCGGTACTATCGCCTATCATCTCGAAATGGGCAAAAACACCGAGTTTTGCCTACATAAACAGTCCGAAAACACGTCGCTTCATCAAGGAGCATCCAAAACACCTTTCTTTTGACACGTGTGAAATACGCTGGGGCAGTACTACTCCAAGGTAGAACGGATACAGAAGCATCAACGAACGCTATACCCACAACAGATATCTGAGATTTAGAAAGGAGCTCAACACGCAAATCCTCCTTTCTAACTTCTACTATCATATATGAATCTGTCTCCATGATATACATAGTTTATATGCGTCAGGAACAATCAATGTTGGATGAAACAAAAGGGCATTTTTGTTTCAGAGATTATGGTGATTAGATGCCCGAGTACAAGTATGGAAAACAGACAAGACCAATAGACTTCTCAACCTTCGAAGGGATGATGAAGAAACTTGACTCCTCTTCGAAGCCTCTACGTGACAAAAGCTTCCTGGCATTCTTGTACTGGTTTGGCGTTAGGCGATCTGAGGTTTTAGAAAGAGTTAAAGAAGATTTTGCGGTCAAAGATGATCGGTTGATTGTGGAGGCGACACCAAAGAAGCGTGGAAAAAGACCTCCACTAGAGATTGATACGGACCTTCCTTACGTTGATTTAATATTGAAACAGGTGGAGAAGACCAAGCCTGGCTGCAGGGTCTGGTCCATCTCCTCGACCACAGCATGGAGAGTTGTGAAGAGGGTGAGTGAGAGGCATTATCCACACTTCTTCAGACTGAATAGGGCTACCAAGTTCTTGGATGATCCGAGCACGACGATTCCTGAGATGAAGGCTTGGTTCGGTTGGAAGACCACTAAGACGATTGATGAATATATTGGGTACAGCAAGAGGCATATCCGCAGGCAGTCATCGAGACTGAGGAGAGAGGTTAGGGAAAGCTAAGAGATAGCATCTTTAATGAGCTGTCTTTTTGAGTACACGTATCCATGATGTTCCCCAAATTACGATAAAAACTAGGATTACTAGAAAAAGAATCACTATTAATCGCGCAGTGGCAATAGCAATATCTTTAAACATTTTTATTCATAAACTAAAAATTCAGCCTCTAGTAAAAGGCGTGTTTCTATAATAGAGGTTTTCAATAGTCGAAATATTCTGGATTCTTTACGTATGACTGTATAGGATGTGTTGCTTAGCAGAAACCACGGAGATAGTTCTTAAGTTTATCTTCTTAAGTAGTATAAAGTGCTGGCTTAGTACAATGGAAGAAAACGAGAAGGTGGTCCAAGCCTCTTCCTTATGTAAGGAGTACAGAATCGGCGATTTCATAATTAAGGCTCTGAGAGATCTAGATCTCGAGGTTGCGAAGGGTGAGTTTGTCTCTGTTTATGGGTCTTCAGGTGCTGGGAAAACCACTCTTCTAAATATTATCGGTGGTTTAGATGAGCCGACCAGTGGAAAGATTGTTGTTTTCGGACATAACCTCATAGCGTATGATGAGAACTTTCTGGCGACCTTCCGTTCTGCTTATATGGGGTTTGTTTTTCAGTCCTATAACCTGATCTCAACGCTTACGGCTTTTGAAAATGTGGCATTTCCCTTGGAGCTGGCTGGTTGGTCGGGGGAACGCATTAAAAAGCGAGCGGAAGAGTTGCTGAAGCTTATCGGCCTCTCTCATCGAATAAATCATTTTCCCGCCCAACTAAGCGGAGGAGAGCAACAGCGAGTAGCATTCGCACGCGCCTTAGCCAATGACCCCCCACTCATCCTTGTCGATGAGCCAACGGGAAACTTGGATCTAGAAACAGGCCTGGAGATTGTTCAAATACTGAAGAAATTGAAGGAAAGAGGGAAGACGATCATTGTCGCCACCCATGACAGAAGAATAATGCAACTAGCTGACTGGACACTACGCATGAAAAATGGAAGGATAGTCGACATCGGTGAGTAAAATCGCATTTCCACTAAAGGATTTGGCACGAAGAAGGTTCCAAACACGCCTAACCATTACTAGTTTAACCATATGCACCGCCGCAACAGTTTTTCTTACAATTTTTGGAGAAAATCTTGGTTTTGAAGTTGCTTTCATCACAGGCGGAAAACTCTCTATTGGATTTTCTAATATCTTTTCACGTTTTGTCGGCGTAGGTGGCTTTCTCAACCTTTTGGCTGGAGCTTTGATAACATCTTTTCTTGTCTTCATAATGATGTCGAAACGGATGCAGGACATCGGGGTGATGAAAGCAACAGGCTGTGTGACTGGTACTGCCTTCAGCTATTTTATGACTGAGCTCTCCATAGTTGTTCTCATAAGCTGTATAGCTGGCACAGTCTTAGGAATACTAGCAAACTTCGCCTGCATTCACGTATTAAACACTCTAGGCCTCTCTATCTCGCAAAAACCACTCAACCTTAATGCGATCTCTCTCGTCTTTCTCGCTTTCGTCCTATGTTCTCACATTTCAGGAGCCTGGCCTGTAATCAAAGCGATCAAAGCGAAGCCAGCTGAAGCATTATCTTCTCTCTATGTGTTTGGGATGACCTCTCAGCTAGGGAAACCTGTTCTCTCAAAGTTGGGTTTCACATTCAAGATGGTTTATAGAGGTTTGGTTAGAAGAAGATTTGCGACGATACAGGCAGTAATCTGCTTGGCGACTGTTTTGACCCTAACAACACTGAGTGTAGCGGGAGGAATAATCGCCAAACAAACCACTCAAAGTTATGTTGAAAGAGCAATCTCTAAAGATATAGTCCTAATCAGCCATCCCCACATTTCCACTCAGTATATGAACTTTCTTTCACAATTTTTCGAGACAAAAGAGACGGAGCACCTCAACTATTCTGATTCAAAATATCTTATTCCCCAACATATAGTTTCTGTACTGGACGACATCACGGGGGTTGTTAAGGTGGATGCTCGTTTCGTTTTGGAAGCAACCGCCTATGAGGTCCAGGGGGTCATCATCGATCCCGAAACATTGCGCGAGCACAACCAGAGTTATTATATTCCGGTAGGCGATCATCGATCCAGCGAGACTCTTATTCTCAGCGTAGAACCAGAACATGTCATAAATGAGTGGCTGATTTTTGGAAGAGCTCTGAACGGGACAGATATACATTCTGCTCTCATCGGCGACTCATTAGCATTGGAGATCTTCGACAATGTCCAAACACAGGAGATCAAGGTTTTTGATCAGAACTTTAGGATAGCTGGCGTATGCTTAGACCCGCTTAACAATGGAAACGTCGTTTACATACCTCTGAAAACCTTATCGCCACAAGAACAGCCACATTACAATCTTCTTCTGCTCAAGATCGAGCCATCTCTACGTTCGCAGGTTATTACCGAGATAGAAAATAAGATTTCAGGAACTCAGTTAGAACTTTTTGAGCTTAATGGTATCTTGGAGAAACATCTGGATTTTCTCAACCTCATCTGGTCTTCTGTCATGCTCTTACCTCTTCTTTCTCTAGTTACTGCCACTCTCTGTCTCCTAAGCTACATGATGCTCTCTATTGCAGGTCAGCAACGTGAGTTCGGTGTCATGAGAGCCCTAGGCACCAAGCCAAAGGGCATCCTGAAGATAGTACTTGCACAAGCTTTCATCATCGTATTGATCAGTGGAACAATAGGAGTTCTTATTGGACTTATTATCACATTTGCATTCCTGATTCCCGAGCCGATTATCACTCTCTACAGCATCCTCACGGTCGCCGCATGGCTGCTTTTTACTCTTGGAATACTGGGCTTGTCCAGTCTGTATCCAGCCGTGAAAGTCATAAAGAAATCAGTCGCTGACATAATGGCTCAGCCTTAGAGTGCTAACTTAACACGATTAACACTTTACAAGCTTGATGGCATACCGAACGATTTGCTCCGCCACATCTACGCCTGTAACCTTCTGCAGTCCCTGCCAACTGGGTGAAGCGTTAATCTCAAGAAAAACAGGTCCCCGCTCGGTCTCTAGAATGTCCACTCCAGCATAAATCAGTTCAAGAGATTCAACAGCCCTCAAAGCAAGCCCCTTGAGTTCCTCAGACAGCTTTACGCTTTTGGCTTTGCCACTCTGCACCACATTCGTCTTCCACTCACCAACTCTAGCAATTCTATAGATAGATGCCAATACTTCCTCTCCGACCACAAAAGCCCTAATATCCCTACCTGGCTTTTCTAGATATTCCTGCAAGTAGATTGGCTGTCCAAGTCTCTCAAGCCTCTTATACGCATTAAAGGCCATGTCCACATCGCTAAATTTCATAGATCCCAAACCCAACGATCCCACAAGGGGTTTGTAGACGATCTCTCTGAAGGTTCGGCTTGCGCGGTAAGCCCAGTGGGCCATCTCTGTCACGTATGTTTTGGGAACCGGAAGACCTGCTCCAGCTAATGTGGAGATCATAGAATACTTGTCCTTGACATGTTGACACGCACAGGTTGGATTAACCACGAGAGTTCCGGAAGACTCAAGGTGTTCCATCATGCTGACACGCTTCGTCACCTGCTCGTATGATCCCGGTCCGAAGGATCGGAGGAGGCATAGGTTGATGCCTGTTATTTCACGGTTTCCGTGCCAGAAGCGTGATCTGTCAGAGCCGACGTAAGCAGACATGTCCATAATGCGCGCAAGAATAGTTTCTCCAACAATCTCCTTACAAGCATGGTACAGTTGCTTAACGTTGTTGTCAAGAGCTCTCCCGTAAACGACTATAGCTTTCATTAATCTATCCCTCGCTGCAGTTGAAACCTGTAACCACAAACTAATATTTGTTTGAGCTCCATTAAAATTCTGTTCGTGGTGAATGGGGAATTATGTCTAAAACTCTTTATGGCTTGATCGTGAGCTACCGAACAGGACCCAAAACTCAGCGCTCGAAAGAGTGCATTCTTAAGTTTCCAAACATCAAATCACTAGGCGAAGTAGCACGGCTTATAGGTCGAAAGGTTGCCTGGCCTGTTGGAGAGCGTAAGATCAAAGGGAAGATAGTGGGGTTGCATGGGAGGAGTGGTCTGGTTAGGGCACGATTTAGAGGAGGAGTTCCAGGACAGGCTATTGGAACGCGTATTGAAGTAATCGTATGACCTTTTGACCTGCGTTTCCTATCAAATTATCCGACTCTTAGAGTTTTTCCGAGTTCACTTTTATCTGTTGCTCTTTTCTGTATGATTTGAATACAATTTCGCTTTTTCTACTATAGATTTTTACACCAAAAAATGTCAAAACTCAAAAATTTAGAAAGACGACACGGCGAACTGGAAACATGACTTGCTCAGGAGTGTTTTTCTCGCCCAAATTCCAGTTGAATAAGTTTGAAAAGAGAGTGAATTTTGACAATTTTGCAGCAATGAAAAAATCTTCTATTTAAAAATGCTCATATCTGCGGAGAGATTCAGACCATTGCGCGAGCGCAACCGCAATAGTAATTTCAAAGATTTACAGAGAAATGTCTTAAGGCGCCTATCCGGGCTGGCAGTTCATTAAGGAAATTCTGGAGTCGCAGGATCGGGACTATCGGCGTGTTCTTGTAGAATTTGAGAGGGGAAGGGCTCAGTGCTAGGATTACAGGAATTAGTACTGCCTTTCTCCAGCTACTCACTCCCAGTTCTCTATGTTTCGGGAGAACCGTTACTAATGCTTTTGTCCTCTCTATCTGTTTCTCAACTGCCCGCGCAGAAGCGGATTTTCCCCATCCATGCCGCCAATGCTTGCAATCCACACAGACAATGATAGGCTCTCTACAACCGATAACATCGATCTCCCATCTTCTTCCAGAATCTCTGAAGCGGAAACGCCTTGTGACGGTGAAGTTGTTGGCTGAAAAAGTTGTGGCTGTGATGTTTTCAAACTCGTCCCACGTAAGAGCTTTGCTCACGCTCTCGATGTCTGCGCCCAGCTTGATGGCGCGAACGGCGATCTTGACACGCTGATTCATTGAGGTGTCAACTACTTTGCTGCTTAACTGAACAAGCCCTTCGGAGGAGATTTTCTCAAGCATCTCCTCAGCGACTTGAACTGGCGCTCGAGCATTTTTGCTGACCAACTCCTTTGAAATAGGGCCCTCCTGTGTCAGTTTCAAGATGGATAAAAGAACAGTCCTTTCAATAGTCATTTTCAAACCATTTTCCCTGATTCGTTCCAGAGAGGCGGTTATGCTTTATAGCTGAGATACGATAAAAATCTAGCTGGGAGGGTCTTTTAGTTATGTCGAACCATTATGCCTCTGAGACGCCTAAGTCTAGAAGATTATATGAGAGAGCTTGTAGAGTGCTTCCCGCTGGAGTATCGTATTTCATACGTTATTTCAACCCTTATCCGTTCTACACAGCGAAGGCAAAAGGGAGCAAGCTGTTTGACTTCGATGGTAACGAGTACATTGATTTCTGGATGGGCCACTGCAGCCTCATTCTAGGACACAGTCCTCCCAACATAGTGAAAGAGGTTAGACAGCAGATTGAGAATGGAACACACTACGGAACAAGTCATGAACTTGAAATTGCATTGGCTGAAAAGGTGGTCGAGATGGTTCCCAGCGCTGAGATGGTTAGATTCACAAACTCTGGAACCGAAGCCATCATGTATAGCATTCGACTCGCCCGCACCTACACTGGCCGCGACAAGATCGCTAAGTTTGAGGGTGGGTGGCATGGAGGGTACGATGCAGTTCATGTGGCAGTTAAGCCCCCATTAGATATTCCAGAATCCAGTGGGCTAACGTCCGGAGTTCTAAAGGATACTGTTGTGTTACC
>JBHIEV010000025.1:0-16880 GCA_046760805.1 Bathyarchaeia archaeon
TCGACATAGAAGACGTATCGTGGCAATTCCCCACACAGAATTGGAAAAGTTCGAGATTTATCGAACCCTTAAAAAGGAAAGTTCGAGGTTTCTCGAAGCGATTTTCTTAAAAGAAGCCATTTCCAAGTTTATTTCGGTGAAAAACCCTTGAAAAAGAGAAAAAACATACTCGCAACAACAATTCTGGCAATACTGACCATATCGGTGCTGCTTCCCTTAACTGTTCAACCAACATCCGCCCAGACCGCCACAGAACCCGAAATCCTACCCTACGGTCCAAACGGTAGCCACAAGTGGCTGTGGATCAAAACCGACGAGGTAAACATAATCTTCCCAGCGGGCGGAAAGAAACCCATGTTCCTCTGGTGGTACGCAGACGACACAAGCAACATCTACGTCGTCAAATACAAAGGACTCATCGAATTCCTAACCTTCGACCAACCATTCTACAGACACGTATACGAAGCAACCGAACTAAGACTGCGCACAATACTAAATGAAACATACATCTTCCCGAAAAGACACATGCTCCAAGCAATGATACGAGCGAGAATACAACAGAGACTAGTGCAACTCGCCTTACTATACGGCTTACACAGCCCCTACCTCCCCTTCAGTGCCTGTCAATGGAACCTGACAGGTCCCACAGAAGTGACCCGCGGCAATGTACAATACTTATCCTTCAACTTCACCCTAGTCAAGGTGCCATTCCCAAACCTCAAATTCGCAGAGAACAACGTCATCGTAAGATGCAGATTCTATTATACTGATGCAACCGAGGAAGTCGAGGACCTCTACACTTACACAGTTGACGCAGGCGAACTCAAGATGGACCTCATCGTTAGAAACTGGACATGGAACATCGACCTCATGAAACCCTTATTGGAAGAGCTCTCAGAACACGACATACAAGTACCCCTCAGAAAAGCAGGACTAGCCTTATGGATAAACCTCGCATCAATACCGATAGAAAAGATCAACCTAGCCGAAGAAGATATGGAAACCACAGACGCAAAAATAGAAGCCTCATCCATCACCTCAACCATGTACGTCGAAGGAGCATCTGTGAGTGTGGTTCAAAACAAAACGTTGACCGAGCAAGAGCAACCCATGACAGCGCGAGAAAGACTAAGAGAGCGCTTCAAACTACGCTTCGAAAGAGGAAACGGAACCTTGGCGGGATTCTTCAAATTCGTCCCACAAGCCATACTCCGAGACGGTGAAAACGCAACTCTCGTAGACGTGAGAGCCTCCTACATCCCCGCAGGCCACCACATGAGGCTATTCATCTGCTACCCATACTTCGGCAACAAAACCCTAGAACACGACCCCTCCCTAGGACTAGAAACCATACCAACACTCATTACGCCCCAACTGATCTTGCTACTGCTGGGTACGGCATCAATGATAGCCATAGTTATCGGTATCATCAAATGGAAAAAGAAAATCATCAACGTCGTCGGAGTAAGCTAAACCCCCTTCTTTTTCTTCTCACCAGAATCTCTCTTTCAACGCCTTCTTCTCAGCCTCAATAACCAACTCAAAAAACCGATCTGAAAGCTCCCGCTCTTGCTTAAGAATCTCCTTCACATCATCAGCCCTTAACTTCCTCCCACACAACCCAACCGCAGCAGCCCTCCCATACGCCTTCATCAGCCTCGCCGTCTCCACAGCCCACCTCCGCAACTTCCTCTCATCCTTCGTCAACTTCTCACCCCTCTTCTCAACCAGAGAATAAACCGCCTCCTCAGCCTTCCTCAATACACCAAGCGCCCCAGAACCACACCTAGGACACTTCGGCCTACTCGGCAAGTCCTTAATCCGCAGAGGCTCTAAATAATCCCAGCATCTCGTACAGATAAAAGTGCGAAACTCATTCAACAATCTAGCCTTTGCAGACTCTACTAGAATAGCCTTCATCCTCTCAGGCGCAATCAGATCGGTCTTCATGCTAACCTTCTCGATGCCAACCCTAGCCACAGGACTAGCCCGCCCATCAGTCTTCAGTTTCACAACCGCAATCATCCCACTCTTAATCTCATCCAGAACCTTGACTAGATGCTCAACATCCAGATCCTTCGAGAAGGTCTCCTTCAACGCCTCATCAAAAATAGCAGTATCTTCAAAGCTCTTCATTAACTTCTCTAAACTAACCTTACTGAAGTCAACCCACTTCTTCAGAGCTCCAAAACGCCTTGCAACATGAACCATCCTCCTCTTAAACAACCCGGTCTTAACTGCCGCCTTCGTAAGTAGATCACGAACCGTAAACTCAGGCATCTGCTTGAGCTCACTAAACAGCGTCAAAAAACCATCGGCATCCATCGTGCCCATCGTTCTGATGAAGATGCGATAGGGATCATGCTGAACGGCAACTGTCTGTCCAATTCTGTCAGAGAGCATATACCCAAGCAACTGAGCTAGGGCACGGTTTGTCAACGAACCGAAATGGGCGTTTAGGATAACGAAGTCTTCCCAGTCCTCAATGACTATTCGCCTGTCACTAGGCACCTGATAGCCTTCCCTTACATGCTCCACAGTCTCAGCGATCGCCCGTCTAATCGTCTCTTCATCGGCGGGATATCTCTCACTCAGTTTTCTGGCGATTTCTTCAGCTTTCAATCCGCCTTCCATCTGTTCTTCGATAAACCCTCTAATCCAGCCCACTTCTTGGGCCACGTCAAAGGGAACAGGAATCTCCTCTCCGACCCAGCTTGGGATAGCCCCTGTGGGATCGTCAACCTCCTTCACGAAGATTTGATCGCCATAGATGTTCAGAATCTTCCATGGGCTTCCTCGGATGATAAACTTGACGCCGGGCTTCCCATATTCTGCAACGAAGGCCTCATCTAACACTCCCACCGCACCCTCAGACTTGTCGTCAACAACAAGATACTTCTTCTCGTCGGGAATCATGGAGAGATTCTCAAAGTAGTACTCGTACATGGCTTTTGTGCGTCGAGGCTTGATCGCCAATTTGTCCTCAAAAGAGATCCATGCCAGTCTTGGAAACCTAGAGTGCATGTAGGTTAAGACTCTCTCTACATCCTCCACCGAAAGATCGGCATAGGGAAAAGCCTTCCTGAACAGGTCATAAATCTCATAGAAATACCAGCGCTTCTTCTTCATCAGAATTCCAATGATCTGATGAGCCAAGGCATCAAAGGGCTTCTGAGGTATGTCGACGGGCTCAAGATCCTCCTCGCTAGCTCTGCGAGCGATAGCCATAGCTTCCAGTGTGTCGTCCGAGTCCATAGTGATTATGAGCCCTTTGGCCATACGTCCGATCCTGTGTCCGCTTCTGCCCACACGCTGGATGATACGAGTGACCTGTCTCGGACTCATGTACTGGATGACCATGTCTATTCTCCCTACGTCTATGCCCAGCTCCAGTGAGGATGTGGCAACGAGCCCCTTCAAGTCACCATCCTTCAGTCCCCTCTCAGCGGCTATCCTAGAGGGCTTGGCAAGGGAGCCGTGATGAATAGAGACTGGGAAGTCTATGTCCCAAACCTTGAATCGGCTGGCTAGAACCTCAGAGATTGCGCGGGTGTTGGTGAATAGGAGAACAGACTTGTGCTTCTGGATGTATTCGCGAATTATGCGAAGGCGAGCGGCAACCTCAGGATGAGTGTAGAGCATTGAAGCGAGCTTGTAATCTTCAGGTTGAGGTTGCGGGAAGAACACGGTCAATTTCATGAGTCTTGCTACTGGCACACTGACTATCTCAACTGGTCGACCATTTCCCACTAGGAATTGGGCTACCTTCTTCGGGCTGCCAATTGTGGCGGATAGGCCTATGAGTTGGAATTCTCTTCCAGTTATCCATCTCAATCTCTCAAGAGCTAAGGATAGCTGGCTTCCCCTCTTGCTGTCTGCCATCTCGTGAACTTCGTCTACGATCACCCATCTGGTCTGTTGCAGGTGTTGACGCATTATTCTACCTGGCATAATGGCTTGCAATGTTTCGGGTGTGGTGATCAATACGTCCGGTGGGCTTAGGGCTTGCATTCGGCGTTCTTGTGTCGTGCTGTCACCATGTCTCACCGCGAGTTTTATGTCTAGGTTGTTACACCACCACTCCAGCCGTTCTAGAAGATCACGGTTCAGAGCTCTCAGGGGTGTTATGTAGAGGATTTTTATTCCTTGAGGCATTTCAGGCGTCAAGAGGAGCATGTTTAGAACTGGGAGAAAAGCTGCCTCGGTCTTTCCCGTGGCTGTCGGCGATATCAGAAGAACATTTTTTCGTTCAAGGATTTTCGGTATGGTCTTCTCTTGGGGTTCGGTTGGCGCCTCGAATCCCTTCTGCTTGATCAGTCTTCGAATTGGTTTAGCTAGTAAGC
Organism: Bathyarchaeia archaeon; assembly: GCA_046760805.1. Taxonomy (GTDB): domain Archaea; phylum Thermoproteota; class Bathyarchaeia; order Bathyarchaeales; family Bathyarchaeaceae. Next base: position 4,344 of record JBHIEV010000025.1, read on the forward strand.
TGAAGGCGTCTTTTGGGGGTTCTGCCAAGGCTGATCTGTCTCTTTGAATCGAGAGAATACAATGGAAGCGTGTGTAAAAGCATTTTGGAGATTGTAAGGAAAGGAAAGAGTGTATTAAGTCGGCTAATAGAAGTGATCTGTCATGGGATGCCACAAAGCATCTATTGATTGATTGGGGATACACTGGCGTTTTTCGGTATACTTAAATATCAGATCTTCTTAGCTATTCGTGAATAAGTTTCCCAGAGGGAAACAAAATGTCTCTGGATCAAAGAGCCAAAGTGCTTGAAACAATTGTATCAGTTCCATGTGGCGTTAGAGAGGTAATCCAGAAACTACGATGGAAACCATCACGTGTTGTCTCTTTATTGGAAATGATGAAGGAGGAAAGACTAATTAAGCTACAATGCGTGCGCACGCATAAACGAGGTAGACCCAAGAAAAACATAACATGCACATCTCTCGGCTCTGAGTTTCTAGAAACCTATAGGAGATTGAAAATGAAACCGCTTAGATCGAGAAAAGCGGACTTGGAACATGCAGTTAAAGACGCATTGTATGTAGAAAGGCTCGTTGCACATGGTCATTCACCTTTCAAACTTTTTATGGAGTTGAACACAATTGCTAACAATATTAAGGTCTCTTCAGAGACTCCTGAGGCTATTTGAAGATAAGAATATTCCCTATATGATAATCGGTGGATACGCTCTTCCTTACTATGGAAGAATCCGAACGACCATTGATCTCGATTTGGCTGTAGCAATCGAAACGGAGAGAGAGTTAAACGAGTTCCGTAATTGGCTACAAGCAATCGACTTCGAAGCTACTCTCTCCTCCCCACGAGACCCGGTTATTGTCATCTTAGATCGGAAGGAGAAAGTGGAGATAGAACTATGGTTGAAGCCTGATGGAATTGTCTTTGATGATGAAACCTTGGCAAGAAGGAGGAAGATCAAATTAGACACGAATATTAAAGCATGGATCGTTTCTCCAGAGGATTTTATAGTAAACAAGTTGGCTAGACCCGACCGTGGCGTAGTCGATGAACAGGATGTCAAAAGCGTGTTGGTTAGGCAAGAAGACGAATTGGACCAAGAATACCTTAAGAGAAGAGCCCGAGATGCTGGAGTGCTTACAGTTCTAGAGAACATTCAAGCTCTAGGCGCTTAGGAATTATTCTTTGTCTTCAGAGATATAAGACAGTAATATCTAGACAGTAAAGAAGTATGCGAGTGCTATGGCTATCGAGTCGTATACTCCATGCATCAGCGCCGAAGCGGTCGTGTTTCCCCCTGTCCTTTGCCATACATAGCCCAGAACCAAACCACCAACAATCAAAGGAACGATCGCATACAGCGTATTAAGACCATGCAGGAGCCCAAACAGGACAGAGGCGATCAACAAACCCCATGTCTTCCCAAACGAGTTTTCAAAACCCTTCTGAACGAACCCCCTAAAGGCCAACTCTTCACATGGTCCAACCAAGACCAAAGAGAAGGCAATCATAACAATCAGCTGAGGAAGATCTCTCGGCATCACTAACTTCGTAACAAGCTCGCTTGTGCGATCAGGCCCGAAGATCATCTCTTCAACAACGGAGATACCTACGACCAATGGGAAAAGAAGCAAAGCAACAACAGAAACAATCGCTAGAACTCCAACGCTCGCCTTTTTCAAGCCCAGTTCCTTCAGACTTGCACCTTTGTATCTGGCAAACAAAAGGGTAACTCCCAGAGTTGTGATCTCATTCACAGGAATAGATACGAGGGCAGTAGGAAAAGGCGGATCCAAAAGATCCACTCCTCTCACAAACAATGCAAGATTCACCATCAAAGCAGCCGCCAGAATTCCGCCGACCAAGGCGAAATAGCAGGCCAACGCTAGCTTGGCTCGCCATTTAGGCTGCTCTTCCATCCTCTTCTCACCAGACTCTAACTAGGGCAAGGCGAATGCGAATTTAAGACTTGCCACTACACAGGCTTCAGTATTTCCGTGGGCTGAACCCAGATCATTCCCAGCGCCAAATCTTTCTCCCGTAGAAAACCTCTGGCAATATGAGCAAACCTGAAAGGGAAGCTACTGTGACTATCGTCCAGTCGAAGGGATCTGTTATAGGAACTGTGTCGAAGAGCCCTACATATGGTATGAGAAGCGTCAGTAAGGCTGATCCGATAACTGCAACCAGCAGAAACTTGTTAGACAGGAAACTCACCCTAAAAGCATTACGCCTTTCGGATCGGCAATTCCAGACGACAAACAATTCTTGCAATGTTGCCCGCATGAAAGCCATGGTTCTCGCATACTCCAGAGGTTCTCTTAATATGTAGTATTGCCAGTAGAATATGCCTCCAGTCAGGAGAAACTGGAATGTGAAGGTGGCGATTATTGAGGCTAGCCTTCCGTGTAATACCCCTTCGTTGGGGTTGCGGGGAGGTCGCTCCATTACGTCTGGTTCTGGAGGTTCCATGGTCAAAGCCACAGCTGGTCCTCCATCCGTGACTAAGTTCAGCCACAATATCATACCAGCGGTGAGTGGAAGTTCTAAACCCATAAGAGCGAAGGAGGCTATGATGCCTAACTCATCGAAGTTGCAGCGCATTAGAAAGAAGGAGAATTTTCTTATGTTATCGTATATACCTCGTCCTCCCTCAACGGCGCTAACTATTGTGGCGAAGTTGTCGTCCGCTAGAACCATATCGGCGGCTTCTCTTGTCACGTCTGTGCCGGTGATACCCATGGCTACGCCGATGTCCGCTTGCTTAAGGGCTGGAGCATCATTCACTCCATCCCCGGTCATGGCAACAATATGTCCCTTCTTTTTCAACGCCCCTACTATTCGAAGTTTATGTTCGGGAGAAACCCTGGCGTAGACTGCCACATCTTCCACTATTTTCTCAAATTCCTCGTCACTCATGTTGTCTAATTCAGCACCTGTTAGAACCACATCACTTTTCAGCATGCCCACCTCTTTGGCTATAGCCACGGCTGTAAGTTTATGGTCCCCAGTGATCATGACGGTTTTTATGCCTGCTCGCTGGCACAGATTATTAGCTTCTTTTGCTTCGTCTCTTGGCGGGTCAATCATTCCCATCAAGCCCAAAAATACCAAGCCTGTTTCCAAGCTTTCCTCATCGAATTTTTCTGAGACCGCGCTTGGCAGCTCTTTATAGGCCACACCGAGCACACGCAGAGCTTCCCTTGCCATTTCCTCGTTTATTCGCAAGGCGCGTTTTCTTTCCTTATCAGTTAGTTTAATTGTTTTGTCACCTTTGAGAATACGATCACAGCGCTCTAGAATTGTTTCAGGGGCTCCTTTAGCGTAGGTAAATACCTTTCCTTCAGGTGACTTGTGGACCGTCGTCATGCGCTTTCTTTCGGAGGTGAAGGGCACTTCCTGAACACGGGGATACTCGTTCTCCAAGTTTTCTTTCATCATTCCCGCTTTGGCTGCTGCCACTATTAGCGCTCCTTCCGTAGTATCTCCAATCACGCTTTTTCCATCATAATGGGCGTTCGAGCACAGGGTGCTAGCCCTCAGCAGTAAAGCGAAGTGATTATCCTCCTTTGGGTCTACGTGAACGCCGTTTAGAAGAAACTCGCCTTTGGATTCGTAGCCAACCCCAGTTACATTAACCATTTCGTTGTTAACGTAGATTTTGCGCACGGTCATTTCGCCCTTTGTTAGTGTACCTGTTTTGTCGGAGCAGATGACGGTTGTAGCCCCTAAAGTTTCGGCTGAGGCTAGTCTTCTAATGATGGAGTTGCGTTTTGCAAGTTCACGGGCGCCAAGGGCAAGGGATATGGTCACTACGGCCGGTAAGCCTTCTGGGACGGCTGAAACAGCGAGGGCGACAGCTGTCTCAAAGGCCTTCACGATATTTTCTATTGACTCACCTACTCCACCCACTCCAAGAACAAATATCTCGTATAATTCAAGAGCAAAAATGATAGCACATAAAACTACGATTATTATTCCCAATTTTTTGGCGAAGCGAGCCAGCTTTTGTTTGAGAGGAGTATCCACCTCCTCCACGGCCTGAACCATTTCAGCGACTTTTCCAAACTCCGTACCCATGCCTGTCGAGGTTATTACAGCTCTTCCTCTACCATAAGTCACATGAGTTGCCATGAAAACCGAATTTTTCCGGTCGGCTACAGGTGTTTTCTCATCAAGAACCCCAGTTATCTTCCCTACGGGTGTGGATTCACCTGTTAAAACTGCTTCATCAGTCTTTAAGTCCACCACCTCGAGTAGTCGACCATCAGCTGGGATGCGGTCTCCGGATTCCAAAAGGGCTATGTCGCCAGGCACAACTTCCCTGGCTGGTATAAGCATCTCTTTTCCATCCCGCAGAACCCGAGCTTTAGGAGCTGTCAACTTTTTCATGGCTTCCATTGCCTTTTCTGATCGATACTCTTGAACAAAACCAACGACTGCGTTGAGGACTACGATGGCGCCTATGGTTGAAGCATCCACGATCTCTCTAATTCCCAATTCAATGGCAACAGCGATTAGAAGCATGATTACGAAAATGTCCTTAAACTGATTAAGAAATATTTGAAATGGCGTTGCCCTCTTTCTCTCCACGAGCTCGTTGGGTCCGAATTCTTCCAGTCGGCGCTTAGCCTCTTCCTCACTTAAGCCGTTCTCACTAGCTCGTAAGGCATCCATTAGCTCCTCCTTTTCCATGGCATGCCATGCTTTACTCATGTAAATCGCCTGTTATCACCAGACTCTCTAACTAAACATCAGTTTCAGGTTTGAAGGGCGTATTTCTCTAGGAGAAGGTTCTTTCAGCAATATAAACTTTGCAAGACCATGAAGCTTTCACGTCATTCGAAAGCATTGTCAACATGGCGATAAGGTGTCGGGCCGCTCCAACTACCTGTTTAAGCCTCAGATGAGAGGAATGGATGGAAAATCTTTTATTCAATGTCAAACAATGATGAAGAGTCATATGATGGAGGAAAATTAAGTGGCAAAATGTCCAAGCTGTGGAACGGAAATTTCTACACCAAGAAAGAAATGGACGATGGCTGGTCGCCCCGACAAAAGTGGTATGAAGACGGAGCTAACAATAGGCCTCTTCGACTGTCGCCAATGCAACAAGGCCTTCAGAAAGGTTCTAGCTAAGCGTAAGATAAGGTAGCTCGCCTAACGATAGGCGACGCCGGGGTTAATAGCAATTTAGGCTCGTAATTGCCTAAGTCTCAAACCTCCTCCTTTTTATTGTAAAGCGTTAAGTTTTTAATATGCAACGAAGAAGACTGCCTAGAAAATCCATGCTGTCTATGCGGCGAAAAGTCAAGGGCGTGTTCAGTGAAATTGAATATACGAGAGCTTCTTAAGAACGAAATTGTGCAGACCGTCCTCTTAATGTTCATTGTGATGGGTAGTGTTGCAGGTTTCTGGTTTGGCTTGAGGCTTGCTTTAAGGACCGATTACCCCATATTGGCAGTCGCCTCCGGAAGCATGGAACCCGTCCTATATAGAGGCGACCTTATCATGGTCCAAGGGGTGGCAAACGCCTGTGATATCAAAGCTGGTTACAAAGACGACCAAGAACCAGGCGACATCATAGTTTTTCATGAGCAGACATGGCACGATGGAGAACTTATCGTCCACAGGGCCGTGGAGAGAATTAACAGAGATGGATCATGTTCTTTCAAGACAAAAGGCGATGCCTCTCAAGGACATAATCCTGACCCTTGGGAGGTTAAGGAGAGTGATATAGTCGGTAGGTACGTAGGTAAGGTGCCTTGGTTGGGTTTTGTTCCGTTGTTTATGAGAGAAGTCGCGTTTCCATTTTTGTCGACCCCTTTGGGATTTCTCTCGGTGATTCTGATAATAGTCTGCCTGATACTTCTAGATTACATTCCGTGGAGAAAGAAGCAGGCTGAAGAGACTCAAAATCAAGCATTAGCATGAATGCCACTTCGCGTTGTGACCCTTCAGCGCCATGCGTTTTCTTGTCCTCCTTGGTTCCCGCAAAAGCCTAAAATAGACAGATACTGGCTATTTGTGATTCGTTGGCTGTGAAATGGAGATACTTGTCTTAGGTTATGGACACATTGGTTCTGTTTTGGCGAGTGATCTGGCTCAGAGTATGCCTTCAGCCAAGGTTGTTATCGCTGGCAGACACCTGAATAAGGCTGAAGAAGTGGCTAGCAGCATCCACAAAGAAAACGTCACCGCGCTTCATCTTGACGCGCATAACCACCCTGGACTTGTCAATAGTATGAGAAAGTTCGACCTAGTGATAGGGACTTTACCTGGACACGTTGGCTACCAGTCAGTTAAAGCTGCTATTGAAGCGAAGGTAGACATGATTGACGTCTCTTACATGCCAGAAAATCCCCTGACCCTGAACGAGGAAGCCGTCAAAGCTGGTGTGACGATTGTGCCAGACTGTGGAGTAGCACCCGGGCTGAGCAATCTGCTTGTAGGTCATGTCATCAGCAAACTCATCCAAGTTGACGATATCCATATTATGGTCGGTGGGCTTCCGGAGAAGCCAGTTCCCCCTCTAGATTATATAATAACTTGGTCTGTAGCGGATCTCATAGACGAGTATATAAGAAAGGCGAAGATAGTCAAGAACGGCAAGGTTGTGGAGGTGGAGGCGTTGACAGGACTGGAACAGGTTGAATTCCCAGATGTTGGCAGGCTTGAAGGCTTCTATACCGATGGACTTAGAACACTACTTTACACATTTAAAAACGTCAGGAATATGTGGGAGAAGACTCTTCGCTATCCAGGACATGTTGAAAAAATAAGGCTCTTACACAGCTTGGGCTTTTTTGACGAACGCCCAATAGCGGTCGAGAATACCCGCCTACCACCGCGAAAGTTTACCACTAAACTCTTGGAGAAGAGACTCCGAAGACCTGACGTCAAGGACATATTAGCGATGAAGGTGAAGGTGAGCGGAACAGAGGATGGATCAAAAAGATGCTACGTCTATCATCTACTAGATCACTACGATCAGAAACGTGGAGTCACGGCTATGGCGAGAACGACAGCTTACCCCGCCTCAATCCTAGCCCAGTTGATGGTCGGAAATGCCGTGGAAGAAAAGGGTGTTGTGCCTCTCGAAAATCTTGGTATGAAAGAGGAAATCTTCAATAAAATCCTAACTGAACTAGAGAACCGACGAGTTAAGATCGTTGGGAGCGTGCATTAAATGATGCAGCACACAATAGACATAGGCTTTATAAGATCGCTGTATCATAGGTTGAAAGGCTTTATATGAGGTGCCGAGATGCCGAAGAGTAAAGCTTCTGTAAACATCGAAAATGTTGTCGCATCTGCTACTCTAAACCAGAGGGTTGACTTAAACGCTGTTGTAAAGGGGTACCCTGGAGTTGAGTATCGCCCAGAACAGTTCCCTGGATTAGTCTTTCGTTTAAAGAGACCCAAGACTGCCACTTTGATTTTTAATTCTGGAAAGATGGTTTGCACTGGTGCCAAGTCTGAGAAGGAGGCGAGGAGGGCTGTGAGGAAGGTAATCAAAGAGCTGAGGAAAAGTGGAATAATAATCATTGGCAAGCCCGAATTGAAGATTCAGAACATCGTTGCGTCAGCAACCTTGGGTGGCAACATCGATTTGGAGAGGGCTACCTTTGAGTTGGGGAGGACCATGTATGAGCCTGAGCAGTTTCCAGGTTTGATTTATAGGATGGATGAGCCTAAGGTTGTTATTCTGTTGTTCGCCAGTGGGAAGCTGGTTTGCACTGGTGCCAAGCGTGAGGATGATGTCTTTGAGGCTGTTGAGAAGTTGCATGGGATTCTTGAAGACAAGGATTTGATTTTTTACGGGGAATGACTAAAGAAGCCCTTAACGCTCATGCAAAATTTTAACTAAGTCCTTGGCTGAGCTATTTCGCAACTCTAAAATCACTCAGCGATCTGATTTTGATTATCGGTTCAACGTCTGATCATCCTTCGCGTTTTTGAGATTTTAGACATAGTCTCGACCGGGCGACTGGTAAGAAATTGGTGCGGTTTGTGAAGATAAGGTGACTTAAATGTGGAAAGATTGGTGGGCCTTAAGAAAAGAGAGGAGAATACATCCTACTTCTTCTTGACTTGTTTCTTGATCGTTCTTAGCTGATCCTCTGTGATGGCTCCCATCTGGTAAAGCTTTTCAGCTGCCTCGCTTGCTTTCAAAAGGGAATGGAGGCGAACTCCGTCCTCAGTCAGCTTCTCCCTTCCCCCTTCTTCTCGATCAAGCAAAACAACGGCATCGCTTACGACACCGCCCTCAGCCCTAATAGCTGCTGCAGTCTTCATCAAAGACCGCCCCGTAGTTATCAGATCATCGATCAACAGCACACGGTCACCAGGGATGATGATACCTTCAACTCTTTTCTCTCTTCCATGAAGGCGCTTCTGCGGTCTTGTATAGAGGAAGGGCTTCTTGAGTTGGTAGGCGAGGAAGGAGGCGAATGGTATCCCCGCGGTTGGGATTCCCGCAATTCTGTCAAAGTTCTCATCTCCAACGTCTCCTCTTATGAGCCTTAGGTATAGGTCACAGACTCTTCGGAAGGCGTCTGGGAAGCTGGGAACGATTCTGAGGTCGATGTAGTATGGACTCGTCCTTCCAGTGGTGAGTTTGAAGGTTCCAAATTCTAAGGCACCGATTTTGTTGAGAATCCTGCACAGCTCAGTTCTCATTGCCTCCGTTTCTTTCGCTTCAACCAATCGTCTATTCCTCTTTAATGGTGACGTTTCTTCATTTTCAAGATTCTTTCAATAGGGTCTGTGCTATCTTCTCCCCGAACTCCTTAGCTGCCTCGGGTCCCCTACCTGTTATTATTCTGCCATCAACCACAACTGGCGCATCTGAGATTAGTGCTCCACCCTTCTTCAGTTCGCCTATTGTAGTTGCCGTCTGAAACACTGTCGCTCTTCTTCCCTTAAGGAGTCCCGCTTTCGCTAGGACGACTGGCGATATGCAGATTGCCGCGACCAGACCTCCTCGCTGATGTGAATCCCGTACTATTTCTTGAACTTGTGAGTTATTCCAGAGATGGGGTTGGGAGCCTGATCCGCCAACTACAACAACTGCGTCGAAATCCTTTGAGCTGACCTCATCTACGGTTGTGTCTGGATTTACTTGCATGCCAAACATTCCTCTAGCCGTTTCAGCCTTGGTGCTGGCCACAATCACTTTGAAGCCTTTCTTCTCTAGAATGGTCTTGGGTTCTCGAAGTTCCTCGTCTCTGAAGTTCCTAGGTGCAATTATCATCAACACTTTCTTCTCCATTGACCGTCTCCTCCACGTAGAGATTATGTGCATCAGGTTTTTAAAGCGCTTGCGTTGGTCTTCTCCGCTATCCTTAAATGAGGCTCACGAAAATCTTGTAATCACTCCAGGAGGAAATAGAATGGTTGACGTGTGGCTTCCCTACGGAAAGACCGAGGTTTGTGCAAGGATTCCCACCAGAGACTATCTTGGCGCCATAGAGCCGAAGGAAAAACCTGGAGTTGCAGATGCACATGCTGAAGTTGAGAGAGCCCTAAGAGAGCCTATTGGAACCAGAAAACTAAGCGAAATCGCAAAGCCAGGCAACACAGCAGTCATTGTCGTTGATGACGTAACCAGAGCAACACCCAGCTACCTAATGGTTCCCGCCGTAGTGGACGAGCTTGCAAAGGCTGGAGTGAAGGAAGAGGACATAACAGTTCTCTTTGCCTGCGGAACCCACCGAGTAGTGAAGCCAGAAGAGATGACGAAGCTCGTGGGTGAAGAGACCTTAGAGAGGGTTCAGGCGGTAAGTCATGACTACATGTCTGAAGAGAATGTCTATTTAGGTAAGACCAGCTTCGGGACCAAGGTCTATGTCAACAAGGTTTTCCCTGAGGCTGATGTGAGGGTTCTCACGGGAGACGTGGGCTTGCATTATTACGCTGGATATGGTGGCGGTAGAAAGAGTGTCCTACCAGGCATTTCAGGAGTGGAGACCATCCAGCACAACCATGCCATGCTCCTAGATGCAAAGGCGAGAACGGGCATCCTAGAGGGTAATCCTGTCCATGAAGATATGGTGGAAGCGGCGAAGCTGGCTAAGGTTGATTTCATCTTGAATATTGTTGTAAACAGTAAGCAAGAGCTTGTCAGAGCTTTCGCAGGAGATTTGGAGCAGGCTTTTTACGAGGGTGTTAAGCTTGTGGATGAGATGTACAAGGTACCGATCGAGCGGAGGGCTGAAATCGTCGTTGTGAGCCCAGGGGGGCATCCGCTTGACATCAATCTTTTTCAGGCTTATAAGGCGGTTGATAATGCTCTTGAAGCCGTGAAGAGAGGTGGAGTAATAGTTTTAGCGGCTGAGTGTCCCGAGGGACATGGAAATGAAGTCTTTTACGAGTGGATGACGAAGTTCAAGAGTTTGAAGGAGATGGAGAAAGAGATAAAGAAACGCTTCCGTCTGGGAGGGCACAAAGCGTACTATTTGACGAAAGCTCTCAAGAAGACCAAAATATTCCTAGTCTCGGTCATGCCAGATTACTACGCTGTAAATGTTTTCAAGTTGAAGACAGCGAAGGCTGTGAACGACGCGATGTTGGGTGCGTTCGATGTCGCTGGAGCGAAGGCTAAGGTTTGGGCTATGCCCTACGGCAATCTCACTTTGCCGATTATGAAAGGTTAGAACAGGCGCTGTGGGACGAGTATGCAGACAACGTTCACCATACGACGATTCGAACCAGCTGATTTGGGGCGGGTCATGGAGATCAACAGGGATTGTCTGCCTGAGAACTACTCTTCCAGCTTCTTCCTGAACATATACCAGCATTTTCCTGAAACCTTTGTAGTGGCTGAGGATGCGGGCGAGGTCGTGGGCTATGCAATGTGCAGAGTTGAGCGCAAGTTTGGCTTCGGAATGTTTGGGGGTGCTAAAAGGGGGCATCTAATCTCTATTGCGGTTCTGCCTGATTTCAGGCGTAGGGGGGTTGCCTCTGCTTTGATGAAGGAGGTTATGAAGGCTTTGAGGGATTATGAGTGTGAAGATTTGTTTTTGGAGGTCAGGGTTAGTAATATCGGTGCTGTTGGGCTCTACAGAAAACTGGGCTTTGATGTTGAGCGCAGAATAAGGCATTACTATGCTGATGGCGAGGGTGCCTACGTGATGAGTAGACGTTTGCCATATAGGGAGTGAGTATTCAAGCTTTTCTTGGATATTCTGACTATGCCGGTCTTGGATGAGTCTTCCCTTGTTTTTGTGAGAAAGACCTTGAAAAGAAAGCGTTTAATTTTTTGGTTATTGAGCTCTCAAAAAGTCCGTGCATGTTAACCGAGAATAACAACTAAAAACAACAACACTCTCTTTTCTCGGGGGTACACTGTTGGGTAGATGCCGAATCTGTCATCAGCAATCACCAGCAATCTCCACCAAGCTTGGCGTCTGTTTACGTTGCATCCGGGACAAAACCAACAAGGCACTCGAAATAACTGAAAAAGTTCATGCAAAAGGCAGGGAGAGATTTGGCTTGCCCCAAAACCCCCCCAAAGCTCCAGGCGGGTTGCCATGCGGCATGTGCGCCAACGACTGCAGAATCCCAGAGGGTGGAGAGGGCTTTTGTGGCCTGGTCTTCAATTTTGGTGGTAGATTGGTTAGAAAGGGAGGAACCGCGAAGGCGGGCATCCTAGAATGGTACTACGATCCTCTGCCAACGAACTGCGTGGCGTGGTGGTTCTGTCCAGGATGCACAGGTGCAGGCTACCCGAAGTACGCCTACAAAGCAACAGCAGAAACTGGCTACTCAAACCTAGCTGTCTTCTACGGAGCCTGCAGCCTAGACTGCCTCTACTGTCAGAACTGGCACTACAAGAACCTATCAGTTAAGCTTGGCCCAGTTGTGAGTGCTGAGAGTCTAGCCAGCAAGGCAGACTCCCACGTCTCATGTATATGCTATTTCGGAGGCGACCCATCGGTACAGATGCCTCATGCTCTAAAAACGAGTCAACTCGCTCTCCAAAAGGCAAGAGAGGAAGAGCGCATTTTAAGAATTTGCTGGGAGACGAACGGATACTGGAAGAGAGAGTTTGCACTAAAAGCTGCGGAGCTCTCCTTAGAAAGTGGGGGAGTCATAAAGTTCGATCTGAAGTCTTGGAATCCAGACTTGAATAAGGTTCTGAGCGGGATCTCGAATTCTCCAACACTTGAAAGCTTCAGGATGATAGGTGAGAGCTTCTTTAAGCAGCGAGCAGAAGTGCCAGTCTTGACGGCAAGCACTCTCCTCGTTCCAGGATACATAGACGCTGAAGAGGTTGATGACTTGGCTAGGTTCATAGCTGAGATAGACTCACGAATTCCATATACGCTATTAGCCTTCTACCCACACTACATACTCACAGACCTACCCACAACAAGCCATGACCTAGCCTACAAGTGCCGTGACACGGCTGAGAAACATCTGGAAAACGTCAGAATAGGCAACATACAGCTACTTTCATAGTATACAAGCCATTTTCGATCTGTGAAAATTGTGCGCATAAGGCTTATCTCTTGCAGTTCGTCTTCTTGGTCTGAACA
>JBHIEV010000026.1:0-16780 GCA_046760805.1 Bathyarchaeia archaeon
TAGGTAGCTACGGCAGGACGTTGGGGATTCTACTTAGCATAAGAGAGGATTTCATTGACGTATTCGAACCAGACGAACTCCAGAACCGATTCAGGAATGAGTGTCTGCCACTTCCTATACTTTATGCTTTCAAGAACCCGCACACCAAGAAGGTTATACTAGAATACCTTTCCAGGCCCGATGTTTCTGACAAGGATGCGGAAATGGTAGTTGATATCGTCTTTGAAGAAGAGAATGTTGAAATGCTTAGAAACAAGGTCAAAAGCTTAGCTCAAGAAACCTACAGTACCGTCTCCGATACACCGAACCAAAAGCTAGCTTCCCAGATAAAAATACTAATAAAGAGCGTAATCGAAGATTTATGAGTAATGTCCAGTGGAGCTAGACACCGTATAATCGCATCGGCTTGACTTTCTTTTCTTTCTTCTTTCTCTTGGTTGTCATATCGATCGCCAATTGTATTAGTGCTCTACAAGTTGTTTATAAGTCTTGTTGAACACAAAAACACTTCCCCCTCGAGTGTCCCGAAGACAAACTAAACCAGCATTGGCAAACATTTTATCCTTCTAATGCGTTAATGACAATCGGGTTGTAAGAGAATGAGTAGAAAATCTACTACGAGCAGCGTTCTCTTACAGAGAGAGGCTCTCCATGTCTTTATTCTTATTGTAAACGCCTTTTCTTGGTATTTTCCATTATATCTTCTTTTCCAAAACGCCTTAGAGGTACTTCATGGGGAATACCCATTCTTGTCAATAGCATTCGGAGTTCACCTTGTGGCAATTGTTGGTTCTGCAATAGTAGGTACCGGTTTGGCGAAGAGATTTCCAAATCGTGACGCATTTCTAACCATTTGGATGCTCATAGGGGTTATAGTTTCTGCATTCTTAGTTCAGTTGGAGACATTTAATACGCCATCCACTCTAGTACTTTCCTTTCTCTTAGGGATTTCATTGGGATTGGGTCTTCCCTCTTCTTTCGCATATTTCGGAGATTGCAGTGTCGAAGAAAATAGGGGATGGTTAGCGGGGCTGACGTTTTTTGCATCGAGTCTCGGCATTCTCTTAGTAGGTTTGGTCGTCGGTTTCTCTACACTAGTTGTTGGCTCGTTCATACTTGTTGCGTGGAGAGGAATCGGCTTGCTCCTCTTTCTTTTCACAAAATCCAATCAAGATTGCCGTAAAGAAAATACCGTTGAGGTCTCTTACAGATCCGTTTTACTTGACAAATCTTTTCTCTTGTATCTCATTCCGTGGATTATGTTCTGTCTGGTGAATTTCATTGAAAACCCAGTAGTAGACAATTTCTTTGGAGAAGACTTTGCCCCATTTATCCCACTTGCAGAATACGGGATTGGGAGTTTTGCGGCATTTATAGGCGGCTGGTTCTCTGATTTTGTCGGTCGAAAACGGGTGGTTATCTTTGGTTTCATAATTCTCGGCATTGGGTATGCTGTCCTAGGCCTCTTTTCGAGCATCAATTTTTCACGGCACTTTTATCTAATCCTAGACGGCGTTGCGTGGGGAATCTTTTCCTGCATGTTCTTTTTGGTCACATGGCCAGAACTTGCTGGAAACCGAGTCAAAGAGAAATATTGCTTCATCGGTGTAGTACCATTTATCATTTCCAGCTACATACAAATACTGTTCACGCCCTATGCTAAGCTGATCGATATCTCTGCAGCATTTTCATTGGCCAGTCTCTTCTTATTCTTGGCTGTTTTCCCCATATTGTTGGCTCCCGAGACCTTGCCTGAGAGGAAGATTGAACTCAAGCGTCTAAGAAAGTATGTTGATAAGGCGAAGAGGATTAAGGATAAATATAAGAGGAACTAGATTTCGCGTCAATTCGCTTGCACAACTGTGTATGCGTACGATACGTCACTCAAATAATCCTTGAAGTGTTGGTCACCTAGGCAGTGGAGGTATAGAGATGGTGCATGCGCAGAATCCGTTGAGACAATCTTAGAGGCCCGCAATGCGCATGCGCAAATTTTCGAAAATGTAAAGAAGCCATAAAAACAGTCCTGAGTTACTGTAAAATTTCAAAACGGTCTCTGCTCCATAGTAGAGTTCATCACCGTACTCTCTCTGCCAGTATCTTTCAAAAAGATGCAGATCACCGTCCAAAAATGCCATACCACAGAGCATTCCTCCTTTCATAGCATAGTAAATCCCCATACCACCTATTGGGTTAACATGACCCGCCGCATCACCGATCAATGCCCAATTCATCCCAGAACAAGGGAAATCAAAGAAATCCTTCATCCATATTGCTGGCACTAAATGAGCAAAGGGATGCCCTTCAAGCAGTTTCAACCGTTTTGCGGCCGGATGCAAAAGCATAAACGTGTCCAATGACTGTTTCAATTTCTTACCTGTTTCAAGGCTCCCGATGCCAACATTTATACTCGTTCTTTTCGGAAAAATCCAAATGAAACCTCCTTTTGGAACATATTTGTGTGAGTAGTAGGCTTCTATAGTGTTCTTGGCGAATGTCTTTTCTACAAACCTCCTTGAACATGGAAAATCATAGCCGACAGTTGTGGCTAGGAATTGTGGGGAAATTTTCCTAAGAACGTGCTTTCTTACGAGTGATGGACAACCATCAGCCCCTATGAGGGCTTTTACCGCTACGCACCTACCTTTACTTGTCTTTAGTGTCCACCTATTCTGCCCCTTCACTAGTCGACTCACCTTTTCATCGAAAAACGTTACGCTTTTATTTTTCAACGCCCTTTGAAGCAAGTAATAGTCGAAATCCTTCCTCGAAATTAGAAACCAAGAAGGCTTGAAAAGCAGTTTTACACGGAACTTGAATCTCTCAGCCAAAAGCCATTTCACTTCACTTTCTAAGAGGTCGTCTGGAATGTTGAACTCGTCAACAACTCTATCATCAATAAGTCCTCCACATGGCTTTTCTCTAGGATGGGAATGATCAAAAATTGCTACCTTGACTCCAGCTCTTCCCAGAACTTGTGCACAGGAGGAGCCTGCAACTCCAGCTCCCACAATCCCAACTTCAAAAGTACTCAGCACTACATTAGCTCACCTTTTGCTGTTCATTCAATTGCTCAAACATGTTTTTGGTTAACAAAACTGTTATTTAAAATCTAGCACGGTTGACACATGCTTCATCCTAGGGGGCGGTGTTCAGAGCCGAAGTATATCTAGATCTGGTGGACCATCTTAAGAGTTAGAGGGTACCCCTACAAAGGCAAAACCCATCTCCTTGTGAAATATTACCACAGAAGGAATACCGCCTTTATCTCAAGATCAAGAAGTAGAGCTTGGATAAGATAGTTTAATAAAGGGAAATATAATTTAAAAAAGACGAGCAACCCAAAGAGAGAGAAAAGTTGAGAAGGCGAGGAACCACGCATCTCACCGTTTTGCTATTTGCCTCTTTACTCGTTTTCACATCAATCCTAGTGCACGCATGCATTGGGTTGGAACTTGGCTCCATCTCTATCACAGCTTCTCCAACACACATCACAATTGGGCAGAACATAACCATTAGCGGAACCATAGACCCTCCACATGAAGAGAACGTGACAATATTCTACAGGGAGAAAGACAAACCCCCTTGGATCTCTCTCCCAACTGTGACAACAAACGCAACGGGCCATTACTCATGCAACTGGTCAACTTTCCATATGGGAACTTACGAGTTTAAAGGATATTGGGTGAGCGACACCCATGCAGCTGAGAGCCCCCCGCCTTACCCCGCCGTAGATGTCGTTGGAGTCCACGACATTGCCATTCTCAACGTTGTGCGATCCCGAACTGAAGTGGAAGTTGGAGAAACCGTAGACATAAACGTGACCGTCAAGAATGAAGGCCACTACAACGAAACCTTCGATGTCGCCGTCAAATACAACACCACAACCATGGATACCCACTCCGTGAACTTGGCTCCCGGAGCTATCATTACCGAATCCTTCAGCTGGGACACGACAAGCGTGACTGAAGGCACCTACACCATAAGCGCTCAGGTCCCCACTGTCACAAATGAAACAGATACAACTGACAACAGTCGCACTGATGGCACCGTGAAAGTCACTCTTCCTAACACACCTCCGAATGCTACCTTCACCGAATCCGCGGAAACCGTCTATACTGGTGAAATCATCACGTTTAATGCATCGGATAGCTACGACCCTGACGGTAACATAACGAGCTATTTCTGGGACTTTGGAGACAACACCACAGAGTTTTACGTAAAAGGTGTAAACCTAACCGACACCACAGGCGTTATTGTTGAACACTCATACAAAGATGACGGAAACTATACGGTAACGTTGTCCGTCACAGACAATGATGGAGCAACCGACAACGCAACAGCAACTAAGACTGTGAAAAATCGTTCTCCTGTGGCATCATTCACCATGTCCCCTGAAATCGCTTACATCAATGAAACAATCCACTTTAATGCATCCAGTAGCTACGACCTCGATGGCAACATAACTGGCTACTTCTGGGACTTCGGAGACGGAACAACAAAGATTTATGTAAAAGACATAAACCTAACTGATACCACGACTCATGCTTACGCAGGCCACAGAAACTACACAGTAACCCTCAAAGTAACTGACGATGACGGAACAACCAGCTCGACCAATGCCACAAAGACCGTTCTGAACAGACCACCTGTTGCTGTGTTCACCGAATCAGCAGAAACTGTCCTTACCAACGAGGTCATCGCATTTGACGCCAGTGACAGCTATGACCCTGACGGTAACATAACGAGCTATTTCTGGGACTTTGGAGACAACACCACAGAGTTTTACGTAAAAGGTGTAAACCTAACCGACACCACTGGTGTTGTGGTTGAACATGCTTACGCAGACGATGGAAACTACACCGTAACACTAACCGTGACGGACGACGATAACGCAACAGACACAGCCACAGCAACCAAGACCGTATTGAACAGGACGCCAGTAGTCAAATTCACGGAATCCGCGGACACCGCATATATCAGCGAAGCCATAACGTTCAACGCGTCTGACAGCTATGACCCTGACGGTAACATAACGAGCTATTTCTGGGACTTTGGAGACAACACCACAGAGTTTTACGTAAAAGGTGTAAACCTAACCGACACCACTGGTGTTGTGGTTGAACATGCTTACGATATCAACGGAACTTTCACTGTGATCTTAAATGTGACGGATGATGATGGCGCATCGAATTCGTCGTCGTCCACCCAAACAATTCTTCTGAACGAGCCACCTGTAGCATTGTTCACCGAAACTGCAGAAATAGTCTATACGGGCGAGATCATAGCATTTAGTGCGTCAGATAGCTATGACCCAGATGGCAACATAACGAGCTACTTCTGGGACTTCGGAGACGGAACTGACGCAACAGGTGTCAATGTGAGCCACGCCTATGCAGATGACGGCTTTTACACCGTCACTCTGTTCGTTACTGATGATGACGGTGGAACCGCATCAAAAACCGCTGTCAAGGCTGTTATGAATAGACCGCCTCTGGCATCGTTCACCGAGAATCCTACGACAGTGCTTACGGGTGAGATTATTCACTTCAATGCGTCAGATAGCTATGACCCAGATGGCAACATAACGAGCTACTTCTGGGACTTCGGAGACGCAACTGACGCAACAGGTGTCAATGTGAGCCACGCCTATGCAGATGACGGAAACTACACAGTCACTCTGGTTGTCACTGATGATGACGGTAGGACCGCGTCAAAGACCGCTGTTAGAATAGTCGCAAACAGACCACCCACAGCACTTTTCACAAAGAATGTAACGACGGCGAACATAGATGAGGCGATTCGCTTCGACGCATCCGATAGTTATGATGAGGATGGTTCCGTCCTCAGTTACTTCTGGGACTTCGGAGACGGAACCAACGCCTCTATGGCTGTAATCTTAGATCATATATATACCGAGAATGGAAACTACACGGTGACCCTGACCGTAACCGACGACGATGGATCATCATCATCGATAAGCGCCACGGTTACGGTGAAAACTTCAACAGGGTGGCCGTTAGCTTTAATCGCTGGAATTGCCGTGGGCATAGCCGTGTCAACTGGAACTGCAATATACGCTATATATGGAAGAAAGAGGGAAGGCACCAGCAAGAGAGATCAAAGCACCTGAAACAGATCACTCGCAACTTTTTATATGTCTAGAGGCACTTGTCGGCCACAAAAAGCCATTGCAGTATCGACGAAGAAAGCTTCAAAGCAACGTCCTAATGAAAGGAAGGATACACTCTAACGAAACCCCTACAAATACCTAGCAGAGTTTAGTTTCTCTCTTTCTGCACCGTCTAGATTGTTCGTCAGAATTCTTCGACTTTTTGGGCTATTCTTTCTAGGGCTTCTGTGAACGGATGTTCTGGTTTATCTTCGGTGAATATGTATGTTCCTCCCGCTCGGAGAACATCGCAGAAGCAGGGAATGGCGCCTACTATTGGTAGATTATGTAGGTCGTTGAACCGTTTGAAGAAATTCTCTCTTTCCTTTTTAGAGGATAATATCTCGATAGGTACCTTGTTCAGGATAAGTCCCGTTTTCTTGTCGAAGAGCTCATAAAGTTCTTGAATCATTTGTCGAGTTCCTTTGATGTCGGATGTGTCTATACTTGTCACGACCAAGACTGCGTCCGCGCTGACTATGGCGTTTATCGATGAGTATTGAAGGCCAGGGCTTGTGTCAAGGACGAGATAGTCGAGATGCATGTCGTTAAGGAGGGAGTTTTTGAGCGATAAGAGCCGCCCTAAAGCTCTCATCTCCCATTTTCTGTCCTTGGCTGACATCTCCCGAATTGCCTCGGTTGTGGGATCGGCAAATCCAACCATAAACCTTCCTTTTCCGGCACGTTGACGAGAGAGATCTACCAAGATTCGTTTGATTTCGCAAGTACCGTTGAGGTAATCGTTCAGCCAATATTCATTGTTGTTAATCCGGAATATGGCGTGAAGGCTTGGAGCACGGAAGTCCATGTCTAGCAGGCAAACGTCTTTCCCTTGTTTGGCGAAGGTTGTTGATAGATTGACTGAAAGCAATGTTTTTCCGGTTCCGCCTTTGTAGGAGTGTAGTGCTATGATTTTCTCCATGAGTTCTCACCTGAGTTCTCTTTTTCAGCGTAGAAGTAGGCTTTACGTCCTTGCCTTTCTTTTTTTAGGTATCCCATCAAGACCAGTTGATTCAGATAGCTGCTCTCGACAGCTCTCGCTCGCTTTGTTTGTTCGGCAACCTCTTCAGCTGTTGCTTCACCAAGCTTGCAGAGGGTTACTGCTGTCTTTCTGAGGTGGTCGGGCAGAGATAAGAGGGTCATCACGTCTAAAGCGTCGGGAATCGTTTCGGTTTCCCCTACGCTATGTCTTTGTATGTCTATCATCACGTCCAACTTTTCGTTGAGGCGATCGAGGCTGTCTTTTATTTTTTGTAACAGTCTGGTTTGACTCTTGATGGAGTTCTTTGGCAGACTCACTTCTGGAATCTCCGGATGTGTTTAACGTATCTACACTCAAGTTAAGTATGGCATCTATTAAGTCTTACGATACAGCGATAAGTATTCCGAACAAAAAATGGATAATTGGTGACCTAGAAATCTTAGTGTAAGAAAGGGCGGCCATAGAAGCCTTAGAGGAGCTGAGCTGGGATCTTCTGAGGTTCTTCTTCACCAATGGGGAGCACGGTTCTTAGTTCTCTGAAGTACGTGAGAATTTTTCTACCGCGGTCTGTTATGGCGTAGACTGTTCTTTTTTTGCCTATGGTTCTCTCTTCGACCAAGTCTCGTTCGGTTAGAAATTCCAAGAATTCTTTCAAGACGCTGCAGTTTACGTTGGCCTTGTACATGATGTGGGTTAGTTTGAGGGGTCCTTTTTGGGCGAGGACTTTGAGAATGTCTATATGCATCTCGAGTTTTGATCTTCGCATGATTTTGTCCTCACGGTTTGTTTTGTGGAGTTGCGTATAAATGGTTTATGGATTCCAAGTAAATCTCTGGTTTTTGTCGGTCTTGGATGCGTGCTAGAGCTATTAGGCGGTTTTGCAGGGCGGTGATGAGATCGTCGGCTAAGATTTGTTGGAGTTCTGCAGAAAGGTGGCTGATTTGACCTTTCAATACCCCTATGAGCTTTTTTTGCAGTTCTTTCCTCTCTTTTTTTGTGAGAGTTTCTTTCATGTTTTAGGTTCTCCTTTTTGTGTCGTGTGGTGTTTTGGAGTTTGGCTTTTAACTGTCTTATGAATTTGGAATATGGATTTTGAATGTGCTTTTTGCTTTTTTGCTGTCTATTGTGTCTGGTCCAGAAGAAAGGGCTAGACTCACCCACCCAGAGAGCCTCGTCCCATCTATCACAGCATACAAACGCGCGCAACGACCCAACCGTCAAGGATCAACTGAGAAGATGGCATTGTTCAAACAAAACTGTTTCTACGTGCGCAAGGGCTTCTCGAAACATCGAACATGAATTTAAGAGAATATTACGTTCTTTTCGGCTTTGCTTTCATATCTAGAATATTCTGCTTTTCCCTTATCTTCTAGAAACGAACTCGTTGCCTTTTATGTAGAATCTCCACGGCTTCTCCACGCCTACCCTGATCCCAACCCTTTCAGCCACAACAACTTCAAAGTCTTCCTCTACCTCTGGCTTGCAGATGAAAAGCTCTTTGATCTTAGTCAGGTCCAAACCATTCTGTTGCTTGGTTATGTTCATAGCCTTAGCTAATTTGCCAGGTCCGTTCGTAAGATTACACGCTTTCTTCGTTCCTCTGTTCTTCCGCATTATTTCTATTCCGCATATAGGCTCCAGAGCCCTGATTAACACGGCGCCTGGAACACCTTCCTTCTCGGTTGTCACATTGAAACAGTGGTGTTTTCCGTACGTAAAATATATGTAAGCCAAGCCGCCCTTTCCAAACATCAGTCGATTTCTCGGTGTCATTCCCTTGTATGCATGGCTCCCAGGATCATCACTGCCTCGGTAGGCTTCGACCTCAACAATCTTTCCGACGAGTCTAGCGTGATCGGTGTGTCTTACAAGCTGTTTTCCCAGCAACTCCTCTGCAACTTTGAGAGTTTCGCGCGTGTAGAATCGCCTAGGCAAAGGCTTCATGGCATTTCACCAATAGATAAAAAGGTTAACGCTTACCCGTCTATGTATAAACTTGTACCTATGATTTCCGAGTCATAATTCTCCATCTGACACCTTCAGGTGTGTCTTCAAATGTTATGCCCAATTCTCGCAACTTTCTCCTAATCTCATCTGAGGTTTCATAATCCTTTTCGTCCCTGAATTTCCGTCTCAACTCGATGATCAAGGTCATCAAATCTGCAACTAGCTCTTCATCGATTTCCCCTTTCTTTTCAGGGATTATCTGGAAGAAGTCGCCAAGCTTGACTATAGTTTGTTTTGCAGTCTCCAAATCCTCTTTTGAGTAATCGTTCCCGTCAATCTTCTTATTGACTAAAGAAATCAGTTGCCAAAAAGTGGCTAGGGCACTAGGAGTGTCAATATCGTCTTCCATGCGCTCGATGAATTGTTGCTCTAGCCTTTGGATCTCTTCCACAAAAGCAGGCTCTTCCTTCGGCGATTTCGCAAGTTTTTCTTCGATCAACTCTAGCACGTTTGCAATTTTCTGAACATTCTTTTCAGCATCTTCTATGTCCTTTTTGCTGTAATCGAGAGACTTTCGATAGTTTGCAGACGCCATCCACAGCCTCAAAGCCTCCGGTGAATACTCTTCTAACGCATCTAAGAGTTTGATGTAGTTGCCTCTAGATTTACTCATCGGCTGTCCATTTATTGTCAGCACGCCTGTGTGAACCCAGTATTTGACATACGGTTTTATTCCAGTGATGCCTTCAGCCTGAGCAATCTCAGCCTCATGATGGGGAAAAGCGAGTTCAATAGCGCCTCCATGAATATCATATTGAGGGCCGAAGTATTTCATCGCAATCGCCGTGTCCTCGATGTGCCAGCCGGGATAGCCCAAACCCCATGGCGAAGGCCACTTGAGGATGTGTTCTTTGGGAGCTCTAATCCAGAGTGCAAAGTCTCTGGGATCTTTCTTGTCTGGGTTGACTTCAACTCTGGCTCCTGCCCGCAACTCCTTTGGTACTCTCTTGGATAGTTTACCGTAATCTTTGAATTTGGAAACGTCGAAGTATACTGACCCGTTGGCTTCGTAGGCGTAACCATTCTTCAATAAGGCTTTGACCTGTTCTATTATCTCTATTAGGTGGCCCGTTGCTCGGGCTAATATGTTGGGTCGTTCTAGTTTCAGTCTGTCCGCTGCCTCTAAGTGCTTCCTCATGTAGAAGTCAACAACTTCCATTGGGTCTTTCTTTTCTTCCATGGCTTTCCTGACTACTCTGTCTTCTCCAGTATCCTCCCTCAGATGGCCTACGTCGGTGACATTCTGAACGTAATAGACTTTGTATCCGAGGAATTTCAGAAATCTTATCAATACGTCGTAGAATGCATAGGTTCTTCCGTGGCCTAGGTGCATGTAATCGTAATCTGTCATTCCACAGACGAAAATCTTCACTCTACCTTTCTCTAAAGGCTTGAATACTTCTTTCTTTCCGCTCATCGTATTGGTAAGTCTTAGTACCATTGATGTTTCACGCTTCTTCTGGAGCCGAGGAGGGGATTCGAACCCCTATCAAATGGCTCTGCAGGCCATCACATCACCGGACTCTGTCACCTCGGCTTACAAGCCTCGTAACTACTGTAAAACCTCTTTAAGATAAATAATTCTCCATTCTCAAAAAGATAGATATGATCAACGGGCACAACAATCTTGACCTACGCTTTGAACCACTTAAATATGAGGTATTGGGTCTCTCCTATCTCTAAGTCTGGTATGGCTATGATGAATCTCTTTCTAACAGTTGTAGCCAAACGCCCAGCCTTCACGATGTCCGTGGCGGTAACCTCCTCTTCAGCTTTCTTCACCGAGACCATATAGGGCGCGTGATCGACACCTGGTCCATGTTTGTAGACTGCGAAGTCGCATCCATACTTTATGCCCGGTGTGACGATGAGCCCCTTATCTCGGAGGTCTCGATAAACGGCGTACTTCAAATCAAACTCTTCATAGAGTTTTCTCGCTCTTCTCTGGAGCGTTTTGACGCTAACTTTGTCTCTTTTCACGCCTTCAGTAACAGTGATTATCTTCTTCTCTATGAGGTATACGCCTTCCATTATATCCAAGATTAGGGGGACGTCGAAGTCCATCAACTTGGGTTTTGGGATACCCACAGGCTTCCCGTAGTAGCCGAGCCTGTATAGTTCTGAGCCCTTCTGTGGGTCCCACACAACCAGAAAATTCTCAACGAATTCTGCCTCTATCTTCTCAGACATCTCAGTCCCAGTTTATATGGTAAAGGCTAATATTCGTGCCACGTCTGAGGCATCCTCAGCCTTGTCTGCGGTATCCTCCAAAAGCTGAGTTATGTCTCTCAATAGAAGCATAGCTGGAAACTCCAGTTTACTGTTAAGAATCTTCAGCTCAAGTTTTCGATACAAGTCATCGGCAATTCGTTCAGCGATCTCAACCTCTCTTGCCTTGCCGAGGGCCTTCTCTGAGCCATAGCTCAACGTCATGACCGTCTCTCTAAGTTTTGAGACCGTCTCGAAGACTGCGCTGGAAAGATCGACGAGTCCCTTCTTTATGTCCTCGGGCACTTTCCAGTTTCTCTCCAAAATCTCCAGCAGTCTGAAAGCTATGCCCTCACAGAAATCGGCTATCTCGCTTGTTAGGTTGGTGAAGCGGAGAAAATCTTCTCGGCTCATCAGGATGGCTCCTATCTCGGCGAGCTCTCTTGAGACCATGCGCCTCGCTCCGTCTACGTCCTCCTCTGACTTCCTGACCTCTGCGAAGAGTTCTTGAACCGATTTCTTGTCGTCCTTGACGAAACTGTCGATCAATTGTGAAACCGTACGGGTAGTGGTCATCACTTCTCTTAAGTGGTCTTGGCAAACGCTGAGGGCTCTCCGTTTTACCCGTTCTTCGGTTTCTGCTGGGAAGACCACTGTCTCTGCCCCTCAAAGTAGTTTATGGGTGTTCTACATTACAATAGAGTGAAACCTTAAAAAAGATAGCGAATCGAGACAGATGTCTTAGCTCTTAACTGGCTGCCCAAGATCTTCGAAATCCATCTTGTTGCGGAAATAGGCGTGAAGCAGCTCGGAAAGTTTGTCGATCCTAGTTCTGACCTGTTTCCATGTGTCGCGGTCACGTATGGTTACGGTGTCATTCTTGAGCGTCTTATAGTCCACGGTGATCCCCAAGGGAGTGCCAACCTCGTCTGCCCTTGCGTATCGCCTCCCGATTGAACCTGACTCGTCGTACTCGGCCAGGAAACCCTCACCAATCAGCCCGTTATACACTTCCATTGTTCTTTCTGGCAAGCCATCCTTGCTCACTAACGGGAAGACCATCACCTGTATTGGGGCAAGGTCGCGTGGAAGACTCAACAGTGTTCGCCCTTTTTTGGTTCGATACGCATACTCGAGACAAATGTATGCGAGTCGGTCTGACCCGAAACTCGGCTCAACCACATGTGGAAGGAAATGCTTTCCCATCTCTTCCACCATCTCATGGAGTATTTCCACATGCTCAGGCATAATTTTGAAGGAACCCAGCGTGTAGAAGCCTTGCTTCTTGAATGCTTCTTCAACCTTTCTCGCATCTGCTGCGGACAACATCTCTACAACTCTTGAGGCTTCCTCTTTGAAGGCTGGGCCTATCTTGGACATGACCGGCTTAATTGTTGCCTTCTTCCTTTTGATCGGCTTTTCAGTTTCCTTGAAAGCCATCATGTCGACACCGCTGAACTCCATATGCTGCTTAAGGTCATAGCTCGTGCGGTAATTATGCCCGGAGACCTCCACCCAGCCCCATCTATCTAGGTAGATTTCCTGATCGAAACCTTGCACGGAATAATGAGCTCTCTCCCACTCCAGCTTTTCGATGAAGCGCTGTTTCTCTTCTGGCACGCCTAGTTCCATCAGGAAGCGCTTGGAGAGAGCCATGAAGTAAGCCTGCCATTCAGCCTTTATGTATCCCTTATCCAGCGCTTCCTTGACTGTAGCCTCCACTGGCTCCTCTGAGCCACTCAACTTTTTCTCTGCCAGCACAAATCTTAGAGACTCGTCCTCTACATCCTTCAGCAGAGGGCAACTTGGCTCTTCAGGGTCGAAGAAGAATTCTAGGTCCATTATAGTAAATTCCCTTAATCTTATTGGCCCCTGTCTTGGCGATATCTCGTTTCTCAACGCGTGGCCTATCTGGAGGACGCCGAAGGGGAGTTTTCCTCTGGCGTATTCATAAAGCCGCCTGAATTCGACAAAGATTCCCTGAGCCGCCTCTGGGCGACCATAGCCGACAGCTTCGGAGTATGGTCCAATAGTCGTGCTAAACATGGTCATGAACTTCCCAGGCTTGCCTAGATCTCCGCTACACTCTGGGCATCGAACGTCTCTTTCGTTTATTTCGTTCATAAGTTCTTGAAGGCTGAGTTTCTCTGTCTCCGTGTCGCTCATTCCCACCTTTTCTTGAAGAATGTGATCAGCTCTGAACTTTCTTTTACACACCGTGCACTCGACTATGGGTTCTATGAAATGGTCTAAGTGGCCAGACGCTTCAAACACTTTCCTAGGCATGATCACTGAAGATTCGATTTCGAGGAGACCGAGCGGGCGGACGAAGAAATCTCGAAACTTGTCTTCGATCTTCCTCTTCAAGACGGAGCCTAAGGGACCGAATGTCAGGAAACCGCTTACGCCTCCATAGATCTCGCAAGAGGGCCAGAAGAAGCCTCGCCTCCTGGCAATCTCATTAATTATCTCGAACTTGTCTTGAGGATGCACGAGTCTTTGCCTCCACCCAACGTTCACAGATCTTTACGTGCTACCTTATAATAAAGCAAACGTTGTTAGCTTTTCACAGGGTCCAACTTGCCTATTGTGTTGTTGTGCTTGATTCTTAAGGCTTCATGAAGAAGATAAGTTAGTTATATTCATTTATGAACGTAGTATGGATGTTACCTAATATGGCAGCCAGGACAATAAGCCTCTTTTATGCGCTTCTGTTGCCAATTCTGATATTCTTTTGGGGAAGCTTCTTCGTACTCGTTAAGGTAGCACTAAGTATGCGTCCTGAAGCGTGTTGAAACTGCAGTAACCAGCTCGTTTCTATTCGCGGAGCCTGTTGGTTAAGGTGTTGTTCGCAGTGGTGTTTGTTGGGGAAGAAGTGAGCTTTTTTGTTGTTCTAGGAGGGTTTTTAATCTTTCTGGCAGTCTACCTCGTCACCATGAAATGATGTAGTCAACCTAACTGACCAGAAAAATACCGACTCTAGACTAATTCTGGTATGATGCGGTAGCACAGATGTATACGCTTATATCTCACGTTTTTGCGTCCTTATACAACAACGCTCGAGCCGTCAAGCTGCTAAGGCCTCAAAGGATGGTTTGCTGCACACATTGAATCTCTTGTTCATCTATAGCGGTGATTTCGGGGAACGTGTTATAAGAAATCTAATCAATGACCCAAGTTTCTGCAAGGCTTGTGGCTTGCTCTGCGACTCCTGCAAATATGGGGTCTACAGTCATGTGCAAAAAATCCATGCAGCAATCGAGCTGTCGGACCCCGCCGAGCTGCCGAGGTTCATAGAGAAACCCGAAGAGCACCTCCCAAAAAAGATTCCAACAGTCGACATATGCATAGCAACAGGTATTCATCAGGACCTGCTATTGGCGCTTCCTCCACGGCTTAGGCAAGAAGGGATAAAGGGGCTCATTACACCTATTGAGGATTTTAGAGAGGTTCCTTTAGGGCTTCAGAAGCAACTGGAAAGGGAATGTGAAGAGTCAGCCATCGAATATGCCTCTCCAAAACCCTTCTGTGCTTTGGAGCCAGCGGAGTCGAAACCACTCATATCACGATTCATTCAGGAGTTTAAGATAGGGAGGCCTTCCCTACGGATAACAACCGAGAAGCGAAACAGGTCAAGAGTGATCCATGGCGTTGCTGTAGAACGAAGCGCTCCCTGCGGATCCACATGGTATGTAGCAAGGAAGTTGATTGGTAACGTGGTACAGAAAGAGAAGATTCGTGATGTGGTTGCCAAAGCACACCACAGTTATCCGTGCACCGCGACCATGGCAGTAGACCCAGAGATCGGGGAACCTATTCTTCATAAAGCAGGATTTCTGATTAGAGACGCTGTTGAAGATCAATTATATCCTTGAGTGCAGTTCCAAAGCGAATTCATGAGAGAAAGGTCTAGTTGGTTGCTTGGTCGTGTCGATCACCGCAAGCTTTATAAGGCGCAACACATGACATATGTTTCATATGAATAATTGCTCAGTTGAGTGAGCCATATGAAACTTGGTTTGAGTGAAACTTGCCACCTGTTCTTCTCTACACTCGCAAATCCAACACGACTAGCCATCCTAGAACTCCTTCGCAACGGGCCAAAAAACGTAACCGAGATTTCAAAAGAACTAAATCAGGAGCAGAGCATGATCTCGCATAATCTTAGGCCCCTAGAGAGATGCCGGTTCGTCTTTTCAGAAAAAAAGAAGAAAGAACGCTTCTACTCCTTGAACAAGGAAACTATAGAACCACTGTTCAAGACGTTCTCTTATCACGCCAAAAAGTACTGTCCAACAGAAGGAAAATGCCTGACTGAGAGAGGTCTCCAACAAAAGAAGAGGAAAGACGCTTCAACGAATTTATATGTGACTCGCCAATGAAGAGAATTCGAAAGATGATGAGGAAGAGAGAAGAATGAGTAGCCCGACTAGGAATAAGAAGAGAATGCTGAAAGAGGCAATTAAAGAATTACACGCTGGGGCATCACCAAAAGAAGTCAAAGAAAGATATAAGCAGATTTTAGAAAGCATAAGCCCTGTAGAAATTTCCAAAATCGAACAAGAACTCATACAGGAAGGAATGCTTAGAGAGGAAATCAAAAGGCTCTGCGATGTTCATCTAGCCGTCTTCAAAGAAAAGCTAGACAAGCAGAAACCAGAGACCCCTCCTGAAAACCCTATCAACATTCTTATGCAAGAACACAAAATCCTCTCACAACTCCTAGAAAAGCTTAGCAACATAGCAAATGATGTCCAAGAAGCGGAAGATGCAGAGAACATCAGCCGATTCATACCCCAACTGAAGCATATAGCGGCAGACTTCTTAGATGCGGAGAAACACTACTTGCGTGAAGAAAACGTGCTTTTCCCGATCTTGGAGAAGCATGGAATAACAGAGCCCCCTGCAATAATGTGGACGGAACACAACCAGCTAAGGGACAAAAAGAAACAACTCAACACCCTAATTGAGAATTACAATACCATAAGCTTTGAAGACTTCAAGAAACAACTTAGCGAAGCTGGCAAGTCTCTAAACGACACTCTTTCCAGCCACATATTCAAAGAAAATAACATACTCTTCCCAACCGCCCTCCAAGTCGTAACTGAACAGGAATGGAAAGATGCCAGAAAAGAATTCGATGAAATCGGATACTGCTGCTTCACACCCAAACATTTGACAGCAACACCACAAGCCAAAGAAGCTGAGAAACAAAAACCTGAAGCTATGCTTGCGCCAGAAGGCCTACTGCAGTTCGAAACAGGAGCACTCTCAAAGGACCAAATCGAAGCCATCCTCAACACCCTTCCAGTGGACATCACCTTCGTCGACAAAGAAGACGCTGTCAGATACTTCAGCAAACCCGAGGAAAGAATCTTTGTGCGGACAAAGGCGATCATCGGCAGAAAAGT
>JBHIEV010000027.1:0-16778 GCA_046760805.1 Bathyarchaeia archaeon
ATAAGGCTCTGAAATCTCAAGATTTTGTCCCAGACATTCTGCCAGCGTACTTCTAAAGGTTGGGGGAATAGGGAGAATGCGTCGGGCGGCAAATATATAAACAAAGAGACTGCTCAAGAACTGATCTGAAGGAGCTGTTTGGATTGCAGAAGTTTAACCCTGAAGATTTTGTGGTTAAGCAAGTGATGGAGATCAGAAAGGTTGTTGGAAACGAGAGGGCGCTTATTGCCGTTTCCGGAGGTGTTGACAGTACCACATGCAGCGTGCTTTCACATCGTGCCCTTGGTGAAAATCTGCTGTGTGTGATGCTTGATGATGCTTTCATGCGAGTTGGGGAGCCGGAGAGGGTACGTGAGCTTCTTTCTAGGCCTCCTCTGAACTTGCCTATCAGGATACTGAGGGTTCAGGAGCGTTTCTTGAAGGCGCTGGAGGGACTGCGTGACGCTGAGGAGAAGCGGAGGGCATTTCGAGAAACGTTTTATAAGACTTTGAGCGAGGCTGCTGAGAGTGAGGGCTGTCGATTTCTTGTACAGGGGACTATTAAGGCAGACATCGATGAAACAGTTGGGGGAATAAAGACTCAGCATAACATCCTCTCGCAGGTTGGGATAAGTCCGACTGAGTATTATGGGTTCCAGGTTATTGAGCCTCTCGCTGCGATTTACAAGGGCCAGGTCAGGGAGGTGGCTAGGTTCCTTGGTGTTCCTTTGGAGATATCTGAGCGTCAGCCCTTTCCGGGACCGGGGCTATCGGTGCGAGTTGTGGGTGAGGTCAGGGTTGACAAGCTGGAATCGCTCAAAAAAGCCAGTGCAGCGACAGAGGAGGTCTTGGCTGAGCATCGTCCTGATCAGTACTTTGCTGCCATCATCGACGACGTTGAGGTCCCTGAGCATCCGAGGCTCTTACATGTGCGAGAGACTGTGGCTAGGTTTTTCGGTATTCCGTCAACACGGGTCTCTGTGAAAGCGTTTAGGGATAGGGCGACTGGTATTATGGATGGTGGCCGTCATTATGGGGAGATTGTTGGGGTCAACGTTCAGACGGAGAGCGGTAGCCTTTTTCAGCCGCCTATAAGTAGGCTTGTTTCTCTCCAAACAGAGATTCTGAGAGAAAATCCTTCTTTCACTCGGGTTCTTTATGCGGTTGGAGAGGGGCAACGAGGACAACCTTACATTGTGGCGATACGGGCAATCGAGACACAGGACTTCTTAACCGCCAAGGTATCTAGCATTCCTTGGACGACTTTGAGGAAGGCTGGAGAGAAGATCTTTCAGGTAAGTTCTGATGTTTCTGAGGTTTATTATGATGTAACTCCGAAGCCGCCTGCGACGATTGAGATGGAATAGACAGTTTTATGAGAGGCGTAAAGCCTTTTATGCGTCGTAGTGGAAAGTGCCTGTCATGATAAGGGTGCGGGTTCAGAGGATCGAGTCCATTCGGGACCCTGATGGGAATCTTGGCAAGCGCATAGAGCTTGTTGAAGAGCGCAAGGTTCCGAGGTTTGCGATTGAGCCCCCGACTGAGGAGGCAAGGATGGTTCAGGGTGTTGTTCAGGCTTTGCAGCAACAGCTTACCATGTTTCCGAAGAGGGCGGAGTTTAGTCTTCCGAAGATTATTCTGTTTCTGACGGAGCAGGAGTATGAGGAGCTTGGCATTGACTTTGATGTGAATCAGATCTACGAGCTAGAGTTGGCGAGTAAGACAGTGCAGTTCAGGAAGGCGCCTCGTTAGTTTTTTGTGCGATTAGTTAAACGTATAGGTTAGTTGTCTCTTGATGTGATCTTTGGTGGTTTGTTGTGACGGTTAGGGCTCATGTCTTTGTTAGTGGTAGGGTTCAGGGCGTCTTCTTCAGGTTTGAGACTAGAGAGTTAGCGAGACGTTTGGGTGTTCGTGGCTGGGTTAGGAATCGTAGGAATGGGCGGCTTGAGGCAGTCTTTGAGGGGGAGAAGGAAGATGTTGAGAAAATGATAGAGTTCTGTAGGCGCGGGCCTTCTGGCGCTAGGGTCACTGATCTGGAGATTATGTGGGAAGAGCCTACAGGCGAGTTTGAAGGATTTAACGTACGTTATGAATATTGAGGATTTTGATAAGCCGTACCACAAGATGGGATTTCATCTTTGCATTGTTTGGTTTGCTAAACATGCACGCAAATGCTTAATTGCTTTGAGGTTTTCAAATCGGATTTGTTGGTGACGCTATGTCCACTACGTTGTCTGATGCACAGCACTTCTGCTGGAAGACCTTTGTCAAAATCAATAAGAGACTTGATCATGAAAGAGGTAGGCCTTGGGATCCATTCGTAATGGTGACGGATCTTCTTGAAGAGGCTGGTGAGGTCGCTGCCACCGTCAAAGGCCTAGAAGGTTTCAAGCCTCCAGACAAGCCAAAAACAAAGGAGATGTTAGCAACCGAGCTTTCCGACCTCCTCTACATGATATTCGTCTTGGCGGAGCACTATGGAATCAATCTTGAGGAGAAGTTTTTGGAGACAGTGAATGATTACATGCTTAGATTTCTAGTATGAGTGTTATTTTGGGTTCGAAAACTAGCGGTGCCAGCAACCCCTGTCTCCCTGAAAATACTTGATGAGGGCCCTGACTCTTGCGCAGATGTTGATGAAGTTCAAAGCGTAATATAAAGGAGCGTATGGCAAGAGGTGTCTGTGGTTGTATTTTCCATAGGAAAACTTGAGCGCTATTCCTTGATAGATTATCCCGACAATAAATGCGAAAAGAATGTAGATTAAGACGTTTAAGAGAAAGAAGATTCTGTCTGGTGCAAACCATAGATAGACTGGTAGACTGGATAGTGCTATGAGTTCGATGATGCCGCCGCAGTATGATAGGATAAGGGCATACCACAGGACTAGACTCAACAAGCTTCTCTTGAAAAGAAGATCTTTGTGAATGGACAGCAAGTTGTGAAGCCACCCTGTGAACCATCTTAACCGCTGGTTCCAGAAAGCTTTGAAGGACGTAGGCGCCACCGTCGAACTTCTAGCTTCATCCACATAACCTATCGAGAAACCGTTTTTCTGCATCTCTAAGGTAATTTCAAGATCTTCTGTAACAGACTCTACAGTCTTCTCGTCCAATATTTCTCTAAGGATATGATCTTTATACAAGCCCATCGGTCCTGGAACTACAGGAATTGCGTCTCCTAGAGCGTGAGCGTTGCGGAAGATGCTGAGCCCTCGGCTGTATTCTAGTTGTTGGAGTATTGTGTAGAAACGGCGTTCGTTCTCTCCATCAGAAGGATGTATGTAACCGCTGATGGCAGTGTTACCCTCCTCATTCATATGGTTAACCAGCTTTGAAAGGGCGTCGCGGTCCCACCATGTATCTGAGTCCACGGTGGCTACAAGCTCTCCAGTGGCTCTATTGATGGCTGTTCGGATAGCCTCGACCTTTCCTTTGTTTTTGGTGTGTCTTGCAACTTTGCCACAGACGTTCGGCCATAGGCATCGGTTTTCCTGTATAGTTGCCAACGCAACTTCGTAGGTGTTGTCGTTACTCCCGTCGTCTACCACTATGATTTCGCAAAAGCCGGCATAATTGTCTGCGGTCTGGAAGAGGCTTGTGATGCATCGGGAAATAAGTTTCTCTTCGTTATAGGCTGGCACAACAAATGAGACTGTGGGGTATTCAGTTGACCTGCCTGGTTTCTTTCGTCGTCTCCAAATCCAAGCAGCAACTACGAGGATGCCACCCAGCCCTATGGCGAAGACGACGTATAATGTGAAGAAGGCGAAGAGTGTCCCGTACCATAACCAGTGAGCATCTCGAGCAGAAGGAAGGTAGCCAAAACCATGAACAACGATATGCCAAGCCAAGGCTGGAAACCATTGCCAAATAACATATGCTATGACAAAGGGCAAGGCGAAAAGCAGGTATGTCCGTTTCGAAACCTTTGGTTTCCTATCTTCTTTCGCCTTCTGACTCATAGCTTTCTCCCTTCTCTAGAACCTCTTAGGTGCAGCCTCTTAAATAATCAATTCCTAAAGTAAAATATTGCAGCCTCAAACATGCGCTCAAACATGCGCACGTACATCCCGTAAAACAGAAGCCTATATGAGCTGCTCTTCGAGCTTCTTGGCAACCTTGGATAAGGAAAACAATATGCAAGAGAGGATCAACGCAAAAGTGAGGGAGAAAAACAAACCCGTATAACCTAACCTTGTAACAAGTATGAGACTGCAAACTACGGGTCCCAGAGTTTGTCCCACATCCATCACAGTGCTCAATAATCCCATCGCGCTGCCGACAGCTTTTATAGAGACAACTTCACTGACTAAAGCTGGTTGAAGAAGTCACCAGAGAAAATCCTAGCCCATAAATTACTGAGAGAAGCAACAATACTGGAAATTGGGTGAAAAAGGGGATTGCAAGTAATGGAATACCGCTAATAATGGAGCCCATGATTATTGGAGTTCGCCTTCCAATGCGATCTGAAAGCCTACCCATGTAAGGCTTGGAAAGCATGACAACTACCAATTGACTGGTCATTATTGCACCCTGCAGGAAAGAATCTAGCTTAGCGATTTCTCCTAGGTACTTGAGAAGGAAGAATTCTACAGACCCATAGGTATAATATTGGCTTGCCTCAACCAAACTTACTGTTAACACGCCACGGGTTTTAGCGACATTTCCCCATCCGCGAATAATGTTTCTTAAGGTGGGGCCTTCTGGATTTCCAGACTTACTGGAGGTTTTCTTCGTGCCCAAAAAGGGTAAAGCAGTGACGAATGCTGTTATTCCAGCTACGCCTACAGCAAGGTAGAGACTGTGAAAACTATTGTTGGTAATAAATAGAATGGAGCCGCCAAGAGCGGGGGCAATGCTTCTTCCGACAATCGTCATAGATGAGAAAAATGAGATACGTTCTCCTCGCTTGGTTGGAAACCTCTCTGCGATTAATGCTTCAGCAACTGGCACAAACATTCCTGTGGCAAATCCGTGGTAAAAGCGCACGGCAATGAGTTGCCTCCAAGAAATTATCGGAAGATAAAGGAAGGGAGCGGTAGCAAAAATGACGCTGGAAATCACCAAAACCTTTCTTCGTCCCAAAATGTCTGAAAGAGAACCAGCGGGCAAACCAACTAATATTCCCGGAATTGTGGATGCGACAGCGACAAAGCCAGTCCAAAATCCTTCTGGAGTGCCAAGGCTTGTCGCAAAGGAGGGTAAGACAGGATTTTTTGACATTGTGGAACTCAGAATTGCGAATAGTCCCATGATGCAAAGTGTCCAAAAGATGCTGTCACTAGTCTTTCTTTTTGGTGAAGCCATCGACAAACCTGCTTGGGCATTTGCTGAACTTTGGACTGACAAAAATAGGAAAGTGCGCTATCTTATTGTTTCTTCCTGCATTTTTCTTCTTAAGAATTCCATCTGTTGTTTCCTGTTCATTTTGCCCAGTTTGTCTTTGTATTTCTCGCGAAGTAGCTTGAGTCTGCAATAGCTGTAAAGTGCATCATAAACATAGATCGCTTTCTGAACAGCTTCAAAATCGTCTTTCACATTGAACCTGGCGCCAGTCATTGTTGCACTTAGCCCTATCCCTTCCGGCGCCAGCTCAGTGTCACGTGTATCTGCGGAATGGACGATTTTGGCGAGTTCATGGAGCACTGGATCTTCTAACTTGTATTCTTCCATTATGGTTTCGAAGCTGCATTTCCCGTCTCTATGTCCAAGCTTGACTCCTGGTGCGTCAAAAGGTATTGCCCCCTGCTTTTCTGCTACTTCTTCTATTTTCTCTGTTGGCACAAAAATGAATTCGGCTTCTGGGTCTATGAATTTTCTGATAAGCCATGGACATGCCGTCCTGTCCACATGAACGAATTCGCGGGTTACCCACTTCACAATCTTTCACCGCACTAAGATAGCTCTAACTAGATTTAGGGTTTATCTTAGTATTGAAAATGCCCGTCCAATGATTCCTCATATGGATTTCGCACTGCCCTCAGAACATCGATTTTGGTCGAACTGTCGCCGAACACCTTTGACAACCAAAGAGAACCTGATGAGAATGAGCAAAAAGAATATCAAATTAGTAAACCATGCTTTACAAGTGGCGCGCTAAGTGGTGAGAGAAAGACGGTTTAGGGTTCTGGAGCACACTGCTGACGCTTACATAGAGGCTTACGGCGACACGCTGGAGGAAGCCTTCGAAAACGCTGCCTTCGCAACCATGGAGGTCATGACCGACGTCGAGAAGGTTGAGCCCAAAATCGAAGATGATGTTGAGGTTGAGGCACACGATGAACACGCTCTTCTTTACGACTGGATAGAGGAGCTGGTGATTAGGTTTGAGACAACTGGGAAGCTCTACTCACGCTTCAAGATTTCCAGTGTGGAAGAGACTCTAGGTGGCTTTAGGCTGAGGGCGAAGATTTGGGGAGAACCCTTTGATCCACAAAGGCACGTGCAAAAGGTTGGAGTCAAGGCGATCACTTATCATAGAATGGAGATCGTGAGGAAACCTGAGAAGACCACTGTGAAATTTATTCTTGACATTTAAGGGTTTAGCGAATCAGAAGTGTGATCTCTTCTACGAGGGTTTCTGGAACGATACTTCTCTTGCCCCTTTTCCTAAGCGTGGCAAAGCCAAGTCTCTTCAGTGCTTGCAGGTCCTGATGGACATTCTTGACGTTTCTGTGGGTTTTCCGTGCTAGGTCGCTTATTGACTCTGGTCGCAGGTTCGCCATACTGTAGAGCAACTCAAGTCTCTTGGGCGTGAGAAGTGCTACCTCGTCTGAGCTCAGTTCCCTCATCTCCTCAACCACGTAGTCAAACTCTCCGCTTTCGACATAGCGACGATAGGCGTGGACAAGTCCAGCCCACTCAAAGTAGGCGCTGACCATGCTTCTCTCTATCCTCTTCTCCAGAAACAGTTCTTCAAACTCGTCGAAGGTCATGCCATGCTCCGTCTCAAATCTTCTAATCCTCTCATGCACCTCCTCTATGGTCAACCCTCGAGTTATCCGCACCAACATCTTCCTAGCGCCACAAGCAAAGATATTTGTACAATGATCGGGAATAAAGTTCTTTGGCTTTTGCACCATAATCTGAATGGCTGGCATAGACTGGAAA
The DNA here is from genome assembly GCA_046760805.1 of Bathyarchaeia archaeon. GTDB lineage: Archaea > Thermoproteota > Bathyarchaeia > Bathyarchaeales > Bathyarchaeaceae. Next base: position 7,092 of record JBHIEV010000027.1, read on the forward strand.
TGTTAATAGCCTATCTAACCCCTTATCCTCACCGACGAAACATGCACACTAAGAAACTCAACGATCATCTATACCTAGTCGATTTGAAACCCTTGGGCATAGAGAAGTTCATCGCTTCCTACGTTCTAAAAGGTAATAAAAAAATGATCGTTGAAACTGGACCGACAACCTCCATCAAAAATCTGCTGACAGGCTTGGATGAATTAGGGATAGGAAAGGACGAGGTTGATTACGTGGCTGTCTCACATATCCACATAGACCATGCTGGCGGAGCAGGCACACTATTAGAACATCTGCCCAACGCAACACTACTGGTTCATGCTAAAGGAGCCCCACATCTCGCGAAGCCCGAAAAGTTGTGGAGACAGACGAAGCAGGTTCTAGGTGAGATCGCGGACATGTATGGCGAGATTCGTTCGGTTCCCGAGGAGAGAATCATGGTGGCAACGGATGGGATGGTCGTTGAGTTGGGTGAGGGTGTTAGAGTGAGAGTTATTGAGACGCTTGGACATGCTTCTCACCATCTCAGTTTCTACGAAAACAGCAGTAGGGGAATTTTCACTGGCGACGCAGCTGGAGTGTACGTGCAGAAACTGGATGTTCTTATACCCACGGCTCCTCCTCCGTTCAGTCTGGAAATGGCTCTAGCTACCCTTGATCGGTTCATTGGGCTGAAGCCCAAAAGGTTGTATTACACTCACTTCGGCGTGGGGGACGAAGCCATAAAGAAATTGAATATCTACATTGCTCAGCTGAAACTCTGGGCGCGAGTGGTTCTTGAGGGATTGGAGAATGGGGAGGATTTGGAAGCAATCTATGGGAGAATATTAGAGGAGGATGCTTTCACTAGAAAGGCAGCAGACTTCATCAAAAATCATCTGATTCTTCGGAGAGGCGTGATCATGCAGAATATTGAGGGCTTCGCTGAATACTTTAAGAAGGCTCGCAAATGAGGGCTGCAATGATCATAAAACTTCCTTTTCGAGTAGTCTCTTTGACAGAATCTTAGGATGCTTTGAGATTCTATGGTGTAGACACCAAAACCCTTTATATTCTGCCCACTCAACTCTTGTTGTTGAAGGTGATTTCTGGTGAGCAGAAGAGGAGAGCATGTTCCTCTCAAGAGGATCGACAAGTACTCTTGGAGGATTCCTCAAAAGTATAAGAGTGGTATGCGAGTTCCAGGCATAGTCTTCGCCGATGAAGATTTACTTAAGAAGATGAGAACGGACAGAACCCTTGAGCAGTGTGCCAATGTCGCTCATCTTCCCGGCATCTACAAGCACGCCATCACCCTCCCCGACGGTCACGAAGGCTATGGCTTCCCAATAGGCGGCGTGGCTGCCACAGACTACGAGGAGGGCGTGATAAGCCCTGGAGGCGTAGGATATGACATCAACTGTGGAGTCCGCCTCCTTACCACGAACCTCTCTGAAGAAGATATTCGACCGAATCTCGCCAAGCTGACGGACACAATCTTTAGGAACGTTCCCTGCGGTCTTGGAAGCCGCAGAAAGGACTTTCACCTCTCCTCGCATGAGCTTGATCGATTGGCTGCTGAGGGTGTGCCATGGATCGTGGATCAGGGATTAGGCTGGTCCAGAGACATCAAGCACTGTGAGGAGGAGGGGTGCATGGAGGTAGCCAATCCTGATAAGGTCTCGTCCACTGCCAAGCGAAGAGGTCTCACCCAGTGCGGTACTTTAGGCTCGGGAAATCACTTCCTTGAAGTTCAGAAGGTTGACAAGATTTACGATTCAAAGGCAGCAAAGACCTTTGGAATCACAGACGAGGGGCAGGTCACAGTTATGATTCACTGCGGTTCAAGAGGCTTCGGACATCAGATATGCTCAGACTACTTGCGTGTTATGGAGCGTGCTGTACACAAGTACAAAATTGCATTGCCGGATAGGGAGCTTGCTTGTGCGCCTGGAACAGCCAGGGAGGCTGAAGACTACTATCAGGCCATGGCTTGTGCTGTGAATTATGCCTTCTCGAATCGACAGGCCATCACGCACTGGGTGCGTGAGAGCTTCGAGCATGTGTTCAACACGCCTGCTGATAAGTTCGGGTTGGAGCTGGTTTATGATGTGGCTCATAATATTGCAAAGATTGAAGATCATAAGGTGGATGGAGAGCGGAGGAAGGTTTGGACCCATAGAAAGGGTGCAACCAGATCGTTTGGGCCTGGACGTGAAGAGGTGCCTGCAGATTATCGAGCCGTTGGGCAGCCTGTGCTCATCCCAGGTTCTATGGGGACGGGCTCGTGGGTTCTCGTCGGCACTTCTAAAGCTATGGAGGTTTCCTTCGGTTCAACTGCTCATGGGGCAGGTCGGATGATGAGTCGTTCAGCTGCCAAGAGGCAGTTCTGGGGTGGGGACGTGAAAAATGCGTTGGAGAAGCGTGGGATGGTTGTTCGAGCTGCAAGTCAGGTTGTTTTGGCTGAGGAGGCTGATCCAGCCTATAAGGATGTTGATAGAGTGGCGGAAGTGAGCGATAAGGTTGGAATCGCAACCCGTGTGGCCCGTTTAGCTCCACTGGCGGTTGTGAAGGGATAAGACAGCAGATTCTGCATTATCCTTCGGGGATGTGTCTCACATCCTCTCCAACACTGTAGAGGAAGATACGGGCTGAGGACGGGCCGAGATGCTTGAACTTCTTAGATAGTTCCTTAATTACTAGAGCGTAGTTGTTCGATTTGTCAAGGGTGTCGATGTAGGAGTGGAATGACCCAAATCTCTTTTTTATTGCTTGGAGTTGCTTGGCGTTGTAGATCGTGGCTAGAATCTTTCTTCTGTTTCTGACGATGCCCTTGTCTTCCATAAGTCGCTTTACGTCATCCTCTCCAAAGCTGGCAACTTTGTCGATGGAAAAGTTTTCGAAGGCCTTCCGAAAGTCTGGCCATTTCCTCTCAATCAGCCTCCAGCTTAAGCCAGCTTGGAAGATGACTCGTGTCATGTTTTCGAAGTAGGCGTCGTCTGTCGGTGGGTGTGTTCCCGTCTTGTAGAACCATTTTGGTGGTCCGCATTCTTCTTCCATAGAGAACACCGCATTCCACTAGCCTTCTCTGGGCATTTATAATTTTCAGTTCTTTCAAATCTGAGAAGCGTTAAATAGGCGGCTGATTTGAGAAGCACTGACCAGGTGGTCTCGAGAGCGCACAATTATGAAAGTTGCAATCAAGAGCATTACACAAGAAAATCTAGATGACATCCCTGAGCCCTGCAGAGTCTGTCTGTATTGGGAGTTTCCTGAGGAGTTCGAGAAACTTCAACAGAAATCCAGGTTGGCAGAAGAGAAGAAGAGAGAGTGGTTTATTGAAACTCTGAAAGGGTTCGGAGACTGCGGGAAAATCGTCTATCTGGATGAAGTGCCAGTCGGCTACGCCCAATACGCACCCCTCAGCTGCCTTCCCCAAGCGAGCAGCTATAAAACCAAACGACTTCAGGGGCTTGAAGAGGGCACAGTCTTCCTCTCCTGCTTATATGTGAGCAATGAAAAGCATCGTGGAAAAGGCATGGGTATGAAGCTGCTTAAGAGTATAATCACAGATCTGAGAGATCGCGGCTTTAAGGCTGTTGAAGCGTTTGCGAGGAGAGGTTCATCTAACAACCCTTCTGGACCCGTTGAGCTCTACTTGAAGAGTGGTTTTCGGATAGAAGATGAGACTGATCCAGAGTTTCCTCTTGTAAGGCTGGAACTTTGGCAATAGTCTTGTCGAGAATGCATGAGGTGAAATAGGTACTCCTGAGCGTATCCCGCGTATTCTCCGAAGTACTTGCTTCCGAATGAGCCTATCTTTCTGTATTCAGCAGGCGTGAGCGATGATTTTTCAGAAATCCTTTTGACAAAGGGCTTTTCAAAATGTTCGGAGTAGAACTTTAGGATGGCCCGTCTCATCCATATGTCCACTGGAAACGCCTCCAGTTTGTCTAGAGAGAATAAGAGCACGCAGTCTGCAACTTTTTGTCCCACACCTGGAAGCTGCAACAATTCACGTTTTGCTTCTTCATAATCCGTCATCCTCAACGCTTCTAAATCCAGCTCTCTTTTGTGGATAATTCTGGAGGTTTCTAAGACCTGTTCCGCTCTGTATCCTAGCTTACACTTCTTCAGCTCTTCAAGAGAGGCTTCAGCTAGATCAAGGGGTTCTGGGAACATGTAGAAATTATGATCATCAACCCTCATCTTCTTCCCAAACTCTTTAGCGAGATTGAGGATCATGTTCTTGATGGCTGGGATGTTCTTGTACGTCGCACAAAGGTATGAGATGAGGCATTCCCATGGGTCCTGTCGGGTTATTCTCAGCCCGTAGTAATGGTGGATGGCTCTTCGTATGTATTGATCTTTGTCTATTTTTGAGAGGATGAGCGGTAGGGGGTCGTCCAGTCTGAAATAGTTCCTGACAAACTCTGTGTCGCCCTTTCGGGGGGAGGTCTGAAACTCTAGTTTGTCCCCTATCTGCCTTATTTTGATGACTCTCTTCCTGACGACACCATGCCACCAGCCCTCAAGTTTCTCCCACCGAAAGGCCTGCCCACATCCTAGAGTGTGGTCCAAATTGAAGGGTGAAGCCGACTGATCTATTCGAATCTCCATGGATCTCCCATTTTAGCCCTTAACAAAATCCAGCTTCAGTTCTCTCAGTTTTTCTCTTGTGGGCATTCCTGTGTTTCTGTCCCATCCGCGGAGTTCATAATATTCATCTAACATGCGACTGAGTTTTCTCTGTGGGAGCTTCTGTCCCTTTGCAACTCCTGATGGCAGTGGCTCGGCGAGCATTCTCTTTGGAAGAGTGTCATCCCTTTTTGTGAATCCTTCACGTGCATTGAACATTCTAACAAGGTTCCAAATTCTTTCTCCAACAGTGACGAACTCGTCTTCGGTCACTCTCATGCCAGTTGCTGCGGTGATCATCTTCGCGTACCTTTCTGCCCCAATAGCGTCTCTTACAAACCAGCAGGCTACCAGACAGTCGGCGGCAGAGCCGTAGTCCTGCTGTTCCCTAATGTTCTGTGCGGCGGTAGCCGTCTCGGAGCTTGCGGACCAAGCCCTTGTGTGGCAGCCTCCCCTGTCTGCTGTGGCGTAGGCTAAGCCCATTCTTGGGGCGGCTCTAACTCCCCATCCTGGAAGCTCCAGTCCCTTGACGTGCATTGCAAAGCCTTCAGCCTTTTCTCCCAGTCTTTCCGAAAGCTTCTTCACGCCCTCGGCGAGGATGTTTCCAAGGCCTTTGCGATGTGCTATTCTTCTCAGGAGTTCTATCATGGCTTTTTGGTTTCCGAACTTGAGTTGTAGTCCGTCTGTTTCCTTTTCTGTGAGTATGCCCTTCTCGTAGCATTCCATGGCGTAGGCGATGACGTTGCCTGCTGAGATGGTGTCGAGTCCCAGCTTGTCGCACAGCATGTTGGCGTGTGCAACAGCCTCGAGGTCGCTGATTCCGCAGTTTGCACCTAGCATCGCGGTGGTTTCGTATTCAATTCCGTCGAGAACCGTGCCCTTGTATGGTCCGTTTCGGATGACCCCGAGTTTTCCGCAGTTCACAGGGCATCCGTAGCAGGCCTTGTGCTTGACCCAGAATTGCTTCTCCATAGCCTCTGCAGATAGTGCTTCGGCGCCCTCGAAGGTTGCCTCTTGATAGTTTCTGGTGGGGTAGAGGTCTTGATCGCTGGCGAAGAGAACCGATCTGGCAGTTCCCCATCTTCTTCTGGCTCGGATGGTTGGGTTTTTGAGAAGTATGTGGTAGGCTTCCCTTGCGAACTGATCGAAGTCATCGTGGGTGTGAGCTTTGATTTCACCTGTGCCTTTGACTGCTACAGCCTTTAGGTTTTTAGAGCCCATAACTGCACCTGTTCCGCCTCTCCCGGCTTGTCTGTAGCGCTCGGTATTTACATGGGCGAATCTGACGAGCCGCTCGCCGGCGGGACCGATGCAACAGACCCGTACGGTTGGATCTCTCTGTATTCGCCTTATCTTCTCCTCAGTCTCAAAAGTGTCCAGACCCCACAATTTCTCAGCGTCGCAAAGGTCAATCGTGTCGTCTTTGATCCACAGGTAGACTGGTTTCTCACTCCTTCCACGTACAACAAGGGCATCATAACCTGCAAACTTGAATTCTGCCCCAAGGTGTCCACCCACGTAGGAATCACAGAATGTGTTTGTCAAGGGTGACTTCGTTACCACGCACATTCTGGTGCCTGGGCATAGCGTTCCAGTTAAGGGGCCAGTGAGGAACATTAGAATGTTTTCTGGTGAAAGAGGGTCTACCTTTGGTTTCAGTTTCTTCCAGAGTGTGACTGCGCCGAGCCCCTTGCCTCCGATGAAAAGTTTAGTGTTGAAGAACTGGTCTGTGGGTGTCTTTCTGATCCTGTCAGTGGTTAGGTCTACGTCAAGAACAAGCCCTGCGTATCCGCCTTTCATCTTGTGTCAACTCTCTTCGGCTGGGATTAGAAGGTGTTTGCGAAGTTCCTCGGCTATTCTTTCAGCCTTCTTTGCATAGCTTCTTGTGTCAAATGGCACGCTATAGTAAGTTATAGCACCTGTCGGACAAAGTTTGACGCACTCGGGATCACCGTTACAGAGGTGGCATTTGATGGCGACTTTGCGTGTTGGATGCATAAAGATTGCTTCTGCTGGGCAGGCCTTAAGGCAGGAGCCGCAACCGTTGCACGCGTCCTCTTGAATTACAACTGCTCCGGACTTGGGGTCTCTTGAAATTATCTCTTGAGGGCATGCTTCGATGCATGGAGCCAGTTGACATTGGACGCAAACGATTGGTATATCTAGCGCGGGGGGAAGAGTGTAGACTCTTATTCTTGAACGTTCGTAGGAGACTCTGCTTTCATTCTTTGTTGAACATGCAATCTCGCATATTCTGCAGCCTGTGCACTTCTTATAGTCTACCATGACTGTTCTGGGCATGGTCCCACCTAGTGTTCAGGTGTGTAGGAAAGTTCGTTTTGTGTTTCTTTGATATTAACCTTCGCGAGTCTGTGGTCAGGAGATATATGATTGAATCTCTCCATATAGAAAGCGTGGAGATGTGGATAGGCTCTGGAGGAGTAAGATGCAGCAGATGAGGATCAGCATTATTGGTCTTGAGGGTTTTCCTCTTGTGGAGGTTGGGGACGATTTGGCTAAGATGATTGTGGAGACCGCTAGGCAGAATGCAGTGTCTATTGAGGATGGGGACATTTTGGTGGTCGCTCAGAAGGTCGTGTCAAAGGCAGAGGGCCGAGTCGTGAGGTTGAGGGATGTGGAACCTTCGGAGAGGGCGAGGAGTATGGCAAAGGAGGCTTTCAAAGATCCAAGATTCGTTGAGTTAGTGTTGAGAGAAGTGAAGAAGGTCTTGAAGGTGTCTCCAGAAACCCTGATGGTTGAGAACGAGAAGGGTCTGGTCTGCATAAATGCAGGATTGGACAAGTCCAATGTCTCTGGCTGGGATGCATACGCGCTTTTGCCAAGAGATCCGGACGAGTCCGCAGAGAGGATTAGGTCCAGAATCTTGGAGCTGGCAGGTAAGAGGGTGGCAGTCGTCATCTCAGACACCTACAGTCGTCCCTTCAGGAGGGGGCAGGTCGAGTTTGCGATCGGTATAGCTGGCATCAATCCTTTCAAGGACTATCGTGGGCGAGGGGATCTCTTCAATTATAAATTGAAGGTGAAGAACATCGCCATCGTGGATGAGATTGCATCTGCGGCGGAGCTGGTTATGGGACAGGCGGAAGAAGCTGTTCCCGTAGCGATAGTGAGAAACTTGAATTTGGTGGAGCCTAGCGATTCCTTTTCGATAGAGGATTTGAATATTTCAAGGGAGGAAGATCTTTTTAGGGGCACGCTCTGAAGCATGAAGGCTACATCTGCAAGAATGGATTGCTCCTCTTCTCTCTGCCTATGGTGGAAGTCGGACCGTGCCCAGGATAGACTTTGATCTGGTCTGGCAACATCGCCAGCTTCTTCAAGGAGTTCATAATCTCTTTGAAAGAAGAGTCTGGAAAGTCGTATCTGCCGATGGAGCCTGTGAACAGGGTGTCCCCGGTGAAGACCGCGTCCTCGCCCAGCAGAGAGATGCTGCCCTTGCTGTGGCCTGGTGTGTGGAGAACCTTTAGCTTGATTTTTCCAGCTTGTATAATGTCTTCTTCCTTGAGTGTCTGATCGGCTGGTGGTGATGTCACAGGGAGTCCGAAAAGCATGGAAAGGTTTTTCGAAGCATTTGGTAACTTTGGTGCATCGAATTCATGAATTAGAATAGGGGCTCCGGTTGTTTCTTTTAGGATTCTGTTGCCTGCAGTGTGATCGGGGTGACCATGCGTGTTGACAATGAATTTGACTTCTAACTTGTGTTGATCCGCCTTTTTGAGGACTTTGTCTGCTTCGCTGTTTCGGTCAAATCCGGGGTCAATGATCAGGGCTTCTAACTTTTCAGGGCAGCCCACAATGTAGCAGTTAGTGGAGAGGGTGCCAACGGTTAGCATCTCTAGAATCATTGGGCATCCTTTCTATGAAGAAGGTTAGGGCTTTAAAAGCATTTTTTGATTGTCCTAAGGGGCTTTGTGAACATGAGAGGTTGAGGGTTGGGGGTTGATTGGCTTTTTTGGGTTTGTAGGGAAGGGTGGTCTTAGGTTATATCTTGACGAGTTTGGCTTTTCTTTTGTAGTGGTCTGTTTTTTCTGGTGGTTGCACATGAATTCCGGATGGTTCCCTTGTTCTGACTTCTAGAGTTCATGGTCGATTCTAGCTGGTTCTGCTTTTGTCACTATTAGGATGTCTATATTGCTTGAGTAGATGTGTCTGTTCTCCGCTACCAAACCGAGGAGATACGCTTCTGCATTGGAATCCAGTTTAGTGATAGTCTCTTTGATGGTTTGTAGGTGTTTGTTTAGGTTTCTGAAGGTTTTCTGCCTCTTGAGAGCTGTTTTGGCTATGATTTTATGTGACGTTTTTATCACTTCCTCGACGATCTTCATTGGCGTTTCAGCCTCTTCTCTTTTGAACTCTCTCATCACGTACCATTCATGCGAAGAAGTCTTAGCTCCCATGCATGTGCATCAATAGTCTGATTTGCCAAATACTCCTGCAGATAAAATCATAGATCCTATGATCGATCGTCCAACCAGCCGGACACATGCATGCATATCGCGCAGCATCTAAATTTTTCGGGGTCATAATGTTCAAATAGTGTACAATCTTATAGAAGACTCGGTCGAATTTTCCTTACATATTAAAATAGGTGACTTACTAGATTAATGATAGATGCGCGCGCATAGTGAGTAAGATGAAGAAAATCATGAAATCAGGTCTTCTGTTTGCATTGATAGTGTCAACTGTGGCACTGTTGTTAGTGAGCGCTCGTGCAGCAGCTGCAACTCGCATCATCCAGCATAGATGCGTTCCCCACGAGGCAAAACCAGGCGAAGTGGTTACGATAAGCGGTAGTCTCATGTCTAATGGGGCTGGGGTCGGAGGCAAGACGATACAGTTGTCCTATGCGCCTTCCGGTAGCGCTTGGGGAGGCCCCACCGGTCCATGGGAAGACATTGGTACTGATTCGACTGATGCGACTACTGGTTTATATTCGTTCGACTGGACCGTGCCAGGTGATCTTGAACTGGGCTACTACGTTATCAGGGCAGAATTTGAGGGTGACAGCGGGTACGATCAATCCAATGCAACAACAGGCATGCATGCCTG
>JBHIEV010000028.1:0-15835 GCA_046760805.1 Bathyarchaeia archaeon
TCTCTAATTACATGAGTCTTTTCAATGCATAAGAGCAACATAAGACTTCTGTCTGGACATCTCTCAAGTATTCCAAGAGCTTTCCTTGAGCAAGGCCAGTGCTTCTTCATTCCGTTGAATATCCCTTACGTGGAAATCCTCAATTTCAAAAATCTCGTCTTGTGGATGCAGAATCATAGCTGCAATGGTCTGCATACTATCGTCCTCCTCTACCACATAGCAATGCTGAGGCACATCTTTAAGATGGTCTAGCGTGTGCTTCTTGGCCGCTCTATAGCCCTTCTCCGGATCATTGTCATGATCCAGAGCATGAGACATCATTCTCCAAAAAACCTAGTTCGAATAGCTTCTTTATTGTCTTCCTATCAACTTCTAAACTCAGATTTTCAGCGTTTTTTCCTAAGAATCTCTTGAGCAGATCTGCCCACTGGTCTTCCTTCATAGTCTACAATGAGATATCAATATGCATTCTGCCTCTCATTAATACTGGCAACGTAGAAGTTCTTGCTTATGAATCTCGATCGTTTAACTTCGACGCCCAGTTCTTCTCTCATTTCTCTTCTCAATGCTTCTCTCTGCTCTTATCCTTCCTAACCTGAACCCAGGAAGGCACACAATGCTTGGATCAATCTCTTCGTTTGACCTACGACGTTCAACCAAAAACTTTTCTCCATCCAGAATTGCCCCAACGACCACATCACCTTCTTTCAATTGCATCCTCAAATGTTTAATATGCACGCGCTTATTAGAACATTGAAAGTGATACCTGAACAGATGGTTTGATATGGTCTCTAGAAGTGGTTTGAGAGCGTCATTATTTCCACTTCTCCTCCTTCTCCTCATCTACTTGGTCTGGTTTGTGCGGTATTCTATTTGGCAATGGTTCGAATCTGTGGAGCTACTGTTTCTGATGTTGATCGTGTCCTACTTCATAGTCTTGCTGCTTTCGATACTTTTCTCGAAGATAGAAGCAAAGAAACCTCTATCGGAAGTTTTCAAAGTGCATAGTTATGGTGTCATCTCCATTGGTATGGTCTTTGCTTTTGTCTTTCAAGGAGTATGGTTTACAGTCAGTTTGACAATCGGCGGTGATCTGAATTTCACAGCCTTCCCGAGTTTGAGAGGATATGAAAGCTACGCGGTCTATTCCTTTCCTTTAGCCTTCCTACTTTATGTTGTATTCGCTGTTTTTGGAGCTTTCGTTGAGGAAGTCACTTTCAGGGGGTATGTGCAATCTAGAATCGCATCACGGCAGGGCCATGTTATAGGCATTTCCGTTGCTTCATTGTTCTTCTCTCTGCAACACATACGCATCTTTAATTGGAGCTGGATGGTGGAGTTCCTCCAAACGCAGTTCATATATGTTTTCTGCTTCGGGATCTTCGTTGGCTATCTTTTTGTTAAGAGCGAGCAAGATATATGGAGTGTCTTCACATTCCATGCCGTCATGAACATCATCAATATCTCTCTACCCATCAAAGCAACATACAGGCTCCCATTCTCCACTCAAATTGTAGCAATCGTAAGTTTCGTCTTCTTGATGCTACTTCTACGCCTCGTATCCATCGAAGAGTTAATACACGGACCATGAAATAGTGTCCGAGAACAAGTCTTGACTATAGAGCCACACTTGCCTACGTTTGTTTGGCAACTACTTCCTTTAGCTTGGAGACGAAGCCTTCCTCATCCTCAGCTATTCTCTTCTTCACTTCTCTCCAAGCAGCTGGACAGTTCTTATACTCTACACCCACAATGCCATGAATGACTCTGTCGATTTCTCGTTTGTTTTCGCTCGTAACCTCTATTCCAACCTTCTTGAAAACCCGTTGAAGATGCCTAAAGTAGCAAGTCATAACAACCACTTTAACACAGATGCTAATGCACGCTTTTCCCCTTTCTATAATTTCGTCAATGATTGCTCGTAGCCAACAACAATGTAGTTCTTGCCCTTTTGAACCACTTCATGTCCTTCTTTTTCTAGGAGTTTTTTCTGGGCTTCAACTCCGCCGGGATATTTTGGGTTTATCACTCCACCAGTTTTCAAGGTGCGCCAATAAGGAGTGATGTTCTTTTCACCTCTTTCTCTTCGTTCTTCAGCGGCATTAGCCGCGACCCAAGCAAAAATGCCCGTGGTCATGGGACACCCAATAGTTGCTCCGTGCTTTCTGGCAAGGGCGGCACGAATTTCGTTAATGGTGATAAGCTTTCCTTCGGGCACTCTTCTCATCATTTCATCGACTTCCATCGGTGCCGGGATGACTACCGTGCCAGTTCCCCATCTTTTGCTCATCTTGTCTGTGATCGGTTCTACCTTTGGCAGCCCCTTGTTGTCCCTCAATTTTTCGGACCAACTCTTTCTTTTCGACATAGCTTTCCCCGAGGTTATTTTTCGGTTTTCTTTAATAAGCCTTAAGTGGTCTGTTAGAAGCCCACTGTCGTGCCTAGAACAAACATTTCGATAAACGTTAAGGCTATGAAAGCTACGAAAACAACTATTGCTCTACCCTGTTTCGCCTTGTAGAGAGTCATAGGGCCCAAATAGAATTGCATTGCAAAGGAGTAGAAGCCGGCAAACAAGGAAATGTAGGGTAAGAAACCGCCAAGTAGACATGGTGCTATACCATAGCATATGGCTTTCCAAGCATTCGAAACAGAGCCTTGTCCACCTATCAGTCTGTAAATCAGATGTAAGAGCAGCGTTAAGAAAAGGAGGACTGCAATGGCAAATGCGAATATTAGAAATGCCTCGATCACGTAAACATAGACACCGTAGAGGCCAAGCAGATTATCCTTAACCAAGTTGTATGCCGCGATTTGGGCCTGATAAGACGAGGAGATATCTGTGCTTTCTATGCCAAGATAGTTAACGAGGGGCGTGACGATAGAAATGAATAACGTTACCCAGAGAAAGAAAACGAAAGCAGGCTTCCAGTTCTCATTTCGCACATTATCGAAAAACTCGCTAGGATTAGCCAACTGCTTCACAACTTTCTCTATAAAAAGCATACATCCTTCACCAACCAATTTCACAGCGCTAGATACGATCTTGATGTATACGCTAGATATTTAACAGCTTCTAGCAAATCTTTGCTGAGAGTTAGAAATCTGCGTGAGACAATGATAGGCGAAGTGGCGGCTTTAGGTGCTGCAATTTGCTGGACCGCATCAGCGGTGCTATACAAGAAGGCATTACGTGGCACAAAGCCTATTTCAGCAAATATTGTGCGGTGTACTTGCACGAGCATGGCTCTGATTGTCTTCTTGGCAATCATCGGTAAAATTTGGGTTTTGACGCGTTTACCTGCATACGCTGCGATTCTCACAAGCGTCAGCGGAATAATTGGTTTGGGTTTCGGCGACGTTTTATACTTGACAAGTTTAAAGCTTATAGGTGTGGCACGCGCGGTTCCCATAACATGTACGTATCCACTATTCAACATTTTATTGGCAATTTTTCTACAGAAAGAAGTTGTCACTTCACATGTGGTTGTGGGCGCCGTTGCAATAGTCCTAGGAATATGGCTTCTCAGTCGGAAAGAGAAGAACTACGTGAATGAACAAAGCAAGAGAGACTTAATTAAGGGAGCAGTTTCTGCCCTAGCAACGGCTGTAATATGGTCTGTAAGCATAGCACTGATTAACATGGCCGTGGCACTTCCCAAAACAGGCAGTCTAGACTATACCTTAGCCGTCAACACTCTAAGGGTTTTAGCCACCGCGCTTTTTCTTTTGGCTTCTGCTCCAATAACTGATAGAAAGTTGGATTTCTTGAAAATGCAGAGAGGAACGTTGTTTGCCATTGTTTTCGGCGGCATTGTGGCGTTAGCCCTAGGCTGGTTTCTCCTAACCATGAGCTTTCTTTATATCTCGGAATCACAAGCGGTTCCGATTTCCTCAACATCACCGCTTTTCGCAGCAATATCAGGAGTACTCTTTCTACGTGAGCCGGTCACAGCAAAAATCGTTGCAGGCTCGGTCATCATTGTCATTGGGATTTTTATGGTTTTTATGAGTTAAGGAAGCTTAGAGATTCAGGTGGTTGGCGTGAGAGTCTTGTTTGTGTGTTCAGGAAACGCTTATCGAAGTCCAGTGGCAGAAACGCTTCTGAAGAAGCTTAGGCCAGAGATCGAGGTGGACTCTGCAGGAACGCACCTTGCTATTCCAATTTCAGAGGCTACGAAGAGATACTTGGCAAGAGAGAAGGCTCTTATGCACCTTAAGGCAGCTCCAGAGTGTTTAGATGAGAAAGAACTCGATGGATATGATCTTATTGTTGCCATGAAAGAAGAACATAAGGCGGTCATCCTGAACAAATGCCCAGAGTGCGCAGGCAAGATAATTGTGTGGAACATTGATGATCCCTATTTTTTGCCACGTGGATACAGCGAAAAGATATTCAAACAGATTAGAAGCAAGGTGGCAGAACTGGCCAACTCATTAATGAGAGCAGGGAAGACACAAGAATCTTAATTAATAAATAGAGTCAAACCACGAGAATATATGAGCTGGATGACCACCCATAGAATCATCTTTCATGTTGATATGGATCACTTCTATTCTGCAGTGGAAGAAAGGGAGCATCCAGAGTATAAGGGTAAACCAGTCATCGTGGGGGCTGATCCGAAAGGCGGGAAAGGTAGAGGAGTAGTTAGCACTTGTAACTACGAAGCCAGAAAATTCGGCGTACGCTCCGGCATGCCCATCTCAAGAGCATGGAAACGCTGCCCAGACACCATCTACCTTCAGCCAGACTTCAAGCTCTACGGAAAGGTCTCTTCACAAATCATGACTATTCTCAGAAAGTATGCAGACAAGTTCGAACAGTGGGGATTTGACGAGGCTTTCTTAGACATCAGTTCAAAAGCTCGTGACTTTGAAGAAGCGAAGAGAATCGCAGAAGCCATAAAGAAGGAGATTTATGACAAAGAAGGCCTGACGTGCTCTATAGGTGTTGGACCCAACAAACTTGTGGCGAAGATTGCTAGCGACTTCAAAAAACCTGGCGGACTGACCGTTGTAGAGGAGAAGGCCGTCCAAGACTTCTTGGCTCCCTTACCTGTCAGAAAACTGTTGTGGGTCGGAAAGAAGACAGAGCAAAAGTTGAATGGAATGGGGATTCGAACCATAGGCGACCTTGCGAGTTACGATGTGTCTATGCTGACGAAGAAGTTTGGCGCTATGGGCCCCCAATATCACCTTATGTCACTTGGGATTGACACGAGTGAGGTTGCCGAAAGAGGAGAAATAAAATCTGTGGGCCGAGAGGTGACTTTCGAGGAAGACACATCCGATCTCGACCTCGTCCTCGGAACACTCGACAAACTGAGTGAAACAGTCCACGAGGAAGTTGTTAAACTCAACATGTTGTTCAAGAATGTTACCGTCAAAATACGGTTTGAGAACTTTGAGACCCACACCCACGGAAAAACACTGCCCTCCTTCACAAATCTCCTTCGAGACCTTCAGAAGACCGCTCGAGAACTCGCTGAAACATATCTTCGTGAAAACAGAAAGATTAGACTAGTAGGTGTGAGGGTGTCAACCTTCACCTCACAAAAAGAACAGACGACACTAGTTTGACCGGGCGTCAACTAGTCTTCTGCAGTTGCCCTTAAGTGCTAACGCCGAAGTGTCAAAGTTTTGAGCGTGTCCTTAAAGATTTGGAAGGTTTGCTCATCATAGAGACAGAAGACGACTCTTTCAAGGTCTGTCGGACCCTCTAGATAGGCTATCGTTGTGGAGAGCATTATGGTGGCACATTGATCCTTTGGAAACCCGAAGATCCCAGTACTGATGGCTGGAAACGCTATAGTTTTTAGGCTGTGTTTGTCTGCCAGCTTGAGCGAGTTAAGGGTTGCGTCCTTTAGTTTCTCGTCTTCATGCTCTGTGCCATGTATTGGACCGACCGCGTGGATCACATACTTCGCTTTAAGGTTTCCTCCGGTTGTAATTGCTGCTCCGCCCACGTAGGTTCCACCGATCTTGTCGCATTCTGCCTGGATTTTCGGTCCTCCCTTCCTTGCAATGGCTCCAGCCACTCCGCCACCGAGCTTCAGGGAGGCGTTTGCAGCATTAACAATGGCGTCTGTTGCCAGATCGGTTATATCGCCTTGTACCAGCTCCATAATGGTCTTGTTGATTTTTATCTTCAAGTGATCGTCGCTCCTGAATTCTTATATTCACAACTTAAGCCTGAATCTGAAATAAAGGCTTCGAATCAAGAGTTCTACAGCGATGAGATTTATTAGTTGGACTTGCTTAGAAAGAGACTCTGTGCGGGGGCAGTGGTCATTTGAACAATACCCTTATGTTGATTGGCCTTTGTTTCTTTGTAACTCTTTTCTTCTTTGCTGCGCCTTTATTTGCAGATTTCTTGGTCTACAGTGGAAGACAGTTTGTGGATGGCGCCTTCTGGACTCTGGTCACAGCTCTCTTCGTTCATGCTAATTTGGTTCATCTAATAGGTAACATGGTTTTCTTATACGTGTTCGGAAATGCCGTAGAAAACTCTGTTGGGGGAAAATTGATGATAACAGCCTTCTTTGTGGGAGGGGTCGGTTCTTTTCTCCTTGGCACGTTATACTATGGTTATGATTGTGTAATGATAGGAGCTTCTGCAGCGATCTTCACGTTAGCAGCTGTGAGTATGCTTATTAAACCGCTGAAGCAGTCACTGCTGTTTTTCTTCATGCCACTGGGTCTGGTGGCGATCCTACTCTTCATCTTTAACCTCTTTGCAGTCCACTTTTCGTTGGGCGGAAATGTTGGGTACGCCGCTCACGTAACCGGTTTTCTGATAGGAATCCCCTTTGGAATAGCCTTTAGTGAAGGTAAGTGGATGAAGAATCTGGGGATCACAATACTGCTTTTGATAGCCTTTGTAGCTCTGGTCTACCTGATACGCCTACTCTTTGTTCTGCTCCTGTGAAATGATAGAACACAGAATTACATGGTTCGTCTGTTTGTCACGCATCTACCGATCCAGCAACCTAGTCTGACCGACACGTCTGAGGAACTTTTTGAGAGCTATGCCGTCTTCTCGCTCTACAGAGAACATCTTGCCCGAAGACCTTAGACGGCTCGCCTCTACAATTCTGACATGCTGATGTGGAAAACTGTAGGCTACAAAAGCCTCCGCATTGTGCTTTCGCGCTTTTTCGACTAGTCTCTGGATCTGTTCCTTGCTGATGTATATCGCATTCTTTTCCTGATCCATCTTAGAGAGGTTCTTGCACTCGATGAGGTGAATTCTTGCATTATTCGAAGTCTTCTTCACAGCAAGGACGTCCGCTGGAGCAAGTCTTCTGCCACTCTTGGGGAAGCGTGTTGCCAACCACCCATGTTTGGCATACAACCTTTCCACAATCCGCTCTAGGCGATAACCCCTCTTATATCTCGACACAATAACCCGCCACAGCTGATTTTTTTAGTACGACATATTCCTATAAAACATCTTATACGCCTGAAAGATGTGGAGTAATTTCACCTATCTCTCCCTCCTTTCTAAATTGTCGTTGCAACGGGGATTTTAAATTTCTACAAAGATCCTCCTTCAACAAAAATAGGAGTGCCCCATTTGAGAAGGTTCTATGTAAATGTTGCCAAGTCGTACATTGGACGAAACGTGAACCTCCACCTAAAAGATTGCTCTGTGATTATCAACGTCCTCCTCACCGGCATCAGAGGCGACCGGAGGAGTCCAAAACTTCACTATCGCACGCCCGAGGGAGCTGCTGAAATTTCAATAAGAGACATCGACTGGATTCAACCGCTCAATTCACTCTTCAGCATTTAGGGGAGATGAAGGACGTGAGCGAAGACGTAGAGCTTGAAGACTTAAAGGGCGTTGGCCGAGTGACCGCCGAAAAGCTCCGAGGCGCCGGCGTGAATAGCGTAGAAGAGCTAGCAGTCACGCCAATCAGGGAACTTTCGGAGAAGGCAGAACTGAGCAAGCAGTCAGCACTAAAACTCTCTGAGATAGCGCGGCGGCTCATGAACATGAGCTTCGTCTCTGCCATGGAGTTGTGGGAGAAGAGGAAAGACATGATGAGATGCAGTACTGGAAGTGAGGCTTTGGATGATCTGCTCGCTGGAGGCATAGAGACGAAGGCTATGACGGAATTCGTGGGAGAGTACGGCTCGGGTAAGACCCAGATATGCCTAAAACTGTGTGTAAATGCTCAGCTATCTCCGGAACAGGGTGGTCTAAGCGGAGGCGTACTCTTCTTTGACACCGAGGGAACCTTCTCCGCCCAACGTATACACCAGATAGCCCAAGCTATGGAACTAAGCCCAGACCCCATTCTAGACAGAATACTCGTCTCTAGAGTGTACACATCCGACCACCAAATCCTTCTACTAGACCATGCCTTCAAAATCTGCCGTGAGGAGGGGATCAAGTTGGTCGTTGTCGACAGCCTTATCTCTCACTTCCGAAGCGAGTACATCGGCAGGGAGAGCCTAGCAGAACGTCAACAGAAGCTCAACAACTACCTCCACAAACTCCTAAGGCTTGCAGAAGTCTACAACTTAGCGGTAGTGGTCACGAACCAAGCCCAAGCCAACCCCAACGCTTTCTTCGGCAACCCGGACAGACCAGCTGGTGGTCATGTTATAGCCCACGCCTGCACGCATCGGGTGATGCTGCGGAAGAGTAAGGGGCCAAAACGGATTGCCAGAATATTTGACTCGCCATACATCCCCGAGCGAGAATGTGCCTTCAGGATTTCAGAGAAGGGTATCGAAGACCTAGAGGAATGAGGGCTAAATAGAGAGTCCTGTCAGCCTATGGCAGCAGCATAAGGGCCAGTCCAGATGCTATAGGAATGGTTAGGTTGTCATTTATCGGCAAAGGTAAACACTCGATGGCCATACCTGTGGCGGCAGCTGCCAAAGCCTTAATCGGATCCACGAAAAGTAGCGCTCCTAGGAAGGCAAATAGGAAGCCGAAAATGGAGCCTTCTACCATCTTTCCCTTGTTGAAGGGGAAAACGGTTCTTCCGATAGTCTTTCCGAAGATTGTGGCAAAGCCGTCTCCTAGCGTGAGTACAGATACGGATGCGTAGTTGATAGGTGTTGGGAAAAGGATGAGCGAGAGCATTACCGCTACGGCAAAGAAGATCGGGGAAGAAACGAAATCGTGAAGTTCGGGTTCAAGGGCGGCCCGACGAGTCACGGTAGAGAAGAGAGGGAAATCTATCTTCCTTATTCTTGCGAATTCGGATACGATGTACAACAGAGTCACGGCGAGTATCAATAAGGAGATCATGTGGGGTTCTAGAAACGTGTAGGCGCAGAGATATGGCACCAGAAAGCCACCTGTATGAATAGCTTCTCGAGCAATGCCACTTTTCGACAGGCCTGCACGAGGGACGCGTGACGGCTTCCCTTCTATGATAGGCAAGATTTCTGACAGTTCCTCCTTCACCACATAGTCGGATTTGGCGGTTAGAATGAAGTCTGGATTGTAGCCGATCCTTAGAGTGCAGAGTGAAAACATTGGTAGGTTGTTTCTGTCGTCAGCGACCACGACACAGTCTTTTGAGGATAAGCCTTTGCGGTTGAGGATTCTCTTCAGAATGAGAGCCTTGCCATTTGGCTTTATTGCTTCACCAGCGATTTCACCTGTTAAATGGCCATCTGTTGTCTTCAACTCAAAACCGAATGCGAAATCTGCAGTCAATCTGGCTGCCAAATCTTCGACAAAGGGCGTGGGAAGACCCGAACTTATGAGAGCGGTTTTGTACCCCGCCTGATTCAGCTTTTCAAAAAGTTCCTCCACACCTGGTATTAGAGGGATTTCCCGGTGGAGCTCAAAGAGATCGTCAACCAGAAACCCTCGGAAGAGTCTGAAGATTCTTCTAAGTGAGGATTCGAGTGACAATAATCCGACCTCGTACAGAAAACCTACTGCAATTATCTTGATGAATCCCCAAGGACCGAGTTTCCTTGCGGCCTCAAAGAGAAGATAACGCCTCTTCGGTAACAGAACTCCTTCAACATCGAAAACGATGAGTCTGTCTCCTTCATTTTCTCTCGTTTTGGCATCAACCAACCGTTGTTCCTCTGCAGGATAGACTTGCAGTCTTGAATAGCTTCTCTAAAGACCAGATTAGCCCCATTCCCCTTTTAATAAACTTTTATACTTCAGAGAACATCAAATTTATTGGTGGCGGGTCTAGGCGGGGGGCTAGGGGTCCCCTGAACCATAAACCCTCTACACGATGGGCCAATAACCTGGGTGAGGCGTCAAAGATCATCAAGACTCCCCAGCCTTCTGCCAGTGAGTATCCGTCCCTTGGGGCTGGCGGTCGTGGTGCAACCGAAAGGCTGTTTCCGCGTTTACCAGGTGAACCTGGCCAGGCCCGGGAGGGAGCAACCTAAGCTTGGACGTTCGGCGCTCAAGGGGTTGCGGGTATGAGCGTAGATGTTGGGGAGATTGATGAAGACTGGGCGTCGACCCTAGGTGACCCGCCGCCTTTCGTTTTTCATTCAACCATCAAAGTCTCTCTCGTTTGCTCCGGACTATTCCTCTGCTATTTTGATATAATCCGCTGTAACCCTTTCCTGCCTGTCTTCCAAGCCTGTGGAAGATTATCTGAACTATGGGCTCTGCTTTCCGTATCGTGACCTCACTCTCTCCAACATTGTGCAGATTGAGTGTTAGTTGTCCACGAAACCCTGGATCGACCACAGCGAAGCTTCCGATGAGTCCTTCCCGTGCAAGGGAGGACCGTAAGTGAAGAGAACCCATTATTCTTAGCCCCAGTTCAACCCATTCCAAAGTGGCTGCTAGTACATACTGTTTAGGCTTTATGACTACCTCTCTGGAAGACCTTAAGTCGTAACCAGCAGAGTTGAGACATGTAGTTTCAAAGGGTGCAATCCTCATCTTCCCTCTTTTCAAGCATTCGAGTATCTCCTCGTCGGAAAGCACTGTCAACGGGATTCACAGCCTCAGTAGAAGAATATCTGAAAAAGAGTTTTTCTATTCGCTTCTCTAGGAAATATGCAGCTCTTCTAGCATCTCGCACGGTTTGCAGACTTCTCCGACGGTTGGCTCTCCACAAACCCTGCACTCATGCAACCTTTCCTGTCTAGCCAACGCCTCTACGGCTGGCTTAAGCCTTTCCATAGACCTGAATATCGCGTATTTTGTTCCGGCATGTCTCCTCTCCATCCTGTTGAGCATGTTACGAACATCATTTCTTAGCGCAGTTCCTGCGTAGGGGCATGGGATGCCCTGAAATTCTATCTTTCTCAGATAGGCGTAGAGGGCAACCTCTCTTTCCGGCACCTCGCAGAGAGGCTTTGCACGTTGCACGAGTTTTGGGTGGATAGGGGGAAGCACTGGTTTTACTCGTGCTATGCGGAGGGGATCACCGTGGATTATGTTCAGAATCATGGTTTGAGTCTCATCGTCTAGGCTATGTGCTGTTGCTAGTTTATTTGCACCTGCGTCTCGGGCTGCGGTGTTTAGGGCTCTTCTTCGCAGTACTCCGCAGTAGGAGCATGGTGAGAGTTCTTCATTCTCTTTTTGCTGAATCTTTTTCACGATCTCGTCCAGTTCGAGCCCGTACATTTCTTTGAAGGAAGTCACGACATGCTTAACTCCAAGTTTTCGGCAATTTTTTTCAGCGATTCTCATTGCCTCATCTCTGTACCCCCTTATCCCTTCGTCAACTGTCACAGCGAAAAGCGACGACTTTGGAAAGTTTCTCTCTATTTTGGCTAGTATGTTGAGAAGGGTGACGCTGTCTTTTCCACCCGAGACCGCAACCATGATCTTGTCATTATACTGAAACATTTCATATTTCGAGATTGTTGCGCAGACTTTTTCTTCTACGGATCTACAGAAGCATCTTCCACAAAGCTTCTCTCCTGAGTAGGAGCGTGTATAGATGGCTTCATTTCTGTTGCATATGGTGCAATTCGGCATCTTATCTCAAGCGAAATTAATAACGCCTACGGTATAGTCTTTGTGGAAGACTAGTGCAAAAGGACAATCTTCTTCCATTGGTGGATAAAGATGGCTAGCAAACCATTAAAGCGCGCCGAACGTAGAGAGGTTGCATATGGAAAGAGACGTTGGACCCTATTGAAGGAGCTGAGGTCCAAAGCTATTGAGGCTATGGATGTCTTAGACAAGTCTCATCTAAACTCCATCGTCCACGGAAGCGTCGCCCGAGGAGATGTCTCACAGAATAGTGACATAGACGTTTTCCTACCAGACCCACCATCCTCTTTCATCATAGAGACTGCCATCCAGCGTGGAGGCCTGCCTATCAACCGTAGATACATCATACAGGCTACACCACTTTACGCGGTCAAGGGCTACATAGAAATCGACAGCCAGCGGTGTGTCTCCTTCCCTTTAGCAAAGCTTCGTCCAGTTGAAAGAGGTTTCTATAGATTCGGCGGCGAAGCATCGCTTCAGATGTTGAGAAGAAACGTGCGTGTGCTAGGTGTGGATAAACGGCTGATGTTGATCGAGCCTACGCCTAAGGGCCACATTGAAAGCTCTATAGTTGATAGAGAAGAGGAAGTCGCTAGTTTGTTAGGCATTTCCCTCAACACGGTATATGATAGAGTTCACGCCCTCCTCCGCCGAGACGAGGTTGGCAGAACCGGAGTATTCATAAAGAGAGAACTTTCAGTCGATGAGACCTTTGAGATGGCGCTGAAGAGACTGGCAGACCAAAATCCTGCGGTTCGCAGACGCCTCAAGCTATACGGAAAATAGTTATCATCCGGAAAACCTTCGAAGAACAGTTTCTAAGCCAAGGGAAAGCGGAGCAATGCGGCAATGCCGCCCAATGAGAGCAGTTCTGTTCCAGCCTCATGTTCTGAGCTGACGATAGTGACCTCTCCTCCTCTTTGTTCAACTTCCCTCATCAACTCTTCCAAGACTATTCTCTCTTCGTCGGATGCTTCTCTTAATCTGACGTCTGCTAATAGAAGTCTCTCAACAGCAGCGTAAGTGCTTGCCTTCTTCACCTCACCCAGTCCGTATGTCACATCGGATCTTCCCTTTCCAAGCCTTGCAAGAACCTCCTCCACGGCTCCTGTTTCTTCTACTACCCGCAGGTGTTTTAGTGCTTTGGAGAAGACTCCGGAGCGCAACGCTTCTTGTATGCCAGCCAAACCCCCACTATTCACGCCCTTTATGTCTATGATGGCATCCCCAACATCTGATGTTACACTATTGACATACCTCACAAAATCATTCTTTACGAATCCAGGGCCTATGACGACTATGGGGCTGTGCAGGCTTATCCACACTTCCCTTAGGGAGTTCATGGCTTTCTTGAAGTACTCCCGAGTTGCCTGTGTCCTTTTTTCCGCCTCCATCTTTCCAGGGAGCTTAGTCTTCTCTTCGGCTTTGACATCAATGCCATATTGTCTCAAGACAGCTACGCAATATTCTTCGTCATCGATGGATGTGACGATAAGAGGTGTTACCTTAGGCTGGCTTGCCCTCTTCAGTCGATCGATCTCATGTTTTAACCATCTGGCTTTCACAATGGTGATAGGCTTGTTTAAGGTGACGTTTATGCTGTGGTGTGCACCAGTTACATCGAGTTTCTCGGGTGCTTTACACACGATTCCGTGAATCCTTAGGCGGTTAAGAATTCGGTCCCAGAGAACCTTCTGAACTCTTATACCGAGAGAAACTGGGACTCTTCTCCCCTTCTTTGGACGGGCGTAGTGCTCTTCGATTTTTTTCTCTCTGGTGGTTCGCGCGTGTACCTCATCACCTTTGGTTATTATGTTGTATAAGTGCCAGAGATCATCCAGTCTCTCTGGTACGACGGTTATGATGCCTTTTTTGAGTTTTCTCTTCAAGACCTTCATGGTGATG
Source organism: Bathyarchaeia archaeon (assembly GCA_046760805.1). Classification (GTDB taxonomy): domain Archaea; phylum Thermoproteota; class Bathyarchaeia; order Bathyarchaeales; family Bathyarchaeaceae. Next base: position 13,862 of record JBHIEV010000028.1, read on the forward strand.
CTTCCCTTTGGCTGCTGTAAGCAGTGTAAGGTTGGTCCACATGTTCTTATTCTTCTTGCATGCAGACGTCAGGGGTAATATATCTATTTGGGTTTGTGCGTTCTTTTTTTGTGCATGTTTTTGTCGCAAAGGTTAAATATCACGTTTGATATCAAATGTGATATCATCGGTGATACGATGTTTGAACATCCACCACCGCCATTCAGACGCTGGTTAAGGCATACGGCGAGAGTCCCAAAAGGCTTCCTCAGGTACTACGTGCTCAAACTTCTAAGAGAGAAACCCATGTCTGGATCAGAAATAATGGAGACTATTGAGAAGGCAACGGATGGCAGATGGAAACCGAGCCCCGGATCAATCTATCCCCTTCTAGCATGGCTTCAAGACAACGGCTACACAAAAGAAATACCAACGGAAGAAAGTGGGAAAAAACGTTACATGCCTACAAAGAAGGGGGAAAGACTTTTTGAGGAACATGTGAAATTCAAAGAAAGGCTGGAGAAAAAGTTAGAGTTTTTGGCACCTCCAATCGTCAGCGGATTCTGGTTCACCACTCATCCTGAAAAATTACGCAAAATCCGGGAACCTGAAAGACGGTTCGTAAGAGCGCTATTCAATCTTAGAAGGGTGCTGGAAAAGAATCTGAGCGAGCAAGCGGTAAGAGAGCTTGCAGAGTTTCTAGACCGCACTGCTGAAAAAATGGAAGAAATAAGCAGTAGGCTTAAAGAAGGGAGGCTCGAGCAGAATTAGCATCATCGAAGTCAAGGGGCTAACCAAAGTATTCGACAACGAGATCAGGGCAGTAGACGGAATCAGTTTTGACGTGGAAGAAGGCGAAATATTAGGGTTCCTCGGCCCCAACGGAGCCGGTAAGACAACTACTCTAAATATGCTGTCGACACTTCTGCGACCGACAAGTGGTACCGCCACCGTAAACGGCTACGACATTCTTGAGGACCCCGACGGGGTCCGTCGCAGCATCGGCTTCGTCTTCCAAGACCCAACTCTTGACGATCAACTGACGGGTAGGGAGAACCTAGACTTTCACGGACGAGTCTACGGTCTCAAACGGGATGTGCGACAGCAACGGATCGAAGAAATGCTGGAGGTTGTTCAACTCACAGAACGCGCCGACGACCTTGTAAAGACCTATAGCGGCGGCATGAAGCGCAGACTAGAAATTGCTCGGGGACTACTCCATTATCCCAAAGTCCTCTTTCTAGACGAACCCACACTAGGTCTAGATCCCCAAACGCGACGCGCCATCTGGGACCATATTCAACGCCTGAATCGAGAGGAAAAGGTCACAATAATTCTTACAACCCACTACACTGAAGAGGCAGATTACCTTTGTGATCGCATCCAAATCATCGACTTCGGGAAGATAGTCGCTTTAGACACTCCAAGCAAGCTGAAGGCGCGCTTGGAAGGAGACATTGTAAGTTTAGTCTTCAAAGACTCGAAGGCGATTATGAAAATCCGTCCACTATTGAAGGAAAAGGACTGGATACGCCGTGTTGATGTTGTTGCTGGCGACAACAACCAAGCTGTGATGGGTCATATGATGATGCGTGGAATTTCAGGTGGTGGAGACATGGGCGGAATGGTTCCTGGGATGAATGTGGGTGCTAGCGGTAGTGGTAGAAGGAGGCCCGAACACTTGCAACATATGCCGGTGCAGAGCATGGCTGGTCATGACAGTCAATCTAGTCATGATGGAGGTCAGAAACAGCTGAATCTATTGGTAGACGAGGGTGGACATCGAATCCCTGAGATTGTTAAATTGGTTGATCGAACTGGAGTGATCCTCGAGTCGGTAGAGTTACACAAGCCAACGTTAGATGATGTGTTTCTCTCAGTGACCGGGCGAAAAATCCGTGACGAGCGGGGCAGCTTCATGGAGACCATAAGACGTCACCGTATCATCCGGCAAGCCCGTAGGAATAGGTAAGGAGATGAGCACGTAAGAGATAG
>JBHIEV010000029.1:0-15243 GCA_046760805.1 Bathyarchaeia archaeon
ACTATATCCTGCATCAGTTCTGGTTGAATGTCGTAGAAGGTATCAACCTTTCCCTCTGGAAAGAACATTCTGATCATAAAGCCTCTTTCAAGTCTATCCATTTTGAACATGCTTAACTGTGGTTTCTTTGGAAGTATGTCCTTATACTTGTTGTAAAACTTTTCAAGGACTGGCATGATGCATTCATCGATTAGCTCTTTATTTGTCACGTTTTCCAGATGAGGGAAACCAATTTGGAAGGAATAATCGATTATGTTTCTTTTGCCAGAATAGTTGAGAATAGTGCTGTCCAGGACCTTTCTGTTGGGCATCTCTGTAATGTTATAGATGGGCGTGTATATCTTGGTGTAGTTGATGGTTATCTCCCTCACCTCGCCCTCTACGTCTCCTATCTTCACATAGTCCTTAACCATGAACGGCCTTGATATCAGAATGTAGAGACCAGCCAAGAAGTTCCCTACAGTCTGGGTTGAAGCAAAACCGATGGCAGCACCGGTCAAGGCGGAAACTCCAACAAACCACTCGGTACGCAGCCCCAGAACGGATAGAAGCGCGACTACACCAGCTGCAACGATAATAATTCTTGCGGTTAACTTGAAAATGTTCTCGACGTGAGGCTCCAACTTCAACTTTTTTGAGTATCTAGAAATTATCCTCCGAGCTAGTCTATCGGCGATAAGCACCACAACTATGATAATCAAACCAGTTGCGACGAGAAGAAGATTTTCCGTCGTCAGAAAGCTTTGAAACATTCAACACATCTCCCCTTTTGCTTGGGCTCTAGTCCAGTATATCTGCAAAGATCTTCTTCCACCTACTCTCTTTCATTACGGATTTAAGGGTCTCGCTGTAGATTTTTATGTTAAGGCTTTCCTCCGTTGTACTTCTAGGCGTTTTCTCGTACCTTCTCGCGATGGTAGGTAAGCGATTTGCGATAGCTTGGGCCATGTCTTTAAGTTCTTCCTTTGTGATTTCTATTTCTTTGTCTCTCTTTTCGGCCAAAATCTGCAGAAGGCTAAGCACACCTCTCAACCGCTCTATGTTTGTATGCATAAAATACTTTTCCAATCCCGCTGGTCCTTTCTCGTAGTCTTCCACAAAGAGATTCGAAGTTGGTTCATAATATTTTTCCAGAATTCCATGCGATCCTACTTCACTATGTTCAATCCTAACAAGCTTTGCATCTCGAAGCACCTTAAGGTGATAAGATATAGAGGATGGTTGAAGCCCTAGCCTTTCTGCGAGTTGATTCTGAGTTTGAGGCTGAGTAGATATCTGCCTTATTATTTCCCTTCGAACAGGATCAGCTAGTAGCTTGATTTTTTTTGGATCATGAACTATTTGAACTGCTGATCGTGTCATGTTCACACCCATAGGTTTTCGTCTAAGAGCTATTGCATTTTGCGAAATATTTATATTTTTCTATTCGTTACGAAAATTCGCATCGATTTCATAAATGATAAAACTCACTGGAGGTGAAAACCATGAAAATAAACGTTGCAATAGCAGGAGTCGGGAACTGCGCTTCAGCCCTTGTCCAAGGAGTGGAGTACTACAAAAACTCTGATCCAGAACCCAGTGTCCCAGGTTTAATGCACCCGAATTTTGGCGGTTACAGAGTGGAGGACATCAGTTTCGTCGCAGCCTTTGACGTCAATGAATTAAAGATTGAAAAGGATCTCAGCGAGGCCATTTTTGCAGAACCAAATTGCTGTGTCAAATTCGCTAACGTTCCTAAAAATGGCGTGAAGGTTCTACCTGGGCCTATCTTAGATGGCGTCGCATCGCACATGAACGATCCCTTTAAAGTTTATAGTCAGGATGCTGATCCCGTTTCAGTCGCTGATGTTCTAGGAGACGTAGACGCTGACATCCTGGTGAACTTTTTGCCAGTCGGTAGCTTTCATGGAACAAGACATTACGCCGAGGCGTGTCTCAAGGCCGGTTGCGCTTTTGTAAACTGCATACCAGAGTTCATAGCCAGCGACGATGAATGGGCAAAGAAGTTTGAAAAAGCTGGAATACCCATAGCAGGCGACGATGTAAAGAGCCAAGTCGGAGCAACCATAATTCATCGAGCGCTTGTAGATGTGTTAGCTTCTAGAGGGGTCAAAGTTGAAAAGACGTACCAGCTGAATGTTGGCGGCAACACTGATTTCCTGAACATGACAGCTGAAAACAGGTTAGAAACTAAACGAATCAGCAAGACCGAAGCCATTAGGAGCATTGTTCCTTACGACGTTCAAGCATGGGCAGGTCCAAGCGGTTACATTCCCTTTCTGAAAGATAACAAAGTCTGCCACATGTACATACAAGGTCGCAAGTTTGGAAACACTCCCGTTTCAATTGACCTAAAGCTCTCAGTTGAGGATTCACCGAACAGTGCAGGAATGGTGATCGACGTCATTAGAGCCACAAAACTCGCTCTCGATAGAGGTGTAAGTGGGCCATTAACAAGCATCTCCGCCTACGCGTTCAAACATCCCCCCATACAAGTACAGGACCATGTCGCTAGACAGTGGGTTGAGGAGTTCATCCGAGGAGAACGAGAGCGGTAAAAGGCAAGTTCTAGGAGGGAAGAAGACACAGTGAAGGCGGTAATTCTCGCTGCAGGACGCGGAGAAAGGCTTTTCCCATACACGAAAGAACACCCCAAACCGCTTACTCCAGTCTCTGGCAGACCCATACTTGAACATGTCATATGCACTTTCAAACGCGCTGGAATAAGGGACTTCGTTATAGTCACCGGCTACCTTGGTCATGCTATCCGAAGGTTTCTTGGCAACGGTTCGAAGATGGAAGCAACAATTCGGTACGCTCAAAATCCAAGCTATCATAGAGGGAACGCAACTTCATTGGCAGCCGCTCAAGAGCTGCTCAAAAACGATGAAATATTCATTCTGTCAATGGCAGACCATTTATTGAGCGAACATATTGTGGAAAGAGCCTTAGGGCACGTGGATCGGCAACCCTTACTCTGTGTAGATTTTGACATAATCCAACCCTCTAAAGTCAAAGAGGCCACGAAGGTGCTTGTCGGTTCTGACGGTTACATAAAAGACATCGGCAAGGCGATTCCCCGTTGGAACGCACTTGACACGGGACTTTTCTTGCTAAACGGTGCCATATTCGAAGCCATCAACGATATGAAAAAGGTAACGAATCTGCTAAGTCTCAGCCATTGTGTAAAACATATGATCGAGAGCCACGAACTCTGGGCTTGCGATGTTTCTGGGTCTCTCTGGCTTGACATAGATACTTGGGAAGACCTTGCTCATGTTCGTGAGAGGTGTTATTTATGAAACTCGAAAAAGAGAAAGGCGCTTCCGATTTTTTAGCTTACTATGTCCATCAACCCATAGAAAACAAGATTGTTTATCGCTTATTGAATACTAGGATAACTCCTAATCAATTAACCATACTGACCAACGCTATTGCTTATTGCGTGACAGGGCTCTTTTTCTCTGGTTTCCTTTTGGCCGGTTCGATTCTGTCTTTCGTGGTGGGGTTGATGGATGGGTTGGATGGCAAGTTAGCAAGGGCTAGAGGGAAAACGACTAAACTAGGCACTATGGAGCATGCATTCGACCTCCTATTCGAGTTTTCGTGGCTCGCCGCTCTTGCACTGTTCTTGTCTAACAGTACCGGTGACGCTTTGCCTCTCATGATCTGCCTGCCTACTATCATCTCTATAGCCTTCTATAGATACTGTTACGACACGTTCTCGCGAGTTATGAAAACAAGTCTCGATAATTATGGAAAGGCAGAACGAATTTTCAGAAGGGTTGCGGGTAGAAGAAACCTCTACAACATTCACATATTGGCTTGGGTTCTACTTGGAGTCCCATTTTACTCCTTGATAAGTATTCTATTTCATTCTGTGTTGACTGCAGTTTTCTACGCTTGGAGAACAGCTAAACACCTGCACGCTGCAGATCACGCACAAACAAATGCTGGAAAGGTCGTTGTGGAGGGGGACGAATGAGTAGGAAGCTTGTAGGTGAAGAAGTAAGGCGCAGATTTCCGCGCTTAACAATGAGTTTGGTAATAGCAATTATTTTTTGGATAGTAAGCATGTTCATCCCCCAAACAGTCAGTGACATCGTTATCCCTGGTCTAAATTTGAACACTGGATTTCTAATAGGCACTACAACATGGCTCTTCACAGCGATTTTTCTAATAAGAGCTTTGTCGGATGCCATTGTGCTGAGTGACGTCATGACGGACATCATCATGAAACGCATGGGCATAAAAGAAGAAAAGCCGCCAAGAAGAGCGGCTAGGGATGCTATATACATCATTGTTGTTATTCTGGTGGCGACAGCACTTCACCCTCTGTTGAGGACACTAGGCAGCATTGGAAGTATGTTGTCTAATGTTGTCACATACGTTGCGCTTGGGATAATTCTCCTGTTGATTTACGATATTGGGCGAATCCTTTATCGAATGATTGAACAAAGAGCCGAGTTGATCGTTGATCGTCTCGTCAAGATGGCAGAGCGAAACAGAAACAGGCGATAGTATGACTCAAACTCAGATAATCTTTGCTCTCATCTATCTACTAACGCTTCTTCTTTCAGCAACCGAAACCGTTCGAATGTCTGTCGCTGCCCTAGTTGGAGCCCTGCTAACTGTTTGGTTTGGACTACAATATAACGTGTTTACATACGACCAAGCTGCAGGCTTCATAGACATTAGGCTTCTTGGCCTATTGATTGGGGTAATGATCGTAGTGGAAGTCGCCAAGAAAAGCGGTTTGTTCCGCTTTGGCGCTCTATATGGCATCAAACTTTCGAGAGGAAACCCAAATGTGCTCTTTATCTCCCTTTGCGTAATGTCTGCAATAGTTTCCATGTTTCTTAGCGATCCAACCGCTATGTTGCTGATAGCTGCTGCTACTGTGACGATAACTAACCTTCTACGTTATGATCCTGTCCCTTATTTCATTTCTTCTGCTGTGATGATAAATCTCGGTGGAACAAGCACACTAATCGGATCAGTTAGCAATATGATAATAGGCGTAGAAGCAAGGATGAGCTTCATAGACTTCCTCAATTATTTAGCCATATGCGAAGTTATCCTTTGGATGTTGACCATTTCGACATTGTACATTATCTTCAGGTCGAGGCTCGGAAAGAAAAGAGTCTTACCTAAATATGACCCTTGGGATAGTGTAGAAAATAGGAAAAGTTTCTATCTTTCAATCTTCATTCTTGTTCTGTTGATATCGCTCTTTTTGACCTTGGAAAACATTGGAGTTGGACCAGAAGCCGTTGCTCTTGGTTGCGCTATCCTGGCCTTAGTCATTAGCGGTTTTGATCCGACAAAGATTTTTGAAGGAATGGATTGGGAGACCGTGTTTTTTATCGCAGGTTTTATGTTTGTTGTCGGAGGTCTAGAAAGTGCAGGAGTTTTGAATGACATTTCGGCACAACTCTTTCGACTGGTTGGGAAAAATCCCTTGAAGGCCACTCTAGTAACTTTATGGTTTAGCGGACTTGCCAGCGCCTTAGTAAGCAATATCGCCATTGCTTTAACGTTTGCTCCGATAATCGGGACTCCTGGACTAAACTCTCCAGCCGTATGGTCAGCACTAGTTCTTGGCACAAATCTTGGAGGAGCAACTACTCCCTTAAGTGGGGCTGTCTGCATCATGGCTATAGGTACTCTCAAACGGGAAGGAATTTCAATGAGTTTCGGTGAATTTACAAAGGTGGGCCTAACGACATCAGTGATTCAGCTAGGTTTCGCCGGTCTCTATCTCATTTCAAGGTTTATGTTAAGGGTGGGTGAATAATTTGATCAAAAAGTGGCTGCAATCTAGAAAAGTGAAGGCAGAGTCCGAATATGACCAAGCCAAAAGGGAATTTGAAGTCGCTATGGGAAAGCCTTTCATTACTATAAAAGTGGAGGTCCCGACAGGGTTCGAAGACCTCCACCGTCAATTCTTGAGCTTAGAGAAGGACGAGCAATTCCACGAGGAGGTTAAAGACCTTGTCAAAAAAAGACTTATCCTTGAAAGACGCTACAGAAAGAGAAAGCGGCAGTTGTGAACACATTCTTACTATGCTCATAGACTAGAATTGTCTCAAGTTTTCTCAATTTAGGGGTTTAGCGAAGGCGGAAGTTAACTAGCTATGTTGCTCCTCAATTTTTCCCGGCATTCATCGCAAAAGCCGTCTCTTTTTATGGAATGCCCATCAAGCAAACTCCCATACATTAGATCGATTGGCTCAACATGATGCTTCAGACCTTGGTTGTGACCTAGACCGTGTGCTGCCACCCTGGTTGCGGTTTCATCCAGAATTTCGAATAGCGATAACATTCCTACGTCTCTCGACACGTAATCACGAACAAGGTTGATGATTCTCTTGAAGCTCTCTAGCTCAAATTGATGGTAGACAGATATTACAGGATCGTATGTCACCGCGAGCAAAAGGCCACGGCTCTCAAACACATTTTTGATTTCTCTAATCTTTCTCATCAAATTATTGAAGATGAAAGCCCCATAGATTTTCTCTCTTGTTTTTATTTTCAGGTCATATTTCACAATAATGTTTCCAACAAACCTAATCTCTTCCCATATGCCCCGAGGAAAATAGTCAAACGCTTTCCATATTGTTTCCAGCAAACCCTCCTTACTCTTAGGCTCTTCATTAATTGTCAGCATATCCAGCAACTGCACGAAGGTACTCCTCAAGTATATCTTAGAGAAAATATCTAATAAACATAATCAAATTGCTTGTGAAGCAACGACCTCCCGTTGTTATTGAATCTCTTCCAGCATGCTCGCAATGTTATATGACATTGATCTGCTATTCCACACAAATTTTTGAGGATTTTGTTGATTCCCTCTTCTATTACGCTAACATCCTTAGGATCTGTTTCCTTTCTAGTGTAGAAGCGACGAAAGTATTGTAGCCCCATTTCAAACAAGAAGCTGAGCATCGGATTAGCATTGATCCTATCGTTTAGTCTTTTGAATAAGACTGCATCTTCTTTTCTGAAGTTGGTGGTCGCTTTCAAAGCAGCAAGAAAGAAAGGATGAGGTTCTTCTGGATATGCGTTGATATATCGAAGGATCGCCCTATTTTTGCTATTTCTCCAGCTTGATGGAAGCAGCGAGTCAGCCGCGACCTCCTCGGCCTCCATTAGAAAGAGTGTAGCCAGATCTCTGGCATCTCTTGGGCAAGACTTCCCAAAGAGTAGCTTGGGCATGCCACCAAGGTTATAACACTGGCGAATGTGCGCAAACTCGTGTGCAATGACACCTTTGGGATACTCTTGCGCCAGACTATTCTCAGCATTAACGAACGTTGCGGTCCACAACTTCTCATTAATAATTTCGAATTCTGTAGTAGCCGCAACAATAACATGAAAATTATTGAATTTCTTAAACCGGTCTAGGGCATAAACAAAATCTTTTTCAGAAATCAAATAGACAAAATCTGCGCAACATCCAATCGTAACCGCAGCATCTCTAATAACTTTTCTAAACCTTTCCAAATGGTCTAGGCAGGATTCCACCACGATGGAGGGGTGCTCCCGATTATTTATAGCCAAACATGTCCGCACTGTCACCACCATAAATGAAGCCAATAAGGAAGCGGAGACCAAGTGAACTTGAACCAGACAAGTTGAAAAGCATGTGCCCTCACTCCAAGACCTTGCTTTTCATCTCGACAACAAACCCCAAGACTCATCGATGGCCTCGGCAACGTGGAAGAGGTCCTCAAATATGCGACCTAGGTCTCGCTCAATCTCTTCGATAGTGCTTTTCAGGCTTCTTCCTCTCAGCTTATACTGACCTTCGTGGTATATCACCAAACCACTTTTTATCATCTTGTTAAGGTGGTGAATTATGGTCCCTCTCGTTAAGGATAGCTTTTTAGCCAATTCATCACTTGATAAACCCTTGTTGCGACTTGCCGCTTTGACAAGCGCTCTAAATATACGGAAAGCCGTCTTCTCCTTGTCTCTGGATTCGAGGAAGCCGAAACTTCTACATATCCATTCCAGATCCTTTTCTGGGTCCATCGCTTGAAGTTTTCTGACAGCGAATACTCTATATTCAGCCAGAGTTTCTTCTCTTACAGCCAAGTCGTATCAACCTTCTTGTCAATTTTAAGTCGTCGTGTTAAATATTAATGCTTCCAGTAAAGTTTATATACCTTCTGTTCAGTTAAACCAAACAAAAAATCCATAAAACATGGAGGTGGTGTTGTCAGATGTCTGAACTCGCCGGAACACCTGTCCTCATCTTGAAAGAGGGATCAACAAGGGAAAGAGGAAAGGGTGCCCAACATGCCAACATCATGGCGGCCCGCATAGTCGCCGAGACGGTGAAAAGTGCTCTTGGACCAAAGGGCATGGACAAAATGCTCGTAGATAGTTTTGGCGACGTAACCATAACGAGCGACGGTCGCACAGTATTAGACGAAATGGACATCCAACATCCAGCCGCCAAGATGATGGTTGAAGTTGCGAAAACACAAGACGATGAGGTAGGCGACGGAACCACGACCGCAGTGGTCATCGCCGGAGAGCTCCTAGGACAGTCCGAGGACCTTGTCGACAAGAACGTTCACCCTACCGTCATCATCGATGGTTACCGGAAGGCAGCAGACAAAGCCCTTGAGACATTAGAGAAGATTGCCCTTCCTGTGAAGTCTGAGGACAAGGATTTCTTGAAAAAAGTTGCCATGACTTCGATGGCTAGTAAACTGGTGGCCGAGAACCGAGAATATTTAGCTGATATAGCGGCTTCAGCAGTCTTACACGTCGCTCAGAAAGCTGGTGATCAGTACAAGGTGGACTTAGATGATATCATGGTGGAGAAAAAGGCTGGAGAGTCTCTAACTGACACCACGCTCATCGAGGGCATAGTCCTCGACAAGGAAGTGGTCCATCCAGGAATGCCGAAGCGCATAGAGAATGCGAAAGTGGCCCTATTGGACTGCCCGCTAGAGGTGGAGAAGACCGAGTTCGATGCAAAACTAAACATTGAGAATCCAGAACAGATGGAAGCCTTCCTCCAACAGGAGGAGAACATGCTAAAAGACATGGTTGAGAAGATCACAGAGAAAGGCGCAAACGTACTCATCTGCCAGAAAGGCATCGACGACATGGCTCAACACTTCTTGGCAAGGAAGGGAATACTAGCCGTGCGCAGAGCAAAGAAATCAGATATGGAAAAGCTTGCGAAGGCTACTGGAGGAAAAGTTGTCACAAACCTAGACGACTTCACGGCGAACGATTTGGGCTACGCTAAGCTAGTCGAAGAGAGAAAAATCGGAGACGACAAGATGACGTTTATCGAGGGGTGCAAGAACCCACGTTCTGTAGCGATCCTTATACGGGGAGGAACAGAGCGCATCGTCGACGAGGCAGAACGCTCCATACACGATGCCCTTTGCGTTGTCCGGGATGTGGTGCAAGAACCAAAGATTGTAGCCGGAGGAGGAGCGCCTGAGTTGGACGTCGCAAAGGTGCTCAAAGAATACGCCGATACCCTTCCTGGGAGGGAGCACCTCGCGGTGCAACGATTCGCAGAAGCTCTGGAAGCAATACCTACCACGCTAGCTGAGAACGCTGGCCTTGATCCCATCGACGTAGTTTCTGAGCTTAGAGCACGCCACGAGAAGGGTGAAGTCTGGGCCGGAGTCGATGTCTACGAAGGCAAAGTGGACAACATGAAGAAACTGGAAGTCCTCGAACCACTCGCAGTCAAGAAACAGATAATCAAGTCTGCCACCGAAGCAGCTTCAATGATCCTCAAGATCGACGATGTAATCGCGGCTGGGAAAATGAAAGCCCCACCGACACCGCCAAAGGGTCCCGGAGGAGAATACGGGGGAATGCCCCCAGAATACTAGAGATGTTTGGAGGGATTGTATGGCTTACTTAACCACGCAAGCTGGACAGCCCGTCCTCATTCTGAAGGAGGGAACCGCGCGGAAGCGGGGAAGAGACGCACGGAGAAACAACATCATGGCTGCTCGAATCGTTGCAGAGGCCATAAAAACGACTTTGGGTCCTAGAGGCATGGATAAAATGCTCATCGACAGCCTCGGAGACATCACCATAACAAATGACGGCGCTGCCATCCTCGACGAAATCGACGTAGAACACCCCTCCGCCAAGATTATGGTGGAGGTCGCTAAGACCCAAGATGACATGGTCGGAGACGGAACAACCACGGCTGTTGTGTTGGCTGGAGAGTTACTTCAAAAGGCGGAAGAGCTGCTTGACCAGGGCATTCATCCTACAGTCGTCGTCAGCGGCTACCGAAAAGCTCTCGAGAAGGCGAGAGAAACCCTTGAAAAGATAGGAATTGGCGTGAACCTTGAAGATCGCGAAACCTTGAAGAGAGTTGCCTTGACTTCCATGGGAAGTAAGGCCGTTGGAGTGGCTAGGAATCACTTGTCTGAGATAGCTATTGACGCCGTGAAACAGATAACCGAAAAGAGGGGAGAAAGAAACGTGGCCGATATTGACAACGTCCAAATTATCAAAAAGGAGGGAAAGAGCCTCTTCGACACCGAACTCGTGAGAGGCATCATCATCGACAAAGAGGTGGTCCACGCTGGCATGCCAAAACGCATTGAAAACGCCAGAATCGCCTTAGTAAACACAGCCCTCGAGGTAGAAAAAACCGAGTTCGATGCAGAGATCAGAATACGAGACCCCACCCAGATGAAAGCTTTCCTAGATAAAGAAACACACATGCTTAAGGAGATGGTGGAGAAAGTAAAGAAAGCGGGAGCCAACGTCCTCATCTGCCAAAAGGGTATAGACGATCTGGCCCAACACTTCCTCGCTAAGGAAGGCATCTTGGCCGTAAGAAGGGCGAAAGAATCAGACATGGAGAAACTAGCTAGAGCAACAGGTGGAAGGGTAGTCAACAACCTTGACGACCTCAGCTCCAATGACCTTGGACAAGCAGGGCTAGTGGAAGAACGGAAAATCGGCGATGACAAAATGGTCTTTGTAGAGAAATGCAAAGATCCGCGGTCAGTTACGGTGCTCATCCGCGCTGGTCTCGAAAGAATGGTGGATGAGGCAGAGAGGGCCATGAACGACGCCCTATCAGTTGTTGCAGACGTCACGGAACATAACAAAATCGTGGGTGGAGGAGGAGCCGTTGAGGCGACTATAGCAAAGGAACTCCGTGACTACGCGACCAAGGTCGGTGGGAGAGAACAACTTGCCATAGAGGCTTTTGCCGACTCCATGGAAATCGTTCCCAAAGCCCTAGCCGAGAACGCTGGCCTTGAACCCATAGACATACTCGTAGCATTGAGGTCGGCCCACGAGAAGCCCAAAGGGCACCTCATGGGCGTCGATGTCTTCTCAGGCAAGATTGTCGACATGAGCGAAAGTGGCGTGATTGAGCCTTTGAAGGTGAAGGAGCAGGCGATCAAGTCTGCCACCGAGGCAGCTTCAATGATACTAAGAATCGACGATGTAATCGCGGCAACAAAGCCGAAAGAGGAGGAAAAGGCGGAAGGTCCAAAGGAAGAGGAAGAAGAAGGCGAATCAGAGTTCTAGGGGAGGTGTTCATGGCGGCTATAAAGGAGGTGCCAACTGAAGCTCGCCGTTTCGAACGCATAGGTGCTCACACCCACATTAAGGGTCTGGGCTTGGGCAAAAGTCTGAAGGCTGTCAAGATCAAGGATGGAATGGTCGGCCAAGAAAGGGCCAGGGAAGCAGCTGGTCTAGTAATCCAGATGATCAGGGAGGGAAAGCTAAGCGGCAAGACTGTAATCCTTGCGGGTCCACCAGGCACCGGAAAGACCGCCATCGCCGTCGCAATGTCTAGGGAATTAGGCGCCAACGTCCCCTTCATACAGATGAGTGGAAGCGAAATTTACAGCAGTGAACGGAAGAAGACAGAGGTCCTCATCGAGGCCATAAGGAAGTGCATTGGTGTGGAAATCCACGAGATGAGAAAGATATACGAGGGCGAGGTAACCAGCGTTGACATCAAGACCACCTCTCACCCTTACAACCCCTACCAAAAGGTTCCTGAGAGCATTAGACTCACGTTAAAGACCACAAAAGAAGAGAAGACCATCGAGGCTGGAGCCACCATAGCTCAACAAGTAATTCAACAAAACATCTCAGACGGAAGTGTAGTGCAAATCGACGCAGAATCTGGGAGAGTGGCCAACCTTGGGCTAAGCTTGGAAAGTGCAAAAGGCAAAACCTACGATGTGGACACGAGCAGAAAGGTGCCGCGACCAAACGGCAAAGTCCTAAAAGACAAGGAGTTCGTGTACACTCTGACGCTTGCGGACATGGATGAGATAAACGCCAAAAGCCGAGCTGGAGGAGGCTTCTTCTCGATGTTCTTCGGTGGCGCCGAGTCCAAGGAAATCGATACAGAGATACGCACCGCCGTTGACAAGCAAGTGAAAGCATTGGTTGATGATGGCAAGGCCTTCATACACCCTGGTGTGCTGTTCATCGACGACTCTCATCTCCTCGACCTTGAGGCCTTCAGCTTTCTAGGCAGAGCCATCGAAAGCGAGCTTGTCCCCATAATCATCCTAGCCACTAACCGTGGCATCACCACCATCCGAGGAACCGACGTCAAGAGTCCCATGGGCTTTCCTTTGGACCTGATCGACCGCTCCGTCATCATTGGAACACAAGAGTACGATGCAGACAGCATAAGGGAAATTCTTCGGATTCGGTCCGAAGAGGAGGAGGTTAAGGTTGAGAAAGATGCCTTAGAGAAGCTCACTGAAATCGGCGCAAAATCATCACTTCGGTACTCAGTTCAGCTTCTCAGTTTAGCCGCCCAGAACGCTCGCGCAACCAAACGTGAAATCGTCAATCTTGAGGATGTTGAACGTGTTAATGATCTCTTCATGGACATTGGCGAGGCAGCAGAACATCTTAGAAAGTATGAGGAAAAACTCATGTACCATTAGACTGGGCCTCGTGGGGAAGATGGAGAAGAGGAAAAGCTTTCTCACCCACATGTTGCGCAAATACCTATCAAAAGTGCAAGACAACCCTGAAGTTAGAAGAATGTTGACGCCTCAAGAGGCAGAAAACGGGTTAGAAATGGTTATAGAAAAAAATTGTTCAAGAGGCTATGAAGAGGGAAGCTGAGCTCGGTCGGGAGCTTACTTTCACTGAATTTCAAGAGATCATGATGGAGATGCTTGATGACCTAGCTCCAAAGGTAACGTATATCGTGTAGACGAATGGGAGGTGTGATCGTGTATGTCGTGGGATGAGTATCCCAGTTGGTTCCGTAGAAGATGTAGATGGCCTTACTTCTTTAGCGATTGGTTCAAGGACGTAGATGAGATTACAGTAGAAATAGAGAGGATGATGGAAGACATGTTCAAAAAGTTTACGGATCGTATTCCCGAAAGCATGGTGCGCAGGCAAAAGCTATCCGGCGGCAACACTGTCAGACAAAGTGGTCCGTTTATATGGGGCTGGTCCCTGACGATGGGCCCCGACAGAAAGCCCGTCGTCCGAGAGTTCGGGAACTTGAAGCCCTCAACTTGGGCGCGACCTTGGGAACCTCCCTTCAACCTCAAAGAGGAAAGGGCCCCTCTTGTGGATATACTGGAAGGTGAGGAAAAGATAAGGGTGGTCGCGGAACTGCCAGGGGTCGAGAAAGAGAACATAAAGCTACGCGCTACAGGAAGGACCTTGATAATATCTGTGGATGCGAAAGAGCGAAAATACTACAAAGAGCTTGAGCTGCCGGGCAAGGTGAACCCATCAAGCGCAAAGTCTTCCTACAAGAATGGCGTCCTCGAAGTTGAATTCAAAAGGGTTGAGGAAAGACCGAGAGGTGTGCGGATAGAAATCGAGTGAGAAGAATACGACATAAGCAGCGTTAGATAGTGTGCAAATGCGTTTGAACGTAAAGGAGAATGGCTTAACATACCTTGAGTACCTTGGTGGTACACTGAAGTGCCCAGAGTATCGCTACAGGATCTTAGAGAAAACAAGTCCTTCCGTCGTTATATGATAAAATCTGTACAGATGTAGCCAAAGACTGTAGGAAAAAAGAGAGAGCTGTCCCATGTGCAGTAGCCATAAATGGTTCGGAGAAGTTAAAGATTATGGTCTTCACTGTTCATGCCGACATTGGGGATTTGAATTGAAGGAGATGGTGGTCGAATGAAAACAGTAAAAACCAGAATGAGTAAGATAAAAAGGCTTCAGAAGGCCTTAAAGGAGGAGCACCAAAAATCCAATGAGTACTTAAACCGCCTTAAGTACCTGCAGGCAGACTTCGAGAATTATAGAAAACGAATGGAGAAGGAAATCCGCGAGACAGCCCAAGCTAGCAATGAAAAGCTCATCGCCAACTTGCTCAACGTCGTAGACGAGTTAGAGTTGGCCCTCCGCTCTGGAAGAGAGACCGAAAATAAGCAAGCCCTCTTGGAAGGTGTCGAAATGACTCTGAAGAAGATGCATGCTGCGCTGGAACAGGAAGGGTTAGCTAAGATAGACGCGGTTGGGAAATCCTTCGATCCAAAACTGCACGAAGTTCTGATGAAGGTGCCAACAAATGAGCATGATGAAAACGTTGTTATTGAGGAGGTTAGGACAGGTTACATGCTTAGAGACAAGGTCATCAGGCCGAGTATCGTTAAGATCGCTACACGGTCAGGTGTTGAAGCATGAGTAAAGAAAAAACTCGAGAGAGAATATTGGGCATAGATCTGGGAACCACCAACTCTGCCGCAGCCATCATGGAAGCCGGAAGGCCGGTAATTATTCCAAGCGCTGAGGGCCCCACAATTGCTGGAAAGATGTTTCCTTCTGTGGTTGCCTTCACAAAGGATGGTCAACTGCTCGTCGGCGAACCAGCAAAGAGGCAAGCCGTCACAAACCCGGAGGGAACCATTTTCGAGATCAAGAGGAAGATGGGAACAGACTACAAGGTGAAAATATACGGCAAAGAGTATACACCTCAGCAAATCTCGGCTTTCATCCTACAGAAGATAAAAAGGGATGCAGAAACGTTCCTCGGCGAGAAACTGAAGAAGTGTGTAATCACAGTTCCCGCCCACTTTAATGACAACCAGAGGCAGGCCACAAAAGACGCTGGTGAAATCGCAGGCTTCGACATTGCAAGGATCATAAACGAGCCGACAGCAGCTTCTTTGGCGTATGGCCTTGACAAGCTGGAGAAAGAGATGAAGATCATGGTCTTCAGCTTCGGAGGGGGAACCAACGACACCACCATAATGGACTTCGGCG
>JBHIEV010000030.1:0-15076 GCA_046760805.1 Bathyarchaeia archaeon
GAACCCACGGAGGCCTTCGCCAGAGGATCTCTTATATTTGACATCTTAAGTCCTCCCCCTTTTCCTAGGTTTCAGCCCTACTTAGACCTGGCTCGGGTACCCCCGCATCATACAACACATCCCATACATCTCAACTTAAATATTACTTGCCCCTGCAGATCGTGCCTCCCAGCCCAATAGACAGAGATAAAGGATTAAGCCTCTCCAAAGGAGCTCCCACAGGCATTAGGGTTATAACATTGCTTGTCATGAATTATTCATGGGCGGGTAGCCTAGCGAGGATTAGGGCACGAGCCTCCTAAGCAGGGAAGAAAGCTCGAGGTCGCGGGTTCAAATCCCGCCCCGCCCGCATATACGCGAGCTTGTCTAGGTCGCACACTTCCATCTGCCTATCACATTTTTAGAAACAAGAAATCAGCAGTTGAGAGGAATAAAAGAATATAAGACTAGCGAATCTTCTTGTGGGTCATGCTCGCTCCAAGAAGAGAAGAGCCGTCGCTGGCTTTTGGTGGACAAGCCCTGATAGAAGGTGTGATGATGCGCTCTCGCAAGCATCTAGTGATTTGCGTTAGGCAGCCAAACAACGAGATATTGACACACAAAGAGAAGATAAACTCCCTCTCTGAAAAACACAGGATCCTTCGCCTGCCCTTTCTGAGAGGTATCATCGCATTATTTGAAACTCTGTATCTCGGCGTCAAAGGGCTCTATTTCTCTGCAAACGCAGTTCTCGAAGAAGAGGAAAAGTTCACCCACAAGGAGTTTGGGATAGCTATTGCCCTAGCTTTAGCGCTGGCTTCTTTCTTCTTCATAATCCCCTTCCTCTTAACCAATCTGTTGGGGCTCACGGGAGTAGTTTTCAACATCGTTGAAGCCATAGTGCGTCTCACAATCTTTCTCCTATACCTGACGTTAATCGCCATGTGGGGCGAGTTCAAAAGAATACTTCAATATCACGGCGCAGAACATAAGACAATCAACGCCCACGAAGCTGGCGTAGCTTTGAATGTAGTGAATGTGAAGAAATTCTCTAGACTGCATCCCCGGTGTGGAACCTCTTTCCTCTTCATCGTCATGATTGTAAGCATCTTGCTCTTCTCGATCATGCCCGATTTGGGATTCATTGTAAGGCTAGCGTACAGAGTGCTCCTAATTCCAGTAATCGGCGCCATATCCTACGAGCTTCTGAAACTAAGCGACAGATACAAGGACTCGATGATTATGAAGATCTTCACGTTGCCAGGCTTAGCATTTCAACGCCTGACAACGAAAGAGCCAGATGATGATATGATGGAAGTTGCAGTAGAGGCTGTGAAAGAAGTGAGAAGGTTAAGCGATTCCGATTCCTAGCACGTGCGCCCCGCTAAGATTTCTTCACATAGATTTTCTATGGCAACGACCTTCTGTTCTCTTCTCTTCATGTCTCGTAGAACAACCTTGCCATCTCTAAGTTCTTCAGGGCCCACGAGAATGCTGTGGGTGGCCTCTTTCCTGTCTGCGTCCTCCAAAGCTTTTGAAACTGTACGACCCATGACCTCAACCTCAGCCGATATTTTCGCTCTTCTCAACATTAGCGAGAGTTCCATGGCCTTCGCCCTCTGGCCTTCAGTAATCGGTATAATGAATACCCTCTTTTCTCCTTGGACTCTAGGTGAAATCCTCTGCTTTTTCAAGGCGAGCACGAGACGGTCTATTCCTTGCGCAACACCCACAGCAGGAGTTGGTTCGCCACCGAAGAGCTGGATGAGTTTGTCGTAGCGTCCACCACCACCCAACGCTGTCTCCAGCTGTGGAATATACGGCTCAAAAATTAAGCCAGTATAGTATTCCAAGCCTCGAGCAAAGCCAGCCTCTATCAACATTTCAAACTCAACGCCGCCATCCCTCACTAACCCCAGAATATCTGAAAGATTCTCTACTGCAGCAACAGCGCTTTCATATTCTTGAACAACTTTCTTCACCCTTCTGAGAACTCGGCCCGGCTCCGAGCCCTTTGTCTTGAAAACTTCCTTTAGAGTCTCTATACCTCTTTCCGAAACGTCACAATCTTTTGCGGCTCCAAGCGCCTGCTCCCACCGCTTCTTGTCAAGCAACTGCATAATCACGTTCTGTGATTCATCCTCTACTCTTTCCTGACGTAGGATGCCCCGTAGGATTCCCATATGTCCTATTTTGAAGTGATAACTACGCAGACTCAACTTTCCCATCAGATCATTGGTCAGCGCCAGAATCTCTGCATCCGCCTCTGGTTTCTCTGAGCCAATAAGCTCGTAGTTTGCCTGCCAGAACTCTCGGAAGCGGGCGTACTGTGGCTCGTCGTAGCGGTAGAGGCTACCTAGACAGAAGAGTCTCATGGGCTTGGGTTCGTTCCTCATCTTTGTCGCCACTAATCTGGCTATTGAAGCTGTGAACTCGGGGCGTAGGGCTACTTTTCTACCGCCTAGGTCCTCGAAGGCATACATGCGCTGCCTTATCTCCTCGCCAGATTTCGCCGCCAAAAGCTCGTAGGACTCTACAACGGGAGTGATCACCTCTCCGTAGCCGTAGAGCTGGGCCAATTCTCTCGAAAGCTCTTCTACATACCGCATCTTCCCTGCCTGTTTCGGCAGAAAATCTCTCATCCCTCTAACCGTTCTAAACTTTGACATTCTATTTCTGCACCATCACCTTAGCGTTAGCTGCGAGAGCGAGTAGTAAACGACCTCTCCCCTCCTGTTCACAACCGCGAGCACAATCTTCTTCTTCAAGCTCTGAACATACTTTTGGGCCTGCGCTAACTTTCCCAGAGTTACCGGTTGTCCCTCCTGTATCCCGAATATCATGTACTTGGCGGTCTCCTCCCCATACTCACCCCTCTTATACACGCGGAAATCTATCCCCAAACCGAAGCCCTCTCTCACCACGTATCCTCTGCTTCTCAAATCGCGATAAATCAAGTACTTAACCCATGCATTTTGGTCCGTTGATTGAAAGCGCTTAAGGATGTCCTGAAAGCGCAATCTCTCTCCAGTTCTTTCATCTTTAACCTCAAGAATCTCCTTGCTGAGGAGATAGAGAGCCTCATAAAAGGTGAGCATTAGTTCCCCATTTTCAGAGACTCCATAACCCCGTGAGGACAAGCCCTCAATGCTGTCAGGAGAAGAGACTAAGACGCCATCCTCCACAAGCTTCGCTTCTATCTTCAGCTCTTCTTCTGCCAAACCTTCGTCAATCTTGCTTTTCAGTTCTCTTCTCACGGTAGGCCTTCCACACTCTTACTACCGCTATCATGTGCTGTTTGAGATTTAAGCTTCATGATCTAGCTAAACGTCCAACTTTTGTCAAATGGGGCTTCTAAGTTCTGTTGGAGAGAAAACCCCAGTCTCACAAATTATGGCACTCACATATTTCATAGGCGTTATGTCGAATGCCGGATTTAGCACATCTATTCCCCTTGTGGCGATCAATCTAGAGCCGAAATGTGTGATTTCCGTAGAATCCCTTTCTTCGATTACTATTTCCTCTGAGCTTTGATTTAGGTCAAAGGTTGATGTTGGAGCCGCCACATAGAACGGAATCTTATGCTCATTGGCTAACACGGCGATGGTGTAGGTGCCTATTTTGTTGATAACCGCATCGCTAACTATTCTATCTGCGCCTACTACGACTTTGTTCACTAACTGCTTCGACATCACGAAGCCAACCATACTGTCCGTGATCAGGCAGACAGGGATGCCATCGCGCTTTAATTCATAGGTCGTAAGCCTTGCCCCTTGCAGTTTGGGTCTAGTCTCCGTTGCAATTATGCTTATGCTTTTGCCCTGGTCCCATGCTGAACGTATCACTCCGAGAGCAGTGCCGTAATCCACTGTCGCCAGACTTCCAGCGTTGCAGTGGGTTAACACAACATCTCCATCCTCAATCAGTTTGGCTCCGTGTTCACCCATCTTGCGGTTAGCCTCCACATCTTCATCTGCCATCCTCTGAGCCTCCTCGACTACGGCTTTAGCTAGCGCCTTCGCATCCCCACGAGTTTTCTTCGCTTTCTTCAGAATCCTGTCAACAGCCCAGAAGAGATTCACAGCAGTCGGTCTGGATTTCCTCAAAACTCCAGCTGATTCCTGAATTTCCTTCATCAATTCTCCTCTCTTTTCTGCCTTTGAGTGATAGGCTGTGAGAGCTAGGCCGTAGGCTGCCGCTACGCCGATGAGGGGGGCGCCTCGCATTTTCATCTCTCTAATTGCAGAAGCCACCTCACTGCATCTCTTCATCTTCAAGAATACAGTCTCATTAGGCAGTCTTGTTTGGTCAATAGTGACAACGACGCCGTCTTTCCACCGTATTGTTCTCAAGACTTTCATCTCAAGACCTTCTATTTTGTTTGCAGTGATTATTAATTTGCTTTGAGGAAACCCAAAATCTGATGTCCTAATTCTGTGATTCCGTGTGTGAAAGGGATGAAGTGGTGCAGGAATAGACCAAGCAGACGACCTGAGGAGCGTTTGAAGAGAAGTAATGTTAAAAGCCTGAGAAGAGAAATAGAGGCATGGTGGAATGGCTTTGTCTTCCAGAAACGTTAAGAACGCTCTTCTTATCTTCATTAGAGCCGTTGCGTTGGCTGCTGGTCTTGGTCTACTTGTTTCTGGAATAGGTGATTTAGGGCTTCTAATCGGACAAGGTCTGTGGCTTGGGTTATCTAGAGGAGGATTTGCAGTGTTCAAAATAGTAATTGGAGCGTTTCTGATCGTTGCAAGCATAAAACCAGATGTTGCATACCCAAGAATGGAAAAAAGGGAATAGTCTTGCGCCCGTGACGTTAAAGTTGGGCTGACTGAAATGTCAAAAGACAATCACAGAGTTATTAAACTATTGATTAGAGAACTTGGCCAGAAATATTCAGAGCTTCTCGGTATAGATCTGAAGAGCAGAAGCGAAGAAGAGATTTTCAAATGGTTCTTGGCGTCTGTTCTCTTTGGAGCACCTATAACAGAGAGTTCGGTCATAAACACTTACAGATGCTTTGAGAAACACAATGTAATTGCCCCCAGGAAGATCCTGAAAACTGGATGGCAGGGTCTGGTCGACATATTAGACGAGGGAGGCTATACCCGATACGACTTCAAGACGGGAGACAAGCTGTTGGAAGTCATGGGAAACCTACTCACGCATTATGAAGGAAGTCTAAACCTCCTCCATCAGCAGTCCACAGACCCTGAGGATTTGGAGAAGCGCATAAGGGAACTTGGGAAGGGCATAGGAAGCGTGACAGTCAGCATTTTCCTAAGAGAATTAAGGGATATCTGGAACAGAGCAGACCCAACACCTACTCCTCTTGTGATCCTCGCGGCGAAAAACCTTCGAATAGTCGAAGAAGAGCAACCTGCAAGAGCGTTGGAAGAATTGAAGATGGTCTGGAGAGAGAACAAGATTCCTGAGAAGAACTTCGTAAACTTTGAAACAGCTCTCCTAAGGCTCGGCAAAGACTTCTGTAGAAAGAAGAAGTGTAGAAAATGTAGATTTCAGGATTACTGCTTGGCCGCTACTTTGCCCTAACCTTCGTTACAACCTCAACTGGGCATCCTTTGGGAAGGTTGATTCTCTTCTGCCAGTCGTTCCCGATGGAGATTAGAGAGTATATCCCAGAGACTTCGGCTCTCGCCATGTTAACCAAGTTGATGAGGGCGGCTTGGGTCTCCCCGGTCTTTATCATGTCGTCCACTATAAGCACACTGTCTCTGCTTCTGAAGGCTTTTTTGGGTACGTAAAGGGTCATGGTCACACCAGAGTTACTCAACACATAGGTTTCCTCCAAAAAGGCTGGAACTCCCACCTCCTTGCTTCTTTTGGCAATCACAAGATTGACGCCTAAAGAGTTTGCAACCATAGTCGCTAGAGGTATGCCATCCACCGCAGCTGTCAGAATCTTAGTCACCCTTCTTCCAGCGAAGGTTGTGAGGGCGTGACGTGCTGCTTGTCTAAGTATGTTAAAATCTCCAACAATCTCTGTGTTGTCAAAATAACCATCCTTGTTGAATCGTATTTTCCTGTTAAGCTCAGTTTCCAAGCCGACAAGTTTCTTCAGGACCTTCCAGAGCTCTCGAGCTCTCTCTGTATTCGGCAAAACATGACCCTTTGCGTATCTGCTCAGAACTGTCACTGGCAAATCGGTTTTGCTCGACAACTCACGGTAAGTGTAATGCTTCTTCGCGGCTCGAAGCAAGTCTACAGTCATCAGTCGAAGCTTCAAATCCTCTGCATGTGTGCTCGCTCTCTTCATCCTGTAAACACCGACAAATCAAATAGTAAAGCGGTCGCTTTCTATTTTTGACTTGAGATAATATATAGTTTCCGACTGCTCTGGAAGTCATTCGAAGCCGCTTCGATTATCAGCCAATCATTTTCCAGCCATGCAATCGCCCATATCTAACATAATGCTGGACAATGGAGATATGCATAAAGGTCGAAAAGCCTACTCGGAAGAAGATCTAAAACTAGTTGAGAGTGAAGTTAGCCTCCGCCCCAAGTTGTGCAATTCCATGCCACGTGATCGTTGCAGACCAGTATCTGTCTGTCTGCTGCCACACTGCCCCACTCTCCATTGATCCAATATTGCCATCCTATACCCGCGCCAGTCCAGTCGTTGGACACGCCGTCCACACTTACCACCAAAACCCCGAACTCCGTATATTGTAGAGTCACATTTGCCACTGCTCTCAAGGCATCTAGCACGGTGGCGTTACGAAATAGATAGACCTCTGGGAAACTTTTCGTTGTGCCGTTGCCATAATCAACAGTGATTGACACGTGAACTGGGAGGGCCTTAAGCTTCTCAAACAGGTCCGTATAAAGATAGTAATAGTAAAGGGCGGAGAAGGAGGCTATCACCCCCCAACAAACCATTGCCAGCGCGGCTATAGCCCATCTATTTTTGAGAAACTCCAACTTTGCCAACTCCCATAATCTTTTCTACGGCTGTTATCGTAGGAAGCGAGCCGAGACCAAAAATCGTGACATTGCTAAGCTCATGCACAAGCGTAAATGGCACGGCAACAACTATCGCCCCAATTGCTGACATCTCAAACACCAGCGCCCAAACGACATTCAAAATGATGTCATAAATCAACGTTAACATGAATCCCACGACCCCAAAGAGAACACTTAACTGGAGTCGTTGAGCATCGAAACGATTTGACGTAAGGTTTCTTCCGAGTAGTCCACCGATGACGCCGTAAATTGATTCACAAAACATTGTTGCGAGCCATATCTGCGGTACGAAACCGTATGGATTCAGTACTCCGTAAACCGCCCAAGAAAGGACACCGATTAGAGCGCCGGCAATAGGTCCGAAGCAAAATCCCCCGACAAAAACCAAGAAATCCATCACCTTTACGTTGTAAACGCCGATTAATGCGTAGTTTGTTGCCACGCATAGCGCCACTAGGATTGAGATGACACAGACTTTCAGAATCCTCAATTCTGTCATGGTTGGATTATCTATCCAACTATTTAATCTTTACTGTAAGACTTAAGACGAAACAAACGATATTAGGAAAAGGTGACGAAGACGAAGTTTCTACAACTGATCGAAAAGGTCTCTGGAAAACTGGCGCCAGGAAGAACACCTACCTTTACCGAGGCTCATGTAGTCAAAGCAATAGAGATCTTGGGCACTGAAGGGCCTATGGGCCGAATAAGACTCTCCACGATACTAGGGCTAGGTGAGGGCGAAACACGAACCTTGGTTAGGCACCTAAGAAACGAGGACATAATTGAAATCTCAAGGGCAGGCATAGTCCTCTCACAATTTGGCAAAGAACTACTGTCCGATCTGAGGTCAAAGCTTAGTGAGGAGATGGAGGTTCCTGAGAGCTCCTTGACGGTAGGACCCTGCAATATGGGCGTTCTCGTCAAAGACGTAGCTGAGTTTGTGAAATACGGTTTGGAGCAGCGGGACGCCGCAATTAGAATAGGCGCTTTAGGGGCTACAACACTTGTCTTCAGAAATGGTAGATTAACGATGCCTGGGGTGAGTGAGGATGTCTTTCGAGGCATTCCCTCGATCCGCCGTATGCTCATGACGAGGCTGAAGCCTGAGGAAAACGATGTGATCATAATTGGAAGTGCAAATGACAAGTCGACAGCTGAGTTCGCAGCAAAAACCGTAGCCCTCAAATTACTAGAATCGAAGAGTGAATAGTGTCTTTCGTTGAGAATTCCTTGCTACGTGGAGTGAGAGTTGTGTTAGGACAGATGGGAAGATTAGAACTCGATAATCTTGTTGAATTCTTCAGAATATCAGGCAGGTTGAAGAGAGTTCCGAGGTCTGGCTGGGTTGAGGTAGGGGTTACCTCTCCAGAATCTGTTGCAGATCACACATTCAGAACAGCTGTTTTATGCATGATATATTCAGACCTAGAAAGTTTAGACGGATCAAAGATGTTGAGGATGGCGCTAATTCACGACCTTCCGGAAGTGATTACAGGAGATCTCACACCATCTAAAAAGACTGGAAAGCCTAAGGAAAGCGAGGACGCCGCCATGAAGCAGCTGCTAGGTCTCTTGCCAAGAAGATTGCGGGAGAGATACCTGCAAATATGGCTTGAGTACGTAGAGTGTAAGACTAAAGAGGCGAAGGCTGTGAGGGAACTGGATAAGCTCGAGATGGCCCTGCAAGCTAAAGAATACAAGAAGGCTCAGCCGCCACCAAGTGGATTAGAGAGATTCGTAGAGTCAGCCGATAGGGTTGTAACATCACCAGGAGTTAGAAAGCTTCTTTCGTCCATTATAGATTCTTCTGTTGAGGTGTGATGAAAGATGAGTGTTAAAGACAGGTGGGAGAAGAAGTTCCTGAAGTCGCTCAGTGGAGACGAGAAGAAAGCCTTCCAATTGTGGCTAGACTTCTCTAAGAAGAAGATTTCTGAGGATGAATTCAAGGCGAGAATGAATATAGATGTTATGCCTCGGGTTCTTGGTAAGATGAATGCCGTCAGACTGGACACACTAGAGCAGGAAATAGACGACTTAGACAAGAGAGTGAAAGCCTTAGAAAAGAAAACTTCCAGCAAGTCATGAAACTTAGTTCAAGTTGTGACATGTTCAAGACCCGATTTCATAAAGGTCTGATACTCTTGCGCGTGTGGCGCGCGATGTTGCAATTTATGAGGTCGTATATCCCACTTAGAAATATATCGTGTATCGTAAGCATCGATATATCCTTCTTCCGTTTCATTTAATACATGAAGGATCTACGGTGACAAATCTAAGGAAACGATTAGACAACGTCGTTGCAGAGCTAGAGATCATACGTGAGGGACTAAGTACTTCTGGGCGGTATCCAACATGTTGCTTAACCATTCACAGCAATGGCGAAATTAGCTGCGAGTTGAAGGGTCCGTTGCCGGAGAAAGAGTTTCTAGAGGAATGCAAGAAATGCAGAGTGGCGATGAAGGGTCTTCTAGATCGCATCAGAATAGAAGACGCATAGCGGTTATGCACCACCATAAGTAAGACTGGCCTTCTCTTTTTCGTTGCGCAACGGTTTCACGGAGAATTGTTTCCGAATGTAGTTGTCGCCACAGTGCTTAGTGACAACAACTTCTAAAGCGCAGCTCCAAATATGGATGGTTGAAACGCTTTTTTTTCTTTCTCAGGTTCTTCAATCTACGCGTTTCTCATACGCGCTAGGCAAAAGTATTAAGTGAATATCGAGATATTTTGCAAAGTGTTTTTGTGTGGTGGGTTTGAAGCGATGGAAGGCGTTCTCAAACGGTATTTCCCTATAATTCTTAAACCCATTATTCTGACGTTGATTTTCTTCGTCTTGATTGTGTGGATTTATCTGGCGCTTTCAGCCTTTTCGCCTTACTGGTTCACAAGTCCTGGGTTCACGTCCGAAATAAGAGCAGAAGAGATCGCTAGGGCGAGCGACCTAGGGTCTTTCCTGGTAAACCTATTTCGTGGAAACTTCGGGTATTCCTTCATGACTCGGGCTCCAGTTTGGGATGAATTGACTTTCAGATTTCCAACAACCCTTCTTCTAGTCGGTCTTTCCACCGTTTTCTCAGCATTGATTGGGGTCGGTGTATCTATGTTATTCAAACCTGGTAAACGGAAGCCTTCTACTTTTGCGCATTCACTTAAGGGCTTCTTTTTTGGGTTGGCGCCTTTCATAGCCCTTCCTTTCATGCTTTTCTTTGTTTATTACTTATACCTGTGGCTTGGTTTCCAGGCCTTTCCGTCGAGAGGGTTGTACAGCATACCTCCCCCAACAGATCCTCTCGCTTACATTTCGGATGTGCTTTGGCACCTTTTCCTGCCTGTAGCCACATTGACTCTGATTGGTGTGATCAGAATCCTGTTGGTTGTTTGGAGTAGTGGCTCCGCCTTCATTGAGAGAGCCTTACTAAAGAAAATCCTGTTGCCATGTACGACATTTGATTTCTCCTTCTTGATATCTGCAGTAATCATAGTGGAATGGTTCTGGACGCTACCAGGTGTAGGTAGGTGGTTCCTTAACAGCATGATGGCTGCTGACTACAACGTGATGGTTGCATCGTTTGTAGTGTTTTCAGCGCTCGCGGTAGGTCTTGGATATCTGTCTGTCTTGCTGGACTTTATCCAACGTCTGGTAGGCTTAAATGAAGACTTGGAGAAGAAGATTACAATAGAATCCAAGTTCAACCAGACCCAAACAAAGGAGGTTATGAAGAATTGGGTCAAACTTCTTCTAAGAAAGAAGCGGCTGATGATTGGTTCGGCAATTGTTATAGTCTTTCTTGTGTTGGCTATCTTTGCCCCTTTTATAACACCATACGACCCTATGTCCCGTGAGCCTGTGGCCCAGCCCTTTGCAATGCCCAAATGGGCGGTCATCTTCCCACAATTCAGAGACCTCCCACCATCTCAGTTTCACGGGGTTCTTGGGACTGACTTTTTTGGGACAGATATCTTTGCAAAGCTGGTCTACGGAGCTAGAACTGCAGTGGTGCTTGCATTTCTAATAGCTCTTTGTGCAGTCATCTTGGGGTCTCCGTTCGGATTTCTCGCTGGCTATTTCGAGAGTTGGGCTGATAACATCATAATACCTATTATTGACGCGCTGCTTTGTTTGTCCGTCCTGCCAATTCTCTTGGTCAACGTCTACCTGCACGGAACATCGTGGATCGCTTATCTACCCTTCTCTCTATTGTTTCTCTCTGCACTTGTAGCTAGGGCCTTCAGAAATGTGTTTATAGTGCGTTCTTCAAATCAAAAGTTTAAGGGTGCCACTCTAACAGAACAAGTGCTTAACGTGTTTAAGGATTTATCTGCAAACTTCTGTTTAGCTATAATAGGCTTGGTGTTGCTGTTAACAGTTGTTGAATTCTTGGGGTTTGGTGATCCTCGAGTTCAAACTTGGGGAAGGATTTTCTATGAAGCCTTTGGATTTGGTGGTTTTCAAAGGTTAGCTTGGTGGTGGATTCTTCCTCCAGTGTTCTGCATCGGATTGTTTGTTTTGGGTTTGTTTCTTGTGGGAACGGGATTTGAAGATGAGAGTTTGTAGGATGACGCATGCAGACTAGCTAGTGCTTTTTCTTCATGTTTCCTCGTCTCAGCTCGCTTCGGTTTTTTTGGGTTTGAAGGAGACAAGTCGGTGAATCACCTAGCGGAACAATAGGGAACGCCTGCTGGCTCGGGCGTCTGGGTAGAGGAGCGTCTGGAGCCCTTTTGCCATCGCTAAGCGATATTGGGGCGTTGAACAGGCACTCGGCACCGGGCAGTTCTATTGGACTCGTCCAGACACTGATGATTGCTTTGTTCTCCACGTAACCTCGACAGTACACGTACTTCCCATGAATGATAATGCACTGTCCGTCAAGCATGTGGAAGAGGATGCTCTCAAGGCCCACGTAGTCCATGTGCAGAGTCTTTTGTAGCTGCATGATATCAGTGTTCAAGTTATTGTTAGTCTCTAGCGCTTTTGGTGAATCAGGGGTTCTGTATAAGTAAATGGTATGACCTTCATGGATTTCTTTTCTTGTTGGTTGCCACCTAGGTATTTCGAAGTTATGGCTCACTATCTTGGTGCCAGGTCTAACTTCCTTTTCTAATTTTGGCCTGAGTTTCTTGTTAGCTCCATACGTTAGGTAAAGGGTGATTACAGTTGCTTCAGAAATGTCGGCGTTATACAGGTCTCCGTTGATAAGGGTTATCTTCTCTTCAAGGTTCTGGCTCTCGATTTCTTGCAGTGCAGCTTCGTACAGGTCTTTCCTAATCTCATATCCCACTGCCTTCTTAGCGTTGAACAGCTTTGTTGCCATGATGAGTATGCGTCCGTCGCCGCAGCCTAAGTCATACACCACATCTTTGGGTCCGACATCGGCGATTTCAAGCATTCTCTTAGCAGTTCCCTTGGAAGTTGGGACATACGGGACTTCACAGGTTTGGTCGAGAATAATTGGGGTTGACACTATCCTTACTGATATCGGTCTCCTCACTTCGACTAATGGCCATATTGCCTGCCTTAGAAGCAGTGAAGTATCGGCACGTCTAAAATGAAAGGTCGCGTACTCCTATAGGTTGATCTGTTTTCATCTTGTGTCAAAAGCCTTCGCCTCCTTTTTGCAAGAGATCGTTATCTGAACGTGACCTCGCCTTCCATCTCCTTCGCCAATTCCGCAAGAAGTTTCTTCTGGCGTCGCGTTAGCTTTGTCGGTGTTCGAACGATAACCCTGACAAGTTGATCTCCTCTTCTCCACCCATGCAGGTGCGGCACCCCTTTACCTCTCAATCGAAGTAGTGTTCCGTTTTGAGTGCCGCTTGGAATCTTGAGTTTTGCTTTACCGTCTAGGGTTGGCACATAAATTTTCGTTCCCAACGCCGCCTGAGGAAAGTCTATGTGTGCCTCACACAGGATGTCGTCTTTATTTCTTTCGAAGATCTCATGGGGCTTGACATGCACAACCACGTATAGATCGCCCTTCGGACCCCCTTGAGTCCCAGGCTCTCCTTCACCACCCAGCCTAAGGCTGTAGCCATCGTCAATTCCGGGAGGAACCTTTAATTTTATTCTACGAAGGCGCCGAACGGTTCCCTTGCCCTTGCAGGCTTCGCAGAGATTCTCGATGAACACACCCTTACCATGGCATTCACTACACGTTTGTATCTCCGTGAAGTGCATGTAGCCAAAGCTCCTTGTGTGTCGTATTTCGCCTGTCCCTTTGCATTTTGGACAGTTTTTTGGGCCGGTACCTGGTTTCATTCCACTGCCGTGACATACATCGCAAACATCGAAGCCCGGAACCTCCAAGTCTTTTTCTAAGCCAAACGCGGCCTCTTCCAATGATATTTCGAGATCATATCGTAGGTCTGCTCCTCTCCGCGGACCATGTCTCCTGCGCGTTCTACCCCCAAAGAACATATCAAATATGGTGTCAAAGCCGCCTAAACCAAAGCCCATGTCTCTAAAAATCGCATCAAAGTCGGCGCCTCTGAAGATGTCGTCCCAAGTATATCTGCCGCTTATCCCTTCGTGGCCAAATTGGTCATATTGCATGCGCTTTTCTTCGTCGGAAAGAACAGCATACGCCTCTGATATCTCCTTGAACTTTTCCTCGGCATCTGGAGACTTGTTTCGGTCCGGGTGATATTTCAACGCCAGTTTGCGATAGGCCCTTTTTATCTCTTGTTTCGACGCATTTCTGGGCACATTGAGGACTTCGTAGTAGTCTCGCTTGCTAGTCATTAGCTATCAGCCTGAGGCGAAGAAAATCTACGTCTAATCTTTCTTCTCTTCTTTCACTTCTTCATAGTCAGCGTCGACAACTTTCTCTTTGGAGTCTTTAGTTTGCTCCTTTTTTTCTCGTTCTACTCGCTTCGCCGCTGCTTGCTGGTAGACGATCGTGCCAACTTCTTGTAAAACTTTTGCTACTTCCTCATTTTTGGTCTTGATCTTCTCAACGTCTTTGCCATCGAGCGTTTCTTTCAGTTCAGCAACAGCCTTGTCTATTTTCTCGATTTGGTCCTTGCTGAGCTTGTCACCCAAGTCTTTCTTCGTCTTCTCAGCGGTGTAAATGAGTGAGTCAGCGTTGTTGCGGACTTCAGCTTCCTCTCTTCTCCTTTTGTCCTCCTCAGCGAACTGTTCTGCTTCCTTCATCATGCGTTCTTTCTCTTTCTTCGATAGCTTTGTAGAGGCTGTTATGGTGATTTTCTGTTCCTTTCCAGTAGCTAGATCCTTAGCCGAGACATTTAGTATGCCGTCGGCGTCGATGTCGAAGGTCACCTCAATCTGGGGCACACCTCTAGGTGCAGGAGGTATTCCAGTTAAGTTAAACATGCCTAGTGAGATGTTGTCAGCTGCCATAGCTCTTTCTCCCTGTAACACATTGATGGTTACGGTTGTTTGGAAGTCCGCTGCGGTTGAGAAGATCTGGCTTCTCTTAGTTGGTATCGTTGTGTTCCTCTCTATGATCTTCGTGAATACGCCACCTAAAGTTTCGACTCCCAATGATAGGGGTGTCACATCTAGCAGTAGCAGATCTTTTACCTCCCCGGCTAAGACGCCGCCCTGAATGGCAGCGCCTACTGCAACACATTCCATAGGATCCACACCTCGTTCAGCAGGCTTACCCATCAAATCCTCTACAAACTTTCTTACCAAGGGCATTCTCGTTTGGCCGCCGATGAGGATAATCTTGTCTATATCCTTTGGTGTGAGTTTGGCGTCTGAGAGAGTTCGCATTATCGGATCTTTAATCTTCTTAACGATCGGTTGCGTCAATTGCTCGAGCTTTGCCCTGTTCAATGATGTATGTAGGTGTTTGGGCCCGCTGGCGTCGGAGGCGATGAAGGGAAGGTCAATGTCAGTGGTCGTCAGCGTGGAAAGCTCTATTTTCGCTTTCTCAGCCGCCTCTTTGAGTCTTCGCATGGCCATCTTGTCGCCGCTGAGGTCTATACCTGTCTTGTCTTGAAACTCTTTGAGGAGATGCTGAACAACGGCGTTGTCTAGGTCGGTTCCCCCGAGTTGTGTGTCGCCGCTAGTGGCTAACACCTCGAAGACTCCTGCGCCGAAGTCCATTATGGTGGTGTCGTTGGTTCCCCCTCCGAAGCTGAAGACCAT
>JBHIEV010000031.1:0-14738 GCA_046760805.1 Bathyarchaeia archaeon
GGCGTCGTAGATATATCTGGCTCGGCTGATGGAAAGAGCCTAGATGTTGGTGGAAAGATGCGCGTTGGGAAATCACTTCGGCTTTCTGAAAAGCTTGATGTGGGTGGGAGAGCAGAGGTGGAAGACGATCTAGTTGCCGAAAGCATTGACGTGGGAGGCAAAGTTAGAGCCCGTGAAATCATTGCAGAAGACAGAGTTTCAGTCGGCGGTTCAATAGTCACTGATGTTGGTGTCAAGGCATCCAGCATTGAGATCGGTAGACGAGGTAGAGTCATAGGAACGATACGCGCTGATGAGGTCTTGATAAGCAGGGGGGCTGGTGTTGAGGACGTTTATGCTGGAAAGATAACCATGGAAAGAAACGCTCAAGCCAGAAACCTCTACGGAGAAAGAATATACGTAGAGTCTGGATGCCGCGTTGAAGGCGAAGTCCAATATACCACGAGCCTAGAAGCCGAGAAAAGTGTATACTTCATGAGAACCCCTATAGAAGTTGAAAAGCTACCTCCCTAGATTCCGTGATCCAATAATCGCTTGTTGAACCTGTCTCATGGGCAATTCGATATCAATTTTCTCCGGAGTCATGCATGCGGCAGTCTTAGGTCTTCCCTTTAGCAAAAGTCATTAATTGATATATCCCCTTTATAACAAACGAGTCTGGTGGATGTGCATAATGGGTGAAGAAGAGGTCGGTGGGAAGAGAATAGTCTTGAATGCTGCCTTATCTGGTGTAATGGCAGCGCTCGTATTCATAACGACAATGATGATACGCGTACCTGTTCCGGCCACCCAAGGCTACATAAACATCGGAGATTGCATGATCTTTGTATCTGCTCTCCTTTTTGGGCCTCTGGTGGGGGGATTCGCTGGCGGTGTCGGGTCTGCCCTCGCCGACTTGGTTGGATACCCCTCCTACACCCTATACACTTTGGTTATAAAAGGAATAGAGGGATTGATTGTCGGTAGTCTTACAACAGGCAAAAATTCATGGAAGGACATTCCTGTAGTGATCTTAGGGGGAATCGAGATGATTGCTGGATACTTCATAGTTGAATCATACCTCTATGGAGTGGGACCTGCTCTAGCAGAACTCCCAGGAAACATATTTCAGGCATCCTTTGGTGCGATTGTAGCCATTCCCTTATGTTTCGCGGTGAGAAGAAGACTTGCAGAAACTATTAGCGCCATAAGAATTAGCCTTAGGGGTTAGACCGGATTATCGTTTGGCTAATGCCTTCCAGAGATGATCGCTGACCGGCCTGACCAGTTCTGTTTCTCCACTCTTTGTCACAAGCTTTCTCCCTAACCCGGGTTTTGTTATGTCGCCGATTACAGAGGCGTGAACACCGCTCTTCAACAGCTTTCCAACGATTTCTTCTGTTTTCTCTTCTGTAGATGTTATCAAGAGGGTTCCTGAACTGATGAGCTGTAAAGGGTCTATCTCAAAAAGCTTGCAGATTTCTCTCGTCTCCTCAGAAACCAGAATTCTCTCCTCATACACTCGGAGACCCACGTTTGCTGCATCAGCCAACTCGTGGAGTCCTCCAGCCAATCCTCCCTCTGTAGGGTCATGCATCGCCGAAACCCCTCCAGTTCTGAAAGCCATGAGAGCCTCCTTAACCACGCTGATTTGCGTGAAGAAATTTTCCGCGTTTTTGAGGAGTTGTTCTTCGAAGACTTTGAGGAGTTCTTCTCTTCTGTCAGAGGCCAAGATGGCTGTTCCCTCTATTCCTGCTCCCTTCGTCATGATTATCTTATGTCCAGCTCTTGCCCCACCAGAAGTGACGTATCTACCATCCTCCGCGACTCCTACGGCGTAGCCAACCACTATTGGATGGCTTAGCCCAGGTGTAACCTCACAATGACCGCCTATGATGGCCACCTCAAGTTGGTTCGCGGCTCCATCCATCTGACCACAAATCCTCCTAACAAGCTCCTCATCCGAACTTTCGGGCAGAAGTATGCAGGAGCTGAACCAGAGGGGCTGTACGCCGCAGGTTGCAACATCATTCGCGCTAACGTTCACAGCCAGCCACCCTAACCATTCTTCAGCTCCAGTTACCGGATCAGTGGCTATAGCGAGTGTTCTGTCCCCAACCTTCACTATGGCTGCATCCTCTCCAACCGCTGGACCGAGAATAACGTCTCCTCTTCTTATTCCTAAGTGTTTAAAGACAATTTTCTGTAGGATTTCTGTTGGCACCTTCCCCTGTGGAAATCTCACATGCCATCCCTCTGCTTTCTATATTTAGACGCTTTAATAAGGAAGTTAGCATGCATTGTCTGTTATGCTTGTTTATTAAGTAATTTACTTCAATGTCTAAACCTTGAGTGACAAACACTCATGGAAAGGATACGGTGATTGATACTACTATACACTGTAACTGCCTCGGTAAATCCGGTTGAGAATCTCAAACCGTTCATCTCCTTGAAACAAGAAGATCTCAAGGTGCTCATAATAGACAAAGGAAACGCAAAACCACAGATGAAAACAACGAGCACCTCCAAGGCTCTCCTAAGAATATTTAAGCGCACTTTCCCTCTCCATAAATTGTACAGAAATCGCCTAAAAGCAAGCCCTCGTCAAGAGATGCATAGTACAATGAGTGACGGTGAAATTCTACCGACTGTTTCAATAGTGGTCCCTGTCCGAAATGGTGCAGCAACAATAGGAGAACTTCTGGAATCTCTTCTGAAGATTGATTATGATAGTCACAGGCTTGAGATCGTAGTGGTTGATGGAAACTCCACAGACAAAACAAGAGATATAGTCACAGAATACCCTGTTAAATTGCTCACTCAGGAGGGAGAGGGACTAAACGCTGGGAGAAATACGGGAATAAGACACAGCAATGGCGAAATTATTGCCTTCACAGACGCTGACTGCGTCGTCCCGGAAAATTGGATAACCCAGATTGTGCAAAATTTTAGAGAACCAGAAGTTGGGTGTGTAGGAGGCAATTCGGAAGGGTGGTATAACAACTTTTTGTCTCGATACGCGGACAATAGCGTGGTTCCTATACAACGGATTTTCAGCAAGCGCCAGAAGTTGGACATGATAAAGCTGGTTTCAGACTCCCCTGCTGGCAGCAACACGGCTTTCAGACGAGAAGCAATAGAAAAAGTAGGTGGTTTTGATGAAGAGTTGCGCTATGGCTTTGATGAGGTTGAGCTTGTAGAGCGAGTATGCAGAGCAAGCTACAAAATGGTTCTGGACCCAGAAGTACGTGTGTGGCACAAACATCGATCAACCCTAAAAGCGCTATTGAAGCAGAACATAAATTTTGGCAGAGGCGGAGGCATCCTTCTCAAAAAGAAAAAGGCAAGAGATGTGCTTTCAAAATGGTGCCTTCAAAGCCTCATAGTCTTCCTAGCTTGGGTAGGGATCATATCCTCGCTGTTGGTTTTAACTTTCATAACGGAATTGAACATATTCCTGATGCTGCTCTTAGGAGTCGCAATTTTGCCATTACTCGGACTCGTAGCGTTCTACACATACAGAGCGGTGCAAGACGAGAAAAACAGGCGATACAAGAGAATCCTCATCTACGCCTTACTAGATTTTTTGAGGGCAGTCGCATTCTGCGTAGGCGAGATATATGAACTGCTCAAGTTGGAGAAACAAAACAGAAACTTGAACGAATGTTCGTGATTAATTGAAACTCTAGGAGGGCATATTTTAGAACCCCATAAGTCCGCAACACCTAGAACACAGTGGAAATACTCCGTTCGGTTGCCTTGATAAGGCTCTCCTAAACTTCCTGAATGTCTTACAATTGAAGATATTCAACAACGTATCTTTCATTAGATTACCCATGACTACATCGGGAAAGTCCCTACAACTGACTACATCCCCGTTTGGCATTATATTAGCCTCTATCCAAGGGGTTAGGCAATTAGACCAACCAAGGAAGTCAGTTGGGTCTTTGTAGTAGGGTTCTATTTGATCTAAGCTTATGTTAGGTACAAATACAACAGGGCTGTCATATCTTGTAGACTTAACCAACCTAACCCTTCTCTCAAGCTCTCTTAAGTTCATGTCCGTGTTATCCCTAACATATGACTTCCAAGCAAAAGGCGTTATGCCCATCTCATGTTCTATTATTTCGCTATGTTTCTCACCTACCTCTTGGCTGGTAAACCACGAGTAGTAGACTATCGACGCATCAGGGTGGAAATTCTGCGATACCTTTATCGTCTCTACTAGATGCTCGTAGTTTGCTCTCCATAATGTAGTCAACGTAAATATCATAGGCTTTTTCTTGTGTTCATTATTCTTTATCGTCTGTATCTCTTCGACACCGGTTTTCATCGTTTCAAATGAACCTTCTAAACCTCTACACTTATCGTGTATCTTTTGAGGCCCATCAACTGATACACATACCATGTCCCATTCATTATCAACGAGCTCTTTGGCTGTCTCTTCCAGCCTAACACCGTTAGTTACGATTTGGACACTTAGCCCCCTCTTTTTGCAGTAATTGCCGAATTCGATTACGCCATCCGGATAAAGAAAAGGCTCTCCACCAGTTATGTAAATATGCGGCTTCAAGTGAGATATGTTATCGATCATTTCCTTGTATCTACCTATAGGTACGTTCCCTTTCACCTTGGGCAAGTCAATGTTCTTCTTATTGTATCCTTGCCTACCGTACTGACCGCAGATCGCACACCTCTGGTTGCATCTATCTGTTATTCTCATACTTATCAACCACAAAGCATTGCTTACACCGTCACCCCTTCTCTTATCTCTGCTAGCTGTGATATACTTCCTCTTCGCTCCTCGCAATAACTTTCTCATCATGTCAGGTTGTTTCAAAAAGGGCTTCAGCAGCTCGGTAGAAAATTCCTTCATCTTGAAGCAACGTCCATATCGCTTCAATATTTCGTTTGTACTATTGTTTTATTATAAACTTGAAAAATCTTTTTGTGTTGAGCCGCGTGGGCTTTCACGAAGAAGATTCAGAAGGCTGTAGAGGAAGAGATATATAAGGCATCCAAAAATCGAATCTAGAGAGTTAAAGTGAAGCTAAGCAAAATTGAAAAATGGTCTATGAACAGACCGCTACATGCAGAACAAGTTATTAACCTCGCTCGAAAACTACTGAATTTCGTGAACGTTGGAGAGGGAAAAAACCTTCTTGAGATAGGGTGTGGTTACGGTACAGCATCCAGATATATCGCCAAAAAATATCAGTTATATGTCACAGCAATTGATTTGGATTTGGAATTGATCCGTCCTGCACGAAAGAACAATGCTGACATACCAAACCTTGGTCTTCTAGAAGCTGATGCAACTAGGTTGCCTTTTCAAGATAACGACTTCGATATTGTATTATCAATTCAAGTCATGCACCACATACCGAATTGGCTGAGTGCTCTAAGGGAAATCAAAAGGGTTCTCAAACCAAAAGGCTATCTCCTTTATGTAGATATGTTATGGCCAAAGTTGCTGGCTAAAATAGGAAAATCGTTTAAACATCCCTTTGGAGTTACAACACTTCAAGATTTGAACAAATTTGTCGAAGAAAACAACTTCTCCACCATTCATTCTTCATCCTCAAGATCGCTAGTAATATTTGATCACTATGAAGCAGTATATCAAAAGGACTAATTGTCTACAAATGAATGGAGGAGTCAAACCGCGAGTTGAACAACATAACCTAGATTAACTGATCCTAAGAGGAGGCTGCTCATAAAGTGTGTTTTCCACGGTTTTCCATTGGTAGTATCAAACCTTCTTCATTTCCCGCCTCGGCGTGGTATACAAACTGCTTAAACTGGGAACGAAACAAGCGGGATTGGTTATGAGCAAGCTTTTCTAGATTGTGTGTCAATGGATAGTAGGAGAAAACCTATGTCTGATGATTTGGACGTTTCTGTTGTCATACGGGTTGTTGATATGGAGAGGAATCTAAAGATATTACTAGAGGATAGACTTCCCAAGCAGTCGATCAAACCAAGAGACATAGTTGTCGTTGACAACTTCTCAAATAAGGAAGAAAAAGATCTTGTGGGAGATTACATCTCACGTCTTGATGTTGGCATGCCGATAGTTTTTGTCCCAATATCTGAGTTTTCTCATCCCTATTCCCTTAATATTGGAATAGAAAGAGCAGAAGGCGAATTTGTTGCGACAATTAATGGTCACTGTGATATTCTGAATAGGCATTGGCTTGAACTAGGAAGAAGGCATCTTGCTGATCCAGAAGTTGCGGCAGTTGGAGGATACTACGTATCTACTAGAGAAGGGAGCATCTGGGAGACAATTTGTTTCACTTTGCCCGTTCGTGTCGCGACGCTTGCGGGGTACATTGTGGAGAATGGGCCAATCTCCACAGTGAATGCTATTATCAGGAAAGAAGTCTGGGAAGAAGTTCCATTTGATGTAGGTCTTGTTGATTATGGAATTAAGGAGTGCGAAGATTGGATCTGGTCTAAGAGGGTTATCGAACGGGGCTACAAAACTGTTTTAGATCCGGCTCTTTCCCTTATCCACTTTCATGGATATTCTTTCAGAGAATTGTATGAGAAGCTCAGATTGTGGAGGTGGTATTGTAGGAGATTTGAGACGTTAAGAGCAATGAAGATCATACAGTAGCTTTGCGTTACAGTATTGTGTCATGGATGACTATTTCTTTTAGTGTCGCGTGCAAGTTCAGCAGGTGTTTGTACCACTCGACAGTTTTCGTTTTTTTGGAATCTGTCACCTTACCGTTTTCGAGTGCTTCATAGACTTCTCGTGCTCCGTCTCTTAGTGTACAGTCGGCTACAAAACCTAAATTTCTATGAATTTTGTCGAAGTTCACTCTATATGATCTCTTGTCTGGGCTTCCGTACCACTCAACTTCAATGGGTATCGGGAAGGTCTTCTTTACAAGTTCAGCCAGGGCAAGGATTTGGATGTTTTGCCTGTTTGAGCCCACGTTGAAGATTTGTCTGTTCACTTTGTCCTTCTGGCTTTCAAGCACTGTTAGAAAGGCTTTTGATGTGTCTTTCACGTGGATGAACGGTCTCCACTGAGTCCCGTCTCTCATGACTGGGATCTTTCCGTTTGCGTACGCTCCGAGGACCATTCCATTCACTGCCAAATCAAATCTCATTCTTGGTGACAACCCATATACGGTTGCTTGTCTCATAACAGTAACTGAGAAATGCTCATCCTCAAGTTGAAGAACATCCTTTTCGGCTAGCACGTTGCTTTTCGCGTAGGTTGTAAGAGGGTTTACGGACGATTTTTCATTCAGAATGCTTCCTTGGAACCCGTACACGCTGCATGTTGAAGCGAGAATGTACCTTTCGACTCCGTATTTCTTACAGAGTTTGGCAACCCTAACCCTGCCAAGGTAGTTTATGTCGTATGTTTTCGAAGGGTCGATCTCTCCCGTTGGGTCGTTAGATAAAGAAGCCAAATCTATCGTTGCGTCTACATCACTCAGTATGCGGGAATCAAACCAACGGATGTCATCTTTAATCAACTCAAGATTCGAGTCTGAAATCACATCTCGTAGGGTTTCCTTCCCGAAAAAGAATCGGTCCAAACACTTTATTTTATATCCTCTTTCCAAAAGCATACGTATCAGGACTGAGCCTATATAGCCCGCTCCGCCAGTGACAAGAACTTTCATAGCTATCATCTATTCGCTCAGAATTCTGTACCTATTATTAGGTGATAATCTCTCCAAGGGCTTTCTCTGATCAAGAATCTTTTTTGACTCGTAGATCTTAATACCATCGGTCAAAGCGATCAACTCTCCTAAATCATATTCAGTAAATATTAAAGATTTTATCCAATGCGATTTTGCATCAGATCTTAGACAACACGAGACCAGAGGCTAAAATCCTTTTATATCGTACAAAGAAAATAAGAGCCTGCAAAACATGTACAGATGGAGACGATGATATGAAGGGGGTCTTGCTGGCTGGTGGATACGGAACTCGCCTTAGACCCTTGACTTACATTGCTAACAAGCACTTGTTGCCCGTGTATGATAGACCAATGATAGAATACGGCTTAGAAGCTCTTTACCTAGCCGGGATCAAGAATATCTGCGTTGTCTTAGGAGGAGCGAAACCTGAAGGTGTCATTAAGTATCTAGGGAATGGTTTCAAGTACGGAGGAAATCTCTCTTACAAGTGGCAAGGTGAGCCCAAAGGTATTGCCCACGCCATTTTGTGCACCAAAGACTTTGCTAAAGGAGAACCTTTTGTTGTCCATTTGGCCGACAATATTTTTCCCGATGGAATAGCAGACTTTGTTGAAGGTTTTGAGAAGTCAGAGTGTGATGCACGAGTCCTTTTAACAGAAGTGAAAAATCCAGAAGGCTATGGTGTCGCTGAAATAGAGGAGGGAGTATTAGTCGGATTGGAAGAAAAGCCGAGAAAGCCCAAGAGCAATCTCATAATTACTGGACTCTATTGCCTTAAACCCTCCGTATATGAAGTGATCGAACAGCTAAATCCCTCTTGGAGAGGAGAATTAGAGATCACAGAGACCATACACAAAATGGTAACTTCCACGAAATACAAAGTCGAATATCGCCTTTTGAAGGGAAGATGGTTTGACTGCGGTACCTTCGATAGCATTTTGGAGGCAGGCTTGTTTATTAAAGAGAAGATGAGGGGGAGATGATGCTAGAAACACACGATAAAGATCTTTTCGATCTTTTGGAACGAATATGTGCACATAAGGAAAAAGAGGAATTTGTTCCAGGCAAAACTACCATTCATTACGCCTGGGCAGTTTACGATCACCATGAAATTTTTGCAGCGTTAGAATCGTTACTATCAGGATGGTTTGGAATCGGAAAGTATGCAAGTGAATTCGAAAACCAGTTTTCAAACTTTCTCGGGACGAAGCACTGTGTGTTGGCGAATAGCGGTTCCTCAGCCAACCTGTTGGCAATTGAATCTCTTCGAATTCCCAAAGGAGCCGAAGCAATCACGCCTGCAACAACCTTCCCAACAACTCTAAATCCGCTGATTCAAAAGGGTATTAAGCCTGTTTTAGTGGACATCAACCCCAAGACATACAACATCAATGCTGCTGAATTAGAGGAAGCCCTCTCAGACAAAGTTAAACTTATCGTTCTTCCACACACCTTAGGCAATCCAAACGCGATGGACCAAGTAATGGACCTTGCAGAAGAACATGAATTATATGTCATTGAGGACGCTTGCGATGCTTTGGGTTCAAAGTATAACGGGAAGTATGTTTCGACATTTGGAGACACTGGAACTTTCAGTTTCTATCCAGCCCACCACATTACAATGGGCGAAGGCGGAGCCGTAGTGACAGACAACAATGAGCTCTCTCTAACCGTCAGATCCTTGAGAGATTGGGGAAGGGCTTGTGTATGCCCTGTCTGCGCGATCTCATTAGACCCTAACGCATACTGTCCCCTAAGATTTTCGAAAGCACCACTTCCAGACTATGACAAACGTTTCACCTACATCAACATAGGATACAACCTAAAGCCATTAGATCTCCAAGCCGCTATAGGCTTGCAGCAACTACAGAGGCTGCCGAAGTTTATCCAACAAAGGCGAGACAATTTCAGCAAACTATACAGAGAGCTATTGAATTTCGAAGAGTACCTAATTCTTCCGGAATCCTTACCAAAGGCAGAGCCTTGCTGGTTTGCATTTCCCATTACAGTTAAAGATCATGCCCCATTCACGCGGAGGGAGATAGTCGATTTTCTGGAGAAACACCGTATTGACACGCGACCGCTTTTTGCAGGAAACATCTTAAGGCAACCTGCTTACAAGGACATTGATTGCAGAGTGGTCGGAAAGTTGGAGAATAGTGATAGAGTTATGACCTCATCCTTCTTTGTAGGTGTACACCCAGGGCTCACTGAAGAAATGCTAAATTATATTATCGATACCGTCGAGACTTTCATGAAGAGATTCAAGAAATAGATTGTCAAAGGGATCTTTTTGAGGATATTAGTCTTAGGCGGGATGGGCTTCATAGGCAGCCATCTTTCCGAAGATTTAGTCAAGTCTCAACATGATGTCATCATCATATCTAGAAGTAAGAGAAAGTTGAAAAACATCACCAACGTCCTTGACAGAATCACTGTTGAATATGGGGACATTACAGATTTTAAATGGCTAGAAACAACCATCCTAAAGTATCAACCTGACGTAGTGTTTCATCTTGCAGGGCAGCTGACTCACTATGAAGCATTCGAAAATCCATTATACGATGTCGATGTGAACTCAAAGACCACAATAGTTGCATTAGAAACCCTTAGGAAGCTGAAAAAACCATGTCGCTTCATTTTGGGCAGCACATTCTGGGTTGTCGGAAGACCAGAGTCATTGCCGATAGACGAACAAACTCCGTGCAATCCTCTAAACATCTACGCCGTAGACCGACTAGCAAGCGAGTATTATTGCAAGATCTACAACATTGTCTACGACTTGGATACGGTCGTAATGCGCCTCACTAACACGTTTGGTCCCAGAGAACAACACAGTAATCCAAGGAAGGCGGCTCTAAACTACTTGCTATACAAGGGCTTTAAGGGAGAGGATGTGACGATATACGACGAGGGAAAATTCTTCAGGGACTACATCTACGTTTCAGACGTCATCTCCGCTGCAAGGACAATCATGGAAGAAGGCAAAAGTGGACAGCTCTATTTTGTCGGAACAAGCAAGGCAACATGGTTCTACGAAATCGGGAGATGGATCGAGGAATTAACTCCAGGAAAAGTGGTTTATGTTGAATCTCCAGACTATCACAAACGAATCGATGTCGGAAACATCGTCGTTGACAACACCAAAATCAAACAGCTGGGATGGGACTGGAAGGTTTCCGTGAAAGAAGGGCTTGAAAAGACGTTAGAATACTATCGAAGTATGGAAAGATTATAGCTATCGACTGCCAAACTCCCATCATTCGTAGACAACAACGCTACTCTCAAGCTACTCTGGCGTCCTATGCGATTCGACATCTCCCTCAGAGGTCAGTGAGCGCTTAACAGAGATGTTTCGATCCAAAACAACAACGTTCTCCATCTTTTCAATGTCTGAAGGCAGTTCTACCTCACCAGCCAGCCGAACCATGTCCAGAGAGGGTTTTGAAGTTTCTTCTTCAAGATCGGTCAAGGCCCGTAACAAGCTTTCTAGGGCGTATTCTTTGACTATGTGAGACCGCTTTGAGGGTGTAGCGGATGGGCGTGTGTACCGAGGGATCTCTTCCATCGAGATTCCCGCAATTTCACGCGGGCCGGGGTCTTTCGGTTTTCTCAGTTCTAGAACTGCTGGTAGGAATAAAACTAGAACGAGTAGGCCCAGGGCAAGGACGAGAAGCAGAGTAAGCCCCAGAATCATAGGTTTTCTACCCCTTGTGCGGTGTTCTTATCCATACGTGTTGCTTCTTTCCAACTAGTTTTGATAGGCATAGGTCGGCGAGGGCTTTGGTGCAGATCAGCACATTGTACACAAAAGTTAGAAGCAGTAGAGGTATTAGCCTGAAGACCTTGACTCGCTGATCAAGATACGCGCCAATCCCCACCTCAAAGGACGGTGCAAAATTCCCAACAGCACTGTAAGCAAAGATAGGTATGAAGGCCCAAAAGACGTTAGTCGACCATGTGGGCTCAATGAAATAGAATACTGCTCCAAGAAGCCAAGCAAACCCGATGAGTATAGGAAGGAAATACACATTCAACAGGAAAAGACCGTCGATCTTCTCTCTCAGGGTCAGGTTGTTGCTTTTCAGAAGTGGCCAAAAATGTTTAAAGGCGCACTGCATATGCCCTTTAGCCCATCTGTATCTTTGTTGCCGATACCAACGCCAATCAACCACTGCTTCCTCATAGACCTCTGCCTCGTTGACGTATCGCACCTTGTATCCGGCTAGATAGATCTGAAAAGTTAAGTCGGTGTCCTCTGCCAGAATATCTGGGTCCCAGCCACCAAGGGACTCGATCAAACGTCGCCTAATCGCGGCTCCGGTTCCTCCTAGTAGAGGAATTAGCCGAAGATCATCTCTTGCCAGTTGATCCACTCTATAACCGCCGATTCTCTCTAGCGCGGCAATTCGCGTCACCATCGTGTCTGGCTCGTTCAGGACAGTGACCCTACCCTGTACTGCCCCAACCTTGGG
Source organism: Bathyarchaeia archaeon (assembly GCA_046760805.1). Classification (GTDB taxonomy): domain Archaea; phylum Thermoproteota; class Bathyarchaeia; order Bathyarchaeales; family Bathyarchaeaceae. Next base: position 12,125 of record JBHIEV010000031.1, read on the forward strand.
ATTAACAAAGTAGGGGGTCAACTTCTCAAGGATCTCTTTTTGCGGATAGTAGTCGGCGTCAAACAAGCAGAGAATTTCGCCAGTTGCGTGTTTTAACCCTTCATTTAATGCGGCGGCTTTTCCTTTTCCACCGATCTTAACGTCACGGTGAATCACTTTAATGTATGCGTGTTCCTTTCCAAACCTCTCTGCGATGCTTCCAGTCCGATCCGTTGATCCGTCATCAATAACTACAACTTCAAACCTATCTTTAGGATAAGTCAATTCAGTCATCCTCTGAAGAACTCGTCCAATGACTCTTTCTTCATTGTGCGCTGGAATCAGAACCGATACCGACGGTTGATAAATCACGCTGTAAGGTTTGTAGTGTCGTTGCCCATGTCGATAATACAGAGCGGTGAGGGTGAAGATGTAATGGCGAACTAAGTAAGCAGTCATGATCGCGCTCAGCAAAAGAAGCATTAGATCGAGTATCAACATCTCGCTTATCCCTCCTCCCCGCCAAGCTTTCGGCGTTCAGTTGAGGCTAACATTGACAGCCCAACTGACCAGACCGGCACAATCCATAAGAAATCTACGGCGGGTCCTGTAACAAAATGTAAGAACCTGAGAGAAGCAAGCTCTGCTGTGACGCTGATCAGGGATAACCGAGTAAGATTCCAAGCCGAGCCTGCAAGATTCCCCAATCCAAGCCATAAAACTTTACACGAAAGCGAGCCTTTAAGCGGGAAAGTTAGAAGAACAAACATCAGGTTGAAAATCGTGATAGAAACGAGAGCGGGCTCTGCAAGCATGAAACGTAATGCAAAAATGAAGAGAGGAGCAACTACAAGGCCAATTGCCACGTGTTTGAGTTGGGGTCTTTCTTTAGAAACTCTCACAACCTGCTTATTGGGACGATATGTCAAATATCATACAACCCTTCAGCTGGAAGAATCTGTTGCCCTTCGAAGAAAAATTTTGTTGCACACCTTTCTAAATAGCTGCTTAAGGTTGGGATGTACATGTAGCCGTTGCGGTGATGAGAGTTGCAGCCTTCTTAGAAAATCGAAGTGCTTCCAGCGAGCAAAATGAAATAGCATGATGTATAAGTCTTTGGAGATATCATCCCATCCCTTTTCATGCTCTTGTCCTCACGATATTTGAATCGCATCGCGAATGGGCCTTTCCAACTTTCCTCATGTTAACAATTTAAATTTTGTGTGATTATTCTATACGAGTAAGGGGCAAGAAGTATGGTGTGGCTGAACCTAGGCGAAATCTTGAAGGTGCATGCAAAGAATCATCCTGAGAAGATTGCCGTTAAGGATTGGCATAGGAAGACAAGGACTTACCCGGACCTTGATTCGAGAACAAACAAACTTGCAAACGGCTTACTAAGTATGGGCCTGCGCAAGGGCGACAGACTAGCTGTCATGCTCTATAATTGCATGGAGTTTGTGGAGATCTGTTGTGCCTGTGCGAAGATTGGTGTAGTGGTTGTCACAGTCAATTGGCGTTTTGTCGACAAGGAAATCGAGTATGTTGTGAACAATTCCGACGCGAGAGCAATGATAGTGGATGAAGAGTTTGTTGATGCTATAAATTCGGTTCGCCCCAAGCTTCCAAACATCGGCTCAGAGAACTTTATAGTGGTAAGTCGGAGGGCTCCAGAGGGCTACATTAACTATGAAAACCTCATACAAGCTTCCTCAGATAGGCAACCAGACGTAAATGTCGATGGCAGAGACCCATGGTTTCAGATATACACTTCAGGAACCACGGGGATACCGAAAGGCGTTGTTCGCTCTCACGAATCATATGTCTCGTTCTATCTAATCAACGCGGTCGAATTCGGGTTTTCACAAGATGATAAGGGCATGATAGTTATGCCCTTGTACCATGTAAACTCAACCTTCTACGGTCTACTCTTCTTGTACATAGGCGCATCTCTCTATGTCGGTCGAGACAAGGGTTTTGATCCTGTTGAGCTTCTGCGCGTGATAGATGAGGAGAGGGTTACCTTCACCTCGCTTATACCGACCCACTACCACTTGATACTAAATGTTCCTGAGGAGGTAAGGAAGAAGTTTGACTTGAGTTCCATGCGGAGCTTCCTCTGTTCTTCGGCGCCAGTTCGGAGCAAGATAAAGAAGGGGATTCTGAAATGTTTTCCCAATGTCAAGTTGTTTGAGGCTTACGGCTCCACGGAGGCTGGACTCGTAACAATTCTCAGACCCGAGGATCAGCTTAGGAAGCTAGGGTCTATGGGACGAGAGTGCTTGGGAACCGATGTGATTAGGCTTCTGGACGAGAAGGGCGACGAGGTGCCTGTTGGCGAGGTTGGAGAGTTGTATTCTAGGGGACCTATGATGTTTGATGAGTACTATAAGATGCCTGAAAAAACGAAAAGTTCATTCAGAGGTGACCTCTTCAGTGCTGGGGACATGGTTAAACGCGACGAAGAGGGCTACTACTACATCGTCGACAGGAAGGATAACATGATCATAACGGGTGGAGAGCACGTTTACCCCTCTGAGGTTGAGGAGGTTATCTCTAGGCACCCAAAAGTTTTTGATGTCGCCGTTATTGGTGTGCTTGATGAGAAGTGGGGCGAGGCTGTGAAGGCAGTTGT
>JBHIEV010000032.1:0-13913 GCA_046760805.1 Bathyarchaeia archaeon
CAGTTCAGGTGAGGAGGCATCTGAAAGAACCTGTTGTTGGGAAGGCTTTAGAAATCATTAGAGAGAAGAGCATCGGGTTCATTTTTACCTACTTTGTTCAAAATCTTTCCAAAGCCACTTAAGAAATCGTATCTTTCAGCAAAAGTTTGAGAAAAGTGTCCGTCACTTATTACCGCTAATTTCAAAAAGGTCCACCTTCTCGCACATGTTTCTGATCCTCTCAATTCTGCGGGCTCACTATATTACCAAAGATCCTGTCCAGTTTGTAGAAAAGTTCAGCTTTCTCTAGCACAGTTGTGTCGATTTCTTGTAGTTCATTTCTAATTTTGCGAGTAATTTTTCTAAACCACTGGAGTCTGGTTAACTCTTTGCCTTTTGGGTATTCAATAACTTCCCGTGATATGAACCACTGAGTACCATAAGACCAAAGATGTGATCCATGTCCAGCAGCTTCTAGGCCATAGAGCCATAAAGTCAACCATGCTGTACATTAACATCGAAAACGCCATTTACTGTCAAGGCATGCCTGAAGAGTTTCACGTGAAAGTTACTCACAGCCTGGATGAGGCCTGCGGGCTGCTTGAGGTAGGCTTCGAATACGTGACCGACATGGAAGGCGGCAAGATCTTCAGGAAGCGCAAGTAGCTGAGCAAGAATTAATGGTTAGATCCCGAAATTAGGGGATAGATTTCCGTCGCAACATACTCCAAGTACTTCTTCTTGTCTGTCAGGTTGAATATGGTAACAGAGGCGTCTCTCGTCACCCCAACCACATACCCATACTCCTTAGACCTAGCAACAATGTACCAGAGGTTACCCCGCTTACAATAATCCTCAAACAACGTAGTCCCAACCAAGTCAGGCCCATACAGAGAGAGCTTGTTCACGTTGGGAATGTCCACGTTATCGAAGAACGTAATCTTCGTGTCCTCAGGATTCTTTAGATGGAAATCTCGGAGAGTCTCGGGAGGTATTCGCGCTTCCACTATGTGTCCAACCCGCTCATAGATGGTCTCGCTGAGTCGGTTGGCTACAAAGTTGGCTCGTATCTTCTTCTCAACAACCGTCAAAAACATTTGGTCTTCACGCTTCGCGAAAGAGAACATTGCTTCAACGGTGTGTGGTAAGGGAACGGTCTTTCCCCGATGAAATACGTGGGTGACGTAGTCGTGGGAGTAGACGCCAGTGAGGGTGTTAGGGGCGGGTGTGAGATCAACGATTTCAGTGATTAAGCTAAACTTGTAGTCGCCCTCTTCATGTTCTTCCTCTCTTCTATATCCTCCAAGCTCAGACGCTAGATCCTCCAGCGCTAGTGTTTCAACAAGCTTGAAAACCTTGCCAGCCGTAACCATATGTATCTCTCCAATCCCTAATTGTCTGTCGTCCTTATGAAGTTTAAGCCACTGGGCAGTTTTCTCCCTCGAATTCCGATTCAGATATGTAATAAAAATCCTTAAACATCATCAACTTAACATTCATCCTAAACATAAGATGTAGGTGACGCTTAATATGAAAAAGAACAAGCCCTCAAAAGACAGTTTCTCCATTCAATTTGAGACGTTTGGTGAGCTTGAAGACGCCCTAGAACTCATCTTCTCTCCCTCGGCAGCCGCTGTAATCTTGTATACCGCCGCGATAAAATGCGGAGTACACCTCTACAAAAGAGTAAAGAAAGAATTTAACACAAGGGAAGAAGCACTCAACCTCTTTTCTCAGTTGAAACATGAAGAAAACTGGGGAGACATTGCTTTTCGCGAAGTCGACTTTAAACGTGGGTCGGGAAAAGTCTTAATCAAGAACTCCTTTGAATCTGTGGCGCGAAAGACGAAGGAGCCGAGTTGCCATTTCTTCCGAGGCTTCTTAGCGGGGTTCCTTTCAGAACTCTTCCATAGAACTGTTGTGGTCACGGAAGAGAAGTGTGCTAGTAGAGGAGACGCTCACTGTGAATTTACATTCGAAGAAGGCCAAGCAGTATCACAGTCAGTTTATATAGGATAAGGATCAAGGTCATCCTTTTCTACGCTTCATAAAATTCCTTTAATATAAGAGTATAACTTCTATTACTGCCAACTGAGGCTTGCCATAAGTGCTGATTCGAGAGATCATCCTAGAGAACTTCATGTCCTACGAATACGCTAGGGTACCCTTTAGACCAGGGGTTAACGTCGTCTGCGGACCAAACGGCTCAGGCAAGTCCTCTATGTTACTTGGCATATCGGTTGCCCTTGGTCAATCATATACGGAACGATCCAAGAAACTAAGCGACTTAATAAGATGGGGTGAAGACCAGGCTAGGGTCACCTTAGTTCTTGACAACTCCCCAAAAAGTGGACGCAGACGTGTTCCAAGAATACGCAAAGATCAGATCTATCTGACCAGAAACTTGAGGCGAGACGGGAAATACTGGTTTGAACTGGACAACAGGGCCGTGACGAAGAGCAGTGTTGTTAGGCTTCTCTCCAAGCTCGGAGTCGACCCTGAAAACATTCTGATAATCATGCACCAAAACATGGTAGAACAATTCACAGTGCTCTCGCCCGAGGAGAAGCTGAGAACTGTCGAGGCGGCTGTTGGCTTCGAATCATACCGCCAAAACGTCTTGAATGCCCAACGCAAACTCAGCCGCATCCTCAGCCAGGAAGAATCTGTCGGCAAACTCTTGGAGTCTGCCGAACAAACCTTAGCATACTGGAGGGAACAGTACGACCGCTACCAGCAGAAGAAGCAGCTGAGAATGAAGCGCAGATTTCTGGAGAGGGAGTTGGCGTGGGCTGAGGTGGCGCGGAGAGAGAGAACTCTTTCTGATCTGAGGAGTCAGGTGCAGCAGAAGAAGAATGAGGTTTCACGGATCGAGAGTGAGACAAAAGGCATAACTAGTCAACTGATGGAAATTCAGGCAAATTATAGGCAGAGTAAGGATGAATGGAAAGGGCTTCTCGAGGAAAGACTAAGGCTTGAACGTGAAAGGGCGAGGCACGAACTAGGCATTTCTGTCGCAAATCAGGCTCTTGAGGAGATACATTCCTGGGCAGAAGTACATGAAAGAGGAACAAGGCAGCACCTACAGAAGATAGGACAGCTAGAAACGATGCTTCAGGAAATCGCAAACCCCGCAGATATTGGAGGTCAACTGTCGGAATTCAAGAGAACCTACAAAGACAGCGAAAGCGCTTGGGCTCAAAGATTCAACCTGAAAGGCGAAAGCTTGAAGAAATCGGTTGAAGACTCCAGCCAACAGATCGAAAAGTTGAAAGCTCAAATCTCAGATGTTCAGGCTAGAACAGACCGCTTGAACCTCGAAATCGAGAGTATTCATGACAAGATTGTAAATCACAAAATAGACCTAGCCTTGTTACAGTATCAGAAGAAGATCCTTGCAGAAACTCTGGAAAGGCTGGAGAGGGAGCTTAAAGTCTCGCTTGGCGATCTCGATGAGGCTGAGAAGAAGGCTAAGGAGACAGGTCCCCAGATAGTGCCCATGAAGACCATTGAAGAAATACTAGACGAGATAAGAGTGACGGACGGACACCTCGCAGCCCTCACCGACGTTTCCGAAGACATAGAACACATGTATGAGTCCTACTCCAAACTCTACCTTGAACTGAAGGAGAAAGCACGTCTTGTAGCGGAGAACCGTGAGAAGGCTTTGGGTGAAGTCAAAGAGAGGATGAGGGCATGGAGAGACGTTGTTCAAAATCTGCTAGACCACGTCAACCCTCGCTATCAGGAAATCCTGTCGCGAGCCCAAGCAATCGGAGAGGTGGGGATAATAAATGAAGACGACATTGAAGAAGCTGGACTGCAGATACTTGTAGGCTTCAAGGGAGCCAAACCGGTCCCTCTCAACGCCTACACCCAAAGTGGAGGAGAGAGAAGCACAGCTACCATGAGCTTTCTACTGGCACTACAGCAGCATGTCCGATCTCCATTCAGAGCTGTCGACGAGTATGATATCCATCTTGATCCGAGGAGCAGAGAGCTAATCGCAAATATGATCGTGTCCACGGTTAGGGGAGAGGAGCAATTCTTAGCTATCACTCCAAGCCAATTGACTTTCACCGGAAAGGACGTCCACATCATCACCGTTCAAAACGTTGAAGGCACATCTCTCATAAAGGAGGTGGTCTAGTTGCCCACAAAAAGACAGATCAAAAAACTGGGCAGCGAACGCCTCCAACGTATAATCGACGCATGCAAATCTGTTGAGGATAGAGGACTCGACCCATTCATGGTGGACGTTGATGACCTCATAGCAGTTGTTAGAAAGTATTTCCCAGAGTGGGAACTTCCTGAAGAACTCTGCCTCGACGCCGAAGCCATTCATCGCCTCGCCTCAGTCATAAAGCTTCAAAGCGACTGGGTGAAACATCAGTCAACCTCCCTCTACACAGACCCATTTCTACTTGAGGACAAGATAACACGCCTAGACAAGAAAGAACTCGCCAACCTCTTCCTCAAAACGTGGCATCCAATCGTAGAGTTGGAACAAATCTCGCCGCACAGTCTAGCTGAGGCAATGAAATACTGGGAGGATCTCCTTCCAATAAGCGAGAGGTGGCAGAGACCACACCCTCTAGAAACAGAGGTCGGGTCAACAACCCGTGAGGATCTGATTAGACAGAGAATACTCACCGACAAAGCCTTCTCAGAAGAGCTAGCGAATTTTTGGGAAGAACTGAAAAAGAGGGCTGGCAAAGAAGGAAGGATCCGATACTGGGATTTCGTTGGAGCAGACACGTATCCCGAAACAATAACCAGAGCCTACCTCACCAGCTTTCTCGTCACATATGGATACGCAACCCTAGAAATCTATAGGCTAGAGGATGAAATCCTCATAAAGCCATTCGAGAAGCCGCTATCTCTGGAGGGCGAGAAGCAGTTAGTCTCCATCCCAGTCTCCGTGAGCTTCGAAGAATGGACGAGATGGAAGAGAGGCGAACAGGATTGAGGAGAAAGGCATACTACACACGGCAGATCAAGAGAGCCACACACCTACTCTTCTATAGACATCACAGAAAACCCGGCGTGAAGGGCTGGGAGCTACGGAGGAGACTGGGATCAGACTACCCAAAAGTACTCGACGTATTAGATAGACACCTAGAAACTCTCGATCTGCAAGTGAAGACCGTATTTGACGGGGAGAAACCTGCAGGAACGCCTACCCTAGAACAGCTGAACAAGGCGCGATTCTACATAACACTCAGAGGAGAACTAACCCCGAAGGAGACCAAGATGATGGGTTGGCGCATAGACGACATCGCAGGCTTAGCCACATCCATCTCCTACATCATATCAAAAAAGGGGAAGGCGCCACGCGAAGAGGTTGAAGAACTCTTGCGGAACAAACTCCCAGGCTGGCGAGTAGGCACAAACATAGATCGCTACATCCGCTCGGGCTATCTCGCTGAGGATGAGAACAAACAGCTATACCTTGACTGGAGAACCCGAGCAGAGATAGACCAGAAAGCCCTAGTTGACCTCCTGTTAGGAGCAGAAAGCGAGGAGAATGAGATAAAAGAAACGTAAATTATTCCTGTAATATAGAAGAAATCGCACTATCTCTTCTTTTGTCAGCCATATTGTCTCATTTCCACTTGTATTAAAGATTCAAGAAAGAAACTTCTATGTTTTATAGAACAATCTTTCTGAAGTTTTAAATGTTTGAATTGCATATTTGTAGGATAGGGAAGGGAGAAAAATAAGTAGGAAAGCAGTTTCTGGAATAATGCTGGCACTGCTGTTAATAGGCATGTCAACATTAGAAGTTAACATTCAACAAGGTAAAGCAGAACCGTTAACTCCATTGTTGTGGAGTTATTCTGCTGATGGATGGGAAGGAGTCGCTTCTGTTGCAATATCCGATGATGGAGGCTATGTGGCAACAGGATCTAGGGACGGGAGGGTTCATTTTTTCCATAAGTCCAGTGGCATGCCTCTGTGGAGTTTCCAAACTGAAGGTGAAGTTCTATCGGTTGCAATTTCTAATGATGGCAGTTATATAGCTGCTGGAAGTTGGGATGGCAACGTGTACCTTTTCCACAGAGACAGTGACATCCCACTGTGGAACTCTTCTATTCACGTGATGTATGACGTTTCTATTTCGGGCGATGGAAACTACATTGTAGCAGGGTGTTTGGACGGTCGCGTTTACTTATTTCACAAATCTTCGCCTGACCCTTTGTGGAATTGTGAGGTCACATCGCCTTCAATGTACTTATATGTCGCCATATCTGATGATGGAAACTACATTATTGTGGGCAGCTACCGTACCGTATACTTTTTTCACAGTTCGAATAACGTACCTCTATGGATATATGAGGTCGCACCTGAAATTTTGTCTGTCTCAATTTCTGGTGACGGAAACTATGCCGCAGTAGGAAACTATGCGGGCATCTACCTCTTTGACCGTAGGGGCACCGAAATCTGGAGATTTCAAAATGGAGGTAACGTCCACTTGGTTTCTATCACAGACGATGGCAGCTATATAGCAGAAGGAGATTATGACGGAATGACATATCTTTTCAGGAGTAACAGTAACGTTCCAGTGTGGAGCTACTATACGCAAGACTGGGTTGAGTCGGTTTCCATTTCTCTAGATGGAAACTACATTGCGTCGGGAGTTAGAACCAGTCTTACACATGTTGGGTACGTTTTCCTCTTTAACAATGATGGTGCATCCTTGTGGTCTTATGAAACAGAAGGAGGGGTCTATTCTGTCTCTACATCCATAGGGGGTTACGTAGCGGCTGGAAGCAATGATGACCTCGATCGCGCACATCTTTACTTTTTTGGAAGACCCGAGCCAACGACATGGACTGTGGATGATGATGGCCCCGCAGACTTCCACACAATACAAGAAGCCATAAACGCAGCAAACCCAGGAGACATCATATACGTATACAACGGAACCTACAACGAACACGTGGTTGCAAACAAAACTGTATCACTTCTTGGAGAGAATAGAAGTTCCACTATCATCGATGGAGGACGAGCCCCAATAGTAGTCGATGTAACGGCGAACAATGTTGTTGTCAGCGGATTTACCATATTCAATGGTGGTAAAGGCATCAGGTTATGGAATTCTACCGACAGCATGATTGGCGACAACTACGTGATGATAAACGACTATGGCATTTACGTCGACAAGTCTCCGAACAACACTATAATAGGAAACATGATAGGGGGCATTCAAGGCGTAAGAATCAGCGAATACGGCATAGCCCTATACTCTTCTCCAAACACCAGCATAATCGAAAACATAATATTCACAAATAACAAAGAAGGAATCCTAATAGAGTTTTCTTCAAACACCAAGGTAATCCAGAACATCATATTAACGAGCAGAGAAGGAATCCGAATAAGCCATTCTTCAAACAACTTCATAAGCCAAAACAACATAACAAACAACAGAGATTATGGTATCCAAGCAATTCAATCCCACAACAACACAATAATCCGAAACACGATAACAAACACATCAGAGCTCTTTATGAGTAAACCTGGTATCACCTTCTCAGACTCTCACTTTAACAGGATAATTCAAAACAAAATAACAAACAACTACATTGGAGTAGCGGTTGCCTCTTCTAGCCTTAACACGATTTCTGGTAACAATATCTCTTCAAACGACTATGTTGGAATCAGGTTTGATTATCCTTGGACTAATTATAATGAGGTTTCTGGCAACATTGTCTCAAACAACGACTACGGAATCTTCCTCGCCTCTTCCGCCAATAATAACACGATTTTTGGTAACTACATTACAAACAATAATCGTGGAATCTACCTTTCTGGCACCAGCAACAACATGTTTTTCCATAATAACTTCGTCGAAAACACTCAACAGGTTGTCAGTTATGACTCGACGAATCTCTGGGATGATGGTTATCCTTCTGGTGGCAATTACTGGAGTGATCATGTTTGTGTTGGAAATCCAAGCAATGGCTCACAGCCGTATATTATTGATGCTGAGAACATAGATCATTATCCGTTCCAAGACCCTAACGGTTGGCTTAAGGTTCATAACATTGATACAGGTTTAGATTATGAAACAATACAAGAAGCCATCGATGCTTCTGAAACTTTAGACGGACACACGATCCTGGTTGATGCAGGAACATACTATGAACATGTCACTGTATACAAGTCTTTGACCTTAATTGGAGAAAGTAAAAACATCACTGTTATTGATGGTGGTGGAACGAGTACCGTGGTGCATATAGCCGTAAACAATGTAAACCTAAGTGAATTCACAATACAAAATAGTGGTAAACATTATCCAGGTTGGATAGGCATCCTTATGGACTTCTCCAACCGTAGCACCATTAGCAATAACATCCTTCTAAACAATTATTTCGGTATCCTACTAAGCGGCTCAAGCGAAAACTCAATCTCAGACAACACCATATCAAGCAGTTATATAGGCATCTTTCTGGAGTACACACACCTAAACGAATCCACGGGCAACATCATCATTAGAAATACGATATCAAACAACGAATACGGTATCGGCATAGAAGAATGTAGCGGCAACACCATTTATCATAACAACTTCATCAACAACACAATTCAGGCTGGCGTTTCTGTCCCCCACCTAAATACTTGGGACAACGGTTATCCTTCAGGTGGCAACTATTGGAGCGACTACTCTATTATATATCCCATCGTTAGGGATGAATATCAAGGAGAAAACCAAAATATTCCAGGCGGTGATGGTATATGGGACCATCCGTACGAAATAGATGTCGATAACATCGATGATTATCCCTTAGTTGAGCCTTGGACTCCTCTTCCTCCTATTCCAACAACCATACATGAATTGAAAACCGAAATAGAAGAACTAGGTTTACAGGGTGAAATCGACAACCAAGGCATAGTCAAAAGTCTCCTTGCTAAGCTCAATGTAGCGCAAAAGCTAGGTGATAAAGGAAAGATAGACGAAGCCAAAAGCGTTTTAGAAGAAGCCTTCATTCTACAGGTTCAAAATCTATCAAGTATCCATATAACACTTGAAGCAGCAGAAATCCTAATCAAATCAGCAGAACACATAATCTCCCACCTATAACTTCTTCCTTTTTCTAAGACTGATGTCCAAAACTCTATCAGTTCCCTATAACAACTACGAGCGCACATATGTTACCAGCCGATAACCAATAATATTGAGTTAAGACCCTGCAAGCTGATCTTAGGACCTATACAAGAATGCTATTTGGAGCCTATTTGCCTCCTATAGAAGACCTAGACCTATACTAGGCGCACACACTCACAGAAACACAAGCCATTCATCAATAAGGTGACAATACCTGAATCGTCTAGGTCTTAATACTCGATTCCCTCTCTGGGCGGTATGCCTTTGGTGTAGGGATGCTTGATTTCTTTCATCTCCGTGACAAGGTCAGCCACCTCGACAACCTCAGGAGGCGCATGACGACCAGTCAGAATCAATTCAACATCCTCAGGTTTGTTCTTAATCAGATCGACCACCTCATTAACATCCACCAACTTCAAGTTCAAAGCCACGTTGATTTCGTCTAAGATAACCACGTCATACTCATCGCTGTTAACAACTTCCTGCGCCAACTCCAACGCTTCTTTGGCTAGTTTAACATCCTTGTCGGTTGGTGGCATCTCTGTGATAAACTTCCCCTGTCCAAAAGCCTTCAATTTGAAGTTTGGGAGTTCATCCATGATGTGCAGTTCACCGTAGTCAAAGCCGCCCTTAATGAACTGAATCACGTAAACCCTGAGACCACGCCCGATAGCCCGTAGGGCAAGTCCGAAAGCCGCTGAGGTCTTGCCCTTTCCATTCCCAGTGTAGACTTGAACTAATCCCTTTTCCAGCCTTTTCCTCTTCATCTGCCTTCTCTCAAGCCTCTTTCAGCCTCTCCGCCAGCAACCTGTCCGCCGCAGAGTAGGGGTCAATCTTCCTCACCATAATCTCATCAACAATCTGGTCCAACCTTCCTCTTCGTTTCAGATAATCAACAATGGATTCGGTTGCCTTTTCCTTGATTGCCTCAACAAGCTCCGTCTCGACTATTTTCCTGCGCCGCGTCTCAAGCGCTCCAGATTTAAGATACTTCTTATGTTCCTCTATTCTGTCCAGAAGATCCGTGGTCCCCTCACCAGTGACAGCTGTTGTCTTGACAATAGGCGGTCTCCATCCCCCGTCTGGGTTCATGCTCAACATGGCTTCGATGTCACTCACAGTCCTCTCCACGCTTTGACGATCAGCCTTATTCACTACGAATATATCTCCAATCTCCATCATTCCTGCTTTAATGGCTTGTATGTCGTCACCCAGTCCAGGAGCCAGCACAACCACAGTCGTCTGAGCAATCTTGATGATATCCACCTCTGACTGTCCAGCTCCAACCGTCTCGACTATGACGACATCTTTCCCTGAGGCGTCCAGAACTTTTACCGCATCCTCAGTAGCTCTAGCAACGGCGCCTGGGTTGTTTCTAGTCGCCATGCTCCTGATAAAGACACCATCGTCTACGCTATGCCTCTGCATGCGCACGCGATCTCCAAGAAAGGCGCCACCAGTGAAAGGACTTGTCGGATCGACAGCGACAACGCCTACGCTTTTATCCCTTCTTCTAAGCTCCATAACAAGTTTCTCTATCAGCGTGCTCTTCCCTGAGCCTGGAGGACCAGTCATGCCTATTATATGGGCGCCTCCAGTGTGTGGATAAAGCAGAGATATAACCCTTCGCGCTTCTTGCGGGTTGTTCTCGACGAGAGTTATGGTCTTCGCTATGAGCCTACGATCATTCTTCAATACACCATGGATTAATTGCTCGGTTTTGATGATGGAAACCCCATGGTATTGATGAAGCTGGTGCTATTCTCTCTTCTGCACGTTCTCCCTCACAAACTTAACGAGTTCATCCGTGTTTGTGCCAGGACCAAATACTTCAGCTATACCGATCTTCTTCAGGGCTGGGACGTCCTCTTCGGGGATTATTCCTCCAGCAAAGACCAGAACATCATCCAGTCCCTTTTCCTTCACCAATTTCATGATCCTCGGAAACAGAGTCATGTGTGCCCCAGAGAGGATGCTCAGGGCTATAACGTCAACATCCTCTTGCAGCGCCGTCTCCACGATCTGTTCTGGTGTCTGTCTTAGCCCGGTATAGATTACTTCCATGCCAGCATCTCTGAACGCTCTTGCAACAACCTTGGCTCCCCTGTCGTGGCTGTCCAAGCCGGGCTTCGCAACCACCACTCTAATCTTTCTCTCTCCACTCATCATGATTCCTCCAAATACCATCTCAAATGACTATCAGCTCTCTATACTCGCCAAAAACCTCCCGTAGCACGTTACAGATTTCTCCAAGCGTAGCATACGCCTTTACTGCTTTGATTATCGGAGGCATAAGATTATCATCACGCTCAGCGGCATCATGCAACTCCCTCAGCACGTTTTTCACCTCTGTGGAGTTTCGCTCCTTCTTCACCCTACGCAACCGCCTCAGCTGCTCCTCCTCCACCTCTGGACCTACCTTCAGGAGTTTTATAGGCACCTCATCCTCCTCGATTGTGTAATCATTAACTCCTACCAAAATTCTTTTCTTGCTCTCTATCTCCCTCTGATATCTATACGCACTGTCCGCTATCTCCCTCTGGAAAAATCCCTTCTCAATAGCGGAGACAACCCCACCCATGGAATCTATCTTTTCTATATACTCCATAGCCCCCCTCTCCATCTCATCAGTTAAGGTCTCCACACAATATGATCCAGCCAGAGGGTCTATCGTCTCCGCGACTCCGCTCTCGTGAGCTATTATTTGCTGGGTTCTCAGCGCTACCCTCACAGCCTCTTCACAAGGCAGAGCCAAAGCCTCATCAAAAGAGTTTGTGTGCAACGACTGAGTGCCTCCAAGCACCGCCGCCAAAGACTGAAGTGTGACCCGTATGATGTTGTTAAGGGGCTGATGGGCTGTCAATGTGCATCCAGATGTCTGAATGTGCATCCTCATCCACATTGACCGAGGCTTCTTCGCTCCAAACCGCTCCTTCATGATCCTAGCCCACAACCTCCGTGCAGCTCTAAACTTCGCGATCTCCTCAAAGAAGTTGTTGTGAGAAGCGAAGAAAAAGGACAATCGAGGCGCAAAATCGTCTACTTTCAATCCGCGCTCCATAACAGATTCCACGTAGGCTATTCCATCAGCCAAGGTGAAGGCAAGCTCCTGCAAGGCATTCGAGCCAGCCTCACGGATGTGGTACCCACTGATGCTGATCGGGTTCCACCTAGGCAGATGTCTAGTGCAGTACTCAATGATGTCAGTGACGAGCTTGACCGATGGTCTAGGAGGAAATATGCACAACTTCTGGGCAAAGAATTCCTTCAGCATGTCGTTCTGAACTGTGCCGCCCAATCTCTCCCTTGGTACTCCTTGCTTATCCCCAATAGCAATGTACATGGCTAGTAGCATAGCCGTCGGGCCGTTGATAGTCATGGATGTGGTCACCTTGTCCAAGGGTATTCCATCGAAGAGAATCTCCATGTCCCTTAAGGAGGAAACCGCCACACCACACTTGCCAACCTCGCCTCGAGCCAAGGGGTCGTCAGAATCACGCCCAAATATGGTTGGGTAGTCAAAGGCTATGCTCAGTCCCGTTTCACCCTCTTTAAGCAGATATTTAAAACGTTGATTGGTCTGTTCTGCTGTGCCGAATCCCGAGAACTGCCGCATGGTCCAGAGACGTCCTCGATACATAGTAGCATGTACGCCTCGTGTAAAAGGAAACTCGCCTGGAAACCCCAAATCTCTCAAATAGTCTATGCCTTTCACATCCATTGGCATATATAGTCTCTTGATTGTGGTGCCTGAAGAAGTATGAAAGTGGTTCTTCCTTTCAGGGTGGTTAGAGACCCATCTTGGCAGAGTCGTCTTTTCCCATCGCTCAGTCTCCTTGGCAATTCTATTTAGCATCTGTTCATCATACACTTATCTTCCCTCTGATGATCACTACCATATTCTCAGAGACCATAAAAAGCTATTTCTAATTAGATTTCTCCAATTCCGCGGTTCCTCATCTACGTTTGCAACGGCTGAGAACTAATCTGACTCCTTCTTTCCTTTCGATTTGGAGTAGATCCATGAAACCATTCTGAAGAAAAGGTGTAAGCTTAAAAATGTTAAGAACGGAAACAACAGTACTTCATGCATTTTGAAGGGTAAGTTCTTGCTCAACAATCCAAGTGTCAAAGGTTCGACAATCCGATATTGTGTGATACCCAAGCCCGTGATTATGTAAGCGAGTGTTACAGCAAATAGGGTCCAGTCGATAATTCTTTTGACTAAGTTCAGATTCATCGTACATCACTTCGCGTCATATTCTCGAAGGAACTAATGCTTTGAAAATTCCGATGGTTAAGGTTCCCAGTCAGCTTCATCAGAGAAGCCACGGCTTTCCCAATATCCTCTGTAGTCTGTATCATCAGATAGCTCGATTCCTGTTATCCATTTTATCCACTTGTATCCCAATTTGCTCTCAGCTACAAGCTGGAAGGGAAAGCCTCTTTCGGGTGGAAGGACCAAACCATTCATCTTGTAAGCCATTATTATGTTATTGTTGATTATGTAGTCGAGTGGTAGACTTGTTGTATAACCGTCAGAAGCATGAAATATTACCACCTTTGCTGAGGAGTCAATTCCAGCTTCCTCTATCAACTCCTCAACCAACAGACCTTCCCAGAGAATAGTAACCTCCCACCCTTCCACACAATGCAGCGTGACAACTTTCTTGTAATGTTGATGACCATTAACAACAGCATCATACGTGTATGTTAATGGATTGTTGACAAGTCCAGTAATTGCAAGTTCATAGCTTTCCTCGTTGATATATTGCGGTCCCTTTATTGAGTTCTCTCTGAAGTCATCTATTGACGAGAGCATTTG
>JBHIEV010000033.1:0-13009 GCA_046760805.1 Bathyarchaeia archaeon
CGGTAGAGCGGCAGCCTCGTAAGCTGTTGGTCGCGGGTTCAAATCCCGCCCGGGGCTCTAATCCTATTTGAGAAATATCTCGTTTTATTGTAGTTCAGTATTACGAATTTTATGTAAAACTATAAATACCTCGTATTACTTGTATTACCTTATGATTCGAACGAAAGTAACAGAAAAGTATCAGACAACGATTCCGAAGCGCATAAGGGAAGTTCTCAAAGTGAAAGCTGGAGAGAAAGTCGAGTGGTACATAATCCAGGGTATGGTTGTTCTCAGAAAACCTGTGAAGCTTGACAGGCCTGTGGAGTTTCTAACCTCGCAGACGAGGCTTGACATAGACGCCGTAAAACTTGTAAGGGAAACTAGAGAGGAGTTCGGGTGAAGTATCTCGACACCAACGTACTAATCTACGCGATAGAGAGCCATCCGAGATATGGAGAGAAGTGTAAGAATATTCTGAAGGCTGTAGAGAATGCTGAGCTTGAGGTCTGCGCTTCCACCTTGGTACTCGTAGAAGTAATTAACGTCATGTGCAAACTGAACAGAATCCTAGAGAAGAATGGGAAGGAAAAGCTAAACATAAGAAAGAACATAGATGCTATACTTTCTCTGCCCATAAAGTGGATCGAACTGGATTTCGCCATTATACGAAGGGCTTCTGAATACGAATTTAGAGTCAGCGGAATAGACTACCTTCATGTGGCTTCCATGGAACTCAACCTCGTAAACGAAATAATATCAGCCGACGAAGAGCTTGGCAAAATAGATATCGTAAAAAGAGTAGACCCCTTAACGCTCAAATAATCTTTCTAGACCCTACCATTAAGATAGTAAGAATACACTTAGGCGGTCTGAATCTTTTGAGGGGGTTTCGTTTTGCTGAAAGAGAAAGGAGAATTTTGGAAAAGAAGCTACTCATCAACCCCCGATAATTATTGTGACTAATCATGGATTTATTACTAGCGTTTAGAACAAAGCGTTCTAGTTCGTGAACAGACTAGGCGGCATAAGCTCCTGTTCAGTGGCGAGTTAAATATATTAAATCATAACAAATAGCTAAGCGGGGCGTATCTATCACATTGTCACTGATTGAAACTCTGATTCTAGCTATTATTCAAGGCATAACAGAGTGGCTACCGATCTCAAGTTCTGGCCACCTAGTCATCGTACAGGAATCTCTCCTACATCAGCAGCCCCCGTTATTTTTCGACGTTGCTCTGCACGTTGGAACCTTGTGTGTGATCTTGGCGATATTCTGGAGCGATATCATGGGAATTCTGAAAGCTCTGGTAAGGTTAGACTTCGAGGCAGAAGAAGGAAGACTTGCGCTGTTCATAGCTGTGGGAAGCATACCCACCGCCCTTATCGGCTATCTCTTCCACAAAATTCTCGAATCCTTCTTCTACAACGTGCTCGTTGTGGGCGTAGCGCTAGTGGTCAACGGTGGCTTTCTGTTCATCTCCGAATGTAGAGGAGATGGCAAAAAACTGGGTTATTTGGATTCTTTGGTGATAGGTTTCGCACAGGCAATCGCAATCATACCAGGTATTTCGAGAAGTGGACTCACCATAGCCACTGGCTTATTGAGAAAAGCGGAGAAGAAGGCGGCGTTTACCTTTTCCTTTCTACTCTCTGTGCCTGCAGTGACAGGCGCAGCCATATTAGAGTTTACGAATGCATGGGCGTCTAGTAGGTTGATAATCAGTGACGCGGACACAGCCACCGTCCTCTTCGGCGTCGTCGTCTCAATGATCGTAGGTTACATGTCCTTGAAGCTACTGCAGAGGTTGGTTATGAGTGAGAGGTTTCATCTCTTTGCATATTATTGCTGGCTAGCCGGGGTTGCGATAATCCTTTATCATCTCCTTCTATGACGTTCCTCATCGACATGCTAATAAATGCGTTCGCAGCGTTCTTCTGAAAGTAGAGGGTTCAGTGATGGAATTCGCTGTGGAGGCTGAGGAGGTTGTCAAGGATTTCGGAGAAATCAGGGCTCTTGACGGTTTGAGCTTTGGTGTTAGGCGAGGAGAGATTTATGGGCTCATTGGGCCTAATGGTGCTGGCAAGACAACTGCGCTAAGGATTGCTTCAACCTTGTTACTGCCGACCTCAGGTACCGTGAAAGTGTTTGGCCACGACGTCATCGATGAGGCTTTGGAGGTTCGCAGGCTCATCAGCTATCTTCCTGAAGAAGCTGGGGCTTACAAGAACTTGTCTGGGTATGAATACTTGGAGTTCATGACTAGGTTTACCACTGAGAATGAAGAAGCCTTGAAGGAGACTGTTGAGGTTTCGGCAAAGATTTCGGGTTTGGGGGAGCGCCTTGAGGATAAGGTGAAGACTTACAGCAAGGGTATGAAGAGGCGCCTCCTCGTTGCAAGGGCTCTCATGACAAAGCCTAAGCTTGCAGTTTTGGATGAACCAACCAGCGGACTGGATGTTCTTCACTCCGTCCACGTTAGAGGGATCATAAAAGAATACGTGGAAAAACAGGGAGTTACCGTCCTCCTGTCAAGTCACAACATGCTCGAAGTGGAGCATCTGTGCGACAGGGTAGCCCTCATAAACAAAGGCAAGATAGTAGCCGAAGGCTCCCCAGCAGAACTTAAGAAAGAGGCGAATGTATCAAATCTTGAAGAAGTGTTTGCCAAGGTGGTTGGTCTTGTTTAGTGGTCTAGGCAACGTCATAGTTAAGGAAGTTAAAGAGCTGATTCGAGACCCGAAAATCCTTCTGGGAGTAATCCTTGTTCCAGCTTTGATGTTTCCGATCATGGGATTAGCAGTTCAAACCTCGATGAGAACGACAGAAGAGCGCATGAAGAACATTTCGATAGTTGTCATCGATCTCGATAGAGATGATATTGCTAAGCGTCTTAAGGAATTCTTGACGAATCAAAGCATTACTCTTGACGAAATCGAAACCACAAACTTTGATGAAGCCTCGGAGTATGTCCAAGAATCGAACGCTACAGCCCTCATAGTTATACCTCAGGGCTTTAGCCACAACGTCACTAGTCACTCACCGGCTAAATTAGAGGTTTACGGCATCTTCCGAGGAGGAGGCATAGCTGAATCAGCCAGTTCCACGGTAGTAGAAACTCTAGTAGAAAGCTTCAAAAGATACTTGGCTCCAGATCCCTTTCTTGCACACCAAAAATCCATTGTCAGGGGCAAAACAGTTCCTATACACCCCAGTGCACTTTTTAGTGCAATGATGTCACAGTCCGTAGGAATGCCGATAGGCATTATGATGTTGCTTATCTTTGCGATGCAGCTTGCAGCCACGTCTGTTGCGTCGGAGAAGGAGGAAAAGACCTTGGAGACTTTGTTGACCTTGCCGGTCAACAGGTTTACAATTCTGGCTGGAAAGATGACGGGGGCTATTATTGTCGCAGTCGTCGGTGCGATAGCTTACCTTGTAGGGGCCATGTACTATATGGGCTCTTTCATGGGGATGGTGCCAGCCGAAATCGGTGTAGACCTTGCAGCGATAGGGTTGGCACCAACACCAGTAGCATACTTACTTCTCGGGGCCTCACTCTTCATGTCGCTGCTTTCAGCGTTGGCCTTGGCAGTTTCATTATCCGTCTTCGCTGAAGATGTTAGAGGCGCCCAAGCCTTGGTGGGGCCTCTGTCCATGTTATTTGTGTTTCCAATGCTCTTTACGATGTTCACTGACATCTACGCCTTGCCGTTTCCTCTGATGATTGTCTTGCTTGCGATACCGTTCACGCATCCCATGCTGGCATCCAACGTGGCTTTCACTGGCGACTACGTAACCGCTATCATAGGTATCGTCTACATGTCAGTCTTTACCATCGTGGTGCTCTACATTGCAGCTAGGATATTCGGTACCGAGAAGATTTTGACGGCGAAGCTAAAGTTTAGAAAACTGAGGTTTAGAAAAGGTAAGACCCACCAGACCTGATGTTGTTACGCGTCTCTCTTTTTCGAAAACACATTGGCAAGCTTACACGTCGAGTAGGTCACAAGTGGACTGCAGACAACAAAAAGGATCGTACGCATGAGCATGAGTAGTCCATAGAGGTCCTTTGCAGAGGGGTGTTGAGTGGGATTAGCCGCATATTCTAAGGTCTTCGCCATGAACTGATAGCTCGTATACTCCGAGGGGATCAAGATCAAGGCTACCGTGAGGGCGAAGATTATGGAGTGTAGAATGTTTTTTCTCAGGACTTTTGAGAAGTAATGGCGGTCATAGGCTGTGAATAGTGCGACACTGCTATACATTGTCAGCAAGCTGAACGCATATGTCAAAATCATTGGAACGCTGTTAGTGTCATAGATAAGCTGGACTGAGGCGTGGATATCTACGCTTACAGCCGCAACCCAAGAAAGAGCACCGATAGCGAGGAACCCTACTATTTCCCCCACGATTCTGCCCTGCTCCTTACGAACCACCTTAGACATGTCTCTTGATCTCTCCACTTTCTTCATAAGGGCCACGCTTGTCTTCCCTATCTCTGACAATGTGTATTTCCCTCTGGCTGGTTGGTTGATCAGAAGGGCTAGCTCCTTCAGATGATAGCTCATCAAGCCTGTGTCTTCCACGCCAACAACCTTCTGGATATCGGTGAACGAGACTTCTCCTTTCTCCTCTAGAAGGAGGAGAATGCGTCGGCGCATAGGATGCTTCAGGGCGGCGAATATTACGTCGTATTCGTCTTTTTCAGCCATAAAGATTCCAGAATTCTTCTTTCGTGAGAAATAATAAAAACGTTTTCGTGAAGAAAAACTGGAATTGATATGCAATCAAGTCACTTTGGCGAATGCTATCTAGATAATGATTTTACGGCTCTTCGCCAATACGTACCCTATCAATAATCCCGCCACAAGTCCACCGAAATGCGCAAACAGGTTGATCTCTGGAGAAGAGTAAGTTAGCAGTAGAAAATAGAAGGAAAAGATGAGTGCGCCAAGAATCGATCCACCCAACATCTTCCTCATATAAATCACGCATGCGCCGAACATTCCAAATATCGCCCCAGAAGCCCCAGCTGAAACAACATTCAAGGGCATCAGCAAAGTAAGGAAGTTGCCGAAGAGCCCTGACGCGAAATAGATGGCAAAGAATTCCTCTTCACTGAAAAATTCTTCGGCTCTGATACCGAAGATGAGAAAGAAGAGCATGTTCAGAAAGAGGTGGAGAAAGTCGACGTGAACAAACATAGACGTGAAGAGCTGCCAGTACCAACCATGTAATATCACGTACTCGTTAGACTGCCCTAACCTTTCGAGGATCACTGGATTCGTATAGGGAAAGCTGCCACCTGCAACCGAAGTATATGCAAAGACCAGCGTGTTCGCGATAATCAAGATACTCGTCGGTGTAAGTCTGAACATATGCCTTCCTCCTCATCTCCTTCGCGCAGTGGTTAACAAGCACATATATTAGAGGGTTCCTCTTAATTGACGCAAATCAACAAGAGAGATGTGGACATATGCTATTTGACATTTCGCTTCCACTAGCTCTTTCATTTATCACATTGGTCGTACTACTTGCTTACACCAGGCTCACTGGTAAGGTCAAGTCTCTTCTGGGGAATAGGGAGTTCACCACCCGAGATGTGATTCTCTTGGTGGTAGCGATGGGTGTGATGGTGACTGTTCTTGGGTGGACTGCTATAAATGTCCCAGAGATGGCTATCGTGGTCTTCTTCCTATATGCATACTCCACTATCCTGTTTCTGTTTACTTATCTGATAGTGCCAAAATGGTATTTTGCCCTGTTAGCCCCAGCTTGCTTTATAGCCCTTTACTTTCTGTGGTGGAACCTTTATTTTTTGACTCTATTCGCAGCAATCTTCGCCATCTGTGCTTCGGTCTACCTAGGAAGTTTGTTTACGTGGAAGACAACCGCTGTCTTCGTTGCTCTATTGACTCTCATGGATGTAGTTCAGGTTTTCGTGACTGGATTTATGGTGGAGGCTGGGAAAGTGGTGGGTGAGCAGTTGCTGTTGCCCATAGTGATTATTTTACCAAGCTTTCCTTCGTCAGGTTTGTTAGCACTCGGATTAGGTGACATTTTCTTAACCACTCTCCTTGTGATACAGACTACGGAGAAGTATGGAAAGAGATGGGGACTTGTATCATTGGCAGCGATAGGAGTTGTCTTCTTTCTGCTTGAGACAATCTGGCTAAATAGCGAAGTTCCAGCTCTACCTGCCACCGTTCTAATAATCGCTGGGTGGTTAGCTGCGCTGGGAATAAGATATCTATATAGGTCGCCTGCATTGGATGTTGGCTGAGGGTCCACAATTCGCTTCAGAATTAGTCGATCTTTCTTAAGTATGTTAAATCCTTGTGAACGACCCTAAATCCAACCTTCTTGTATAACTCAATTGCCTTAGTTGGATTTGTGTCGTCGACGCCGAGATCCACCTCAGTCATTCCCTTTGACTTTAGGAACTTCATACCCTTCTGCATAAGTGCTGTGCCGATCCCTCTTCTGCGATGCGGTTTCAGGACTCCTATGTCCATTATCCAGCCACGTTTTATGCCCTGATGTTCAATGAACTTGCTGTCTATCCCAGCTCCAACGTAACCAACTGGTTTCCCGTCTAGGTAGGAGAAGAAAAACCCGAGTATGTCGCACCAAGGCTTGTTTGTGATCCAATACTCCATTTCCTCTACGGTGCGGGGTCTGAAGTTGAAGTGTTCTTTGAAAGCTTCGTTCTCAAGCTGTGTGAGCAGTTTGATGTCCTCCATGTTCGTCTCCATCTCTCTGACCTCTATCTTCTTATGTTCTCCGATGCCGTAGGGGATTCTCTTTAAGTCTCTTCGCATGGTGCTGAAAACTCTGATCAATTTGAATCCCATACCTTCCAGGAGAGATTTGCAGGCGGTCTTGTCTTCCCTCGCCCAACCTTCCACAGACTTCATCCCTCTCTCCTTCAGACTTTCTATGGCTCTTTCAACTAGGCGTCTTCCCACGCCTCTCTTCCTGAACTCGGGAACCACGCCTAGCCCTCGTAGAAAACCCTTCTTTTCTTTCCTCCTCTTGTCTACGAAAGCGTTGACTGCGCCCACAGGCTTCCCATCCAACTCTGCGATGAACATTCCGGTGGGGTCAAAGTTTGGGCTCTTCTTCCAGACGTCCATGTCTTCCAGTGTGTCTG
The DNA here is from genome assembly GCA_046760805.1 of Bathyarchaeia archaeon. Lineage (GTDB taxonomy): Archaea > Thermoproteota > Bathyarchaeia > Bathyarchaeales > Bathyarchaeaceae. Next base: position 7,137 of record JBHIEV010000033.1, read on the forward strand.
GTCTGAAGTCGTCGTATTCTCTGTAGGCTTCATTCTGTATCCTAACCCAAACTTCCTCGTCCTTTCCTTCAACGAAGCCTCTAATCTTCAACATCTTCCAGCACCGTTTCTGGGGTAAGCCAACCCATAACGGAAAATCGCATATTTAACCATTTCTTCAGAAGGATAGGTTTATTAGGTGGCGTAAAAGTGCGCTTTAGAGCTAAGAAGGCTTCGGAATAAAATGTTGCTAGTGCACATGTCAGATCTCCATTGCGGTCCCAGATTCAAGGGAGATGTCTTAGAAAGGGCCATCGATGAGATAAACAGTCTTGGCCCAGACGTTATTGTCGTCACGGGAGACCTGACGGAGGAAGGTTTAGTCAGCCAGTTTCGCGAGGCGAAGCGCTACCTAGATCAGTTGAAATGTAGGCGCCTTGTTGTGGGCAGCGGAAACCATGACTCAAAAACGACAGGCTACCTCCTCTTCCCCAGATTCTTCGGGGAACCCTCTTCAGTCATAGAATTTGAAGACTCAGTCATCATCATGCTGAACTCCTCCAGACCAGACAGGCAAGACGGGGAAATCGGTTACAACCAAGGTCTCTGGATGAAAAGAAACTTGGAATCCTGTCAAGACGCCTTCAAAATCGTGGCTTTGCATCACCACCTGCTTCCAGTTCCAGACACAGGCATGGAACAGAACATAGTGTCAGACGCAGGCGACCTTCTCTGGACCCTAACCTCCAACGGAGTAAATCTCGTTCTTTGCGGACATCGTCACAGACCTTGGATCTGGGAACTCGGCAACCTACCTGTCATCCACGCAGGCGCCGTATCAACCGACAGACTGAGAGGCTTCTATCAGAACGCCTATAGCATCATAGACATCGAAGACTTAGAAATCAAAGCCCACCTAAAGATACCTGGCGGAGAAAAGTGCGAATTCAACCGCGCCTCCATAAAATCTGCCGAAGCCCCACTATGACCTACGCAAAAGCATGGATCAGAAGTGATACTATGCCTCGAGAAAGATCGTGCGGAGCGGTGGTATTCAGGAAGAACGGGCAAGTAAGGTATCTCCTCTTACACTATGAAGCTGGTCACTGGGGATTTGTGAAGGGAGAGCCCGAGAAAGACGAAAGCGATGAAGATACTGTTAGGAGAGAACTTGAAGAAGAAACGGGTATCGCTGAAGCCAACTTCATCGGAGACTTCAGAGAGGAGATAAGCTACTTCTATAGAAGAGGAGGACAGACCATCTACAAGCAGGTCACATACTTCCTGGTTCAGGTCAAGAGTAGTGAGGTGAAATTGTCTTATGAGCACGTGGGATATGCATGGCTCAGCTACCGCGAAGCCTTAGAAAAACTAGCGTTTAAGAACGCCAGAAACGTGCTAAAAAAAGCTCATGAATTGTTACGAATGAGTACATGAGATTACCGAGTTATTGTCGTGCCCGCTAGTCCATTCAAGGCTTCAAACGCGTTTTCCAAACAAGAAACCACAGCCTTCTCGCCACCAGACTCCAAGAATCTTATCGCTGCTCTTATCTTGGGACCCATTGTTCCTAGAGGAAACTCACCGTTCATCAAATGGTTCCTAGCTTCCTCTAGTGTCATTTTCTCCAGAAACCTCTGACTCTTTTCACCATAGTCGATGGCAACCCCCTGAATGTTCGTGAGAAAGAGCATGATGTCCGCCTTAGTTTCTCTCGCAAGAATCTCTCCAGCCAAATCCTTGTCAATTACGGCTTCTACCCCTTCCAGTCTGCCATCGCCCCTTTCAATCACGGGAACTCCGCCTCCTCCCGAGGCGACCACTATGACACCAGCCTCCACTAGCCTCTGGATCGCGCCTATTTCCACTATGCTTTTCGGCTCCGGAGACGGTACAACTCTTCTATACCTGTTCTCCTCGATCTCTCTAATGGCGTATCCCTTCTCTCTTCTCAGCTTCTCTGCCTGCTCTTCGGTGTAGAACGGACCAACTGGCTTGGTCGGGTTTTCAAAGGCTGGATCGTCTGGGTCGACTTTGACTTGAGTTATGACCGTTACGATGTCTTTGCTGATTCCCACTTTCTTGAGTTTGCTGCGCAGTGTTTGTTGGATCATATATCCTATCCAAGCTTGGCTCTCGGCTCCACAGACATCCAATGGCATCTGCGGAACCTTTCCCATAGCTTCCTCGTTCTGTATCAAGAGAGCGCCCACTTGGGGACCATTCCCATGAGTTATGACGATTTCGTGCCCTTCCCCAACCATCTTAAGTAGTTCATCACAGGTCTTGGAGACCGCATCCAATTGCTCCTCAATTGTTCCTCTGTCTTCAGGTCTTTTTATCGCATTTCCACCCAAAGCGACTACTATTCTCTTGCCCAAAAAACCACCTTTCAAAACCCTGAAATCAGTAAAGACTATGGGAAAAAGTCAGCTAATCACCAGAGACAAAATTGCTTTCGCGCCGTGAAGCTTGTTCTCCGACTGTTTCCAGACGATGCTTTTTTTGCCTTCTAATGCGTTCTCCGTGATCTCCATACCTCTGTGTGCTGGTAGACAGTGCATTACAACCGCATCTTCCCTTGCCATCTTCAACAAGTCATTGTTTATTTGGTACCCTTGAAAGGCTCTTACTCGTTTTTCAGCCTCTCTCTCTTGTCCCATGCTGATCCAGACATCTGTATACAGGACATCCGCATTTCTCGCGGCCTCTTTGGGATCTATCGTCATTTCTATCGTAGAACCAGACTTGTGGGCGAGTTTCTTCGCTTCTTTCACGATTTCTGTGTTTGGTTCGTATCCTTTTGGGGTAGCCACACGGATGTTCATTCCCGCAATGCTGGCTCCCAGAAGCCACGAGTTGCAGACGTTGTTTCCGTCACCAATCCATGCAAAATTCAGGTCTTTAAGCCTGTTTTTTGCTTCTTGAATCGTGTATAGATCGCAGAGGATTTGGGTTGGATGTTCAAGATCGCTTAAGCCGTTTATCACTGGAATGTTGCAGTATTGAGCGAACTCATCTAAGGTCGCATGTTTGTGGGTTCTCAGGACTAGAGCGTCAAGATACTCTGTCAAGACTCTGGCTGTGTCTTTTGCTGGCTCGCCCCGCCCCAGTTGAAGTTCGTCGGGGCGCATGTAGATGACTTTTCCCCCGAGCTGCATCATGGCTGCCTCAAAACTGGCTCTGGTTCTGGTGGATGGCTTTTCAAAGAGGAGCCCCAATATTCTTCCCGAAAGCAAGTCTCTCCTCTTTTCGACACTCATTTTCAGTTCTTTGGTCTTCTCGAGAATTAGTTGGATCTCTTTCTGTGAGAGATCTGAGACGGATATTATGTCTCTGCCCTTTAAATCGACCATAGCGATTCTGTAGAGCATTGAAATACTTTAGAATTGCGCTAAAAAGGAGGGTTTCAGCTCGGTTCGTTAACCTTCTAGGTCTAGCCCTTTTGTCAGTCCCCTTTTTCGATTCCTCAGTGTGACTTCAGTTATGTTCGCTGCGGATGCTATCTCCTTCTGTGTTATCTTCTTTCCTTTCTGCTTGCAGACGATGTATAGTGCAGCAGCCGCAACCCCTCTCGGATCTTTTCCTATGGCTAAGCGTTTGCGCTGAGCTTCTCGAAGGATTCTGACAGCTTGCCCCTGAATCTCTCCAGACAGTCCGGCCTTCTCAGCGATCTTTGAGATGTAATGCAACGGGTCGTGAATCGGCATCTCCAGTTTCAGTCTGCGAACGAGTAAACGATAAGATCTCGCGACCTCTTTCTCATCGCGAGTGCTGGCCTCTGCCACCTCCTTCAAACTCTTGGGGATTTCGGCAAGCCTACAAGCAGCGTACAAAGCTCCAGCGACGATGGCGGCTATGGATCTGCCTCGAACTAAACCTTCGCCGAGGGCTTTGCGATATAGGATTGCCGTCCTGCCTCGAATTGAGGATGGTATGTGCAGCTTGTCAGAAAGCCTTTCCAGTTCGTTCATGGCGTGCATGAGGTTTCGGCTTTCGGAGGCATGTATTTGAGACCGAATGTGCCACTTTCGTAGGCGCCACATTTGACGCCTAACTTCAGGGGGAAGCGGTCGACCGAAGGCATCGCGATCTACTGTTATTGTGGTTGGTAAGCCCTTGTCATAGCGTGTGTAGTCGGTGGGAGATCCCGCTCTGCCTTTTTCACGCCTTTCTTCTGGAGTGAAGGCTCTCCACTCTGGTTTCTGAGACAGCATGCCCTCTACTATAACAACCCCGCATTCGCCACAGACGAATTCACCGGTTTCTCTGTCGTGGACGATATGCGAGCTTCCACATTCCGGGCATCGGATTTGGGTGACCAATTGTTCTGTCATTTTTGTATCAGCAAGTTGAAGCGGCTAGGGCAAAGCTTAGCTCTTCTATATAAATATTATCATTCTCTTATATAAACGTTAAACAGTGCTCGTGCTTCACCGCCTTCAGACCATGCTGTGCTATCGTCCAGTTAGAATTGTTCATCATCTTCTGTGACGGCGGAAGAGGCGGGATGTGTATTGCCCATAAGTCAAGGCTACGATCGCCGAGATCCATGCAGCAATGTTTTGATAGATGATATACTTCCACGTGAGGTCTTGCTCAGCCATTGGTGCAGTTGTGGATGTAACAAAGCCCTCAAGGGCACCTCTGAAACTTGGAGAGGCTGAAGTAAGGGTGCCGTTGATGGCTGAGGCTAACAATCCTATTGGAGACAAAGTTCGCCCTATTGAGTCAGCGATCTCGATTGTTCTCATTACAAATCCGTGGAACGATTGATTGGTCCGATAGAGGTCGACGACTAGGTCATGAATAAGGCTTGGATATCCCATGAGGTTTAGAATTAGAAACGATACGAGGAAGACCAAGATGATGGTCGCTGTACCTTTGATTGCGGCTCTAGCGAAGAAGAGACGTTGCATTACAGGTGAGACGCCGTGGATTCTGAGGATGCCTGCCTTCACACGGTAATGGAAGGTCTTTAGAGTTCGAGAAAGCCTTCTGGAAAGATTTCTGAACCACTTGAAACGTTTCTTCTTCACTCTTTTGATCGGTTTTCTCTGCTTCGCTGGTGGCTTTTTTGCAGGCGGTTTTCCGTGGGGCACTCTGGCGATGTATCTTGTGAGGTATGTCCAGCTGGAAGTAAGGACAGCAATCACGCCGAGCGGTATGAGATGGAATAGTGGGCTGATGGTTATGGTGAAGGTAGCTAGGGATAGCTGGAATGTTTGTGTATCTGTCAGACCATGGGATCTAAAAAGGTAGACTGTGATGTATTGAATGAGTATTGTCAGACCAAAGAACAGAATTATAGCAACTGCACCCTCACGGGCTGTCCATCTAAAGGCTAAGCGTTTCCAGTTTCTCTCTGATGCCACAGACATCACACACTACAGTTTCTGCTCTCTTCGATGATTTCCTTACCGCTCTTAATATCCGTAATTCTTTATTAATGTAGTCTTCAAGTTGGCTTATGGAAGATAGTGTCCGCTGCAGGGTTGAAGTAAGTAAGTTCATGAGTTACTTGCTGAGGCATAACCCTATTGGTTTGCAGATGGATGGGAGGGGGTTTGTGAGATTGGACAAGCTTTTGAGGAGGGTTGGGGAGAGATACGATGTTGACGAGGCTTTCATCAGAGACATAGTGCAGGCAAGTGACAAGACTAGGTTCCAGATCGTGGGTGGAAAGATAAGGGCATTATATGGTCATACGATAGATGTGGAGGTAGACCTGCCTGAGGATGAGAGTGTTGGGGTTTTGTACCCTGGGACCACCTCAGAGTCCGCTTCGAAGATCTTGAAGAAAGGCTTAAGGTCTATGAGACGTAAATGGGTTCATCTCTCTGTCACGAGGGAGATCGCTAAAGAAGTTGGCAAAAGAAGAACTCCGAATCCTG